>JAITML010000071.1 GCA_031277395.1 Methylobacillus sp. | reverse complement strand
ATGAACTCTGTCCAGGACATCAACGCGCGCGACGTCCCGACGAGTTTGATATCGGCCCGCGTGACTTTATAGGCCGTCTGTTTTGCCTCGCAATCCATCGCCGCGCCCATGTAGGTCGGCATCGTTTTTGCACCGCGCACCCAGATGGTTTTGTGTGACCGTTCGATGATGCCGCGTGCCTGCGAGTTGTAGGGCAGACTGTGCGAAAGCGTGATGCCGAGCCGCGCCATAAAGCCGGTTGTCTCGCTCGCCATCGCCGCATTTTTGTACCCGGAACCGTTGTCAACGTAGAAGATGGCTGCGATACCGCCATTGATGCAGGCGTGGCGCAGCGCATCAAGAACTGCCCACGTCGATTCAGCCAACCCGGCCGACCAGCCCACCGCGCGACGCGTAGCGACATCAATAATCGTGGTGATTTCCGGGCGGAACGGTTTACCGTGCGCCGGATGCGCGATCTCCGCATCGAAGGTGTGTCCGTCTGCCGTGTAGGCATCGCCCGGCCACATCTGCGTGGTATCGCGACGGACGAAGGGGCGGATGCTCTTGATCTCGCGATTCCCCATGCGTCCGCGCTGTGCGTCAACGTTGCTCATCTTCTTGATGAAGCGGCTGGCCTGACCATAGGACGGCAGCGGAACACCGGCAGGCAAAATGTTCGGCAGCTTTTCAAGGCAATACTGGATGCTCGGTTTCTGCGGCTGCTGAAACAGGCCGAGAAAGTACGGCGCCCAAGCCGGGATACGGCTCGTTGTGCGCTGTTTAGGTGACAGTTTTCCGACACCACCTGCCGCAGATTCGGCCAGCCAGCGGTAAATCGATGTGCGCGACAAAGTGCGTTTTCCATCCGCTCCGGCCTTCGCGTTGGCAACCGGAACAAGGCATTGCAAATGCTCCGGCAGACGGCCAAGCGCAGCCAAATTAATCATGGTTTTAACCGCTTTGGTTGTGCCACCGATATCGGCGAGCCGCTTCACTTCGGCACAGATCGCCGCGCGCGCTTCGGCGGTGGATCGTTGCCAGTCTTTCAGGTCGGTTGTGGGGATTGACGCTGGCACATTAATTAATGTGGTTGGCACATGTTCCACTTTCGCGGATTGCACCATCTTCTGAACAGTGTGCTCGCGTATCAATTTGAGGATGGTCGCGGGCGGTTGATATTCGAATCCACCGCCACGACCAGCGCGATTTTGACGTGGCCAGTTTTCGCGGTCGGCCAGATCATTCATGTTCCGCTTTGTTCCCGGTAGGCCGGGCAACTTCATTTCAGCGATCTCGGCAGCCGAGTACCATTGTTTGACGAAACTCATTTCAGTTCCCTCATTATTCGTTTTAGCTGCTTCATCTTCTGTGCCGCCTCGTCATGTGTGCGTTGTAGCCTCCCAAGTTCGGCATGCAACGCTTCCTTGCCGATCAGCAGGCGCGCACCGAGCTTGGTGGAAAATAGGTTTGCGAGAGTATGCGTTTCAGTGGCGAGATCAAAAGCGATGGCTGTATCGAGCGGCGGGGTATGGTCTTCACGCGATTCAGCCGTGTAGGCGTCCAACATGTGCTTACTTATGTCGCGCCCGAGCAGGCGGCTCATTTTGGCGGCAACGTCGTAGCGATCCAGCCCTTTTAAAGCGCCACTCATGGCATGGGATATCTCAACGCGGCAAGCCAAACTGCCAGCAGCACTTGCTGCCGGGGGCGGCAGCAATTCAAACATGTCAGATGTTGCAGTGTCGCGGAGGCGGCGCATTATGCGACCCTCCGGGTGTTCTTTTCATATACATTGCAAGATGTGCTTTTTTGTCTATCATTACGGTATATAGTTGCTGCTGATTTACTAGGTTTTTTGGCAATATACCGCCCAAGACCACGCTCGCCACGGCCGCTTTTTGGGCTACCGTCTGCGTGATATCGACTTGGCCATATGTGCTGCGGGATGGTGCCGAGGTGTTCAGCAATGAGTCTTTCATATTTCGGGCACGGCCCGGATAGCGCGTTACCGAGAACTCCACGCGCATAACCAAGCGACCGCGACAGGCGTTGCAGGTTTGTTCCAGTCTTCCGGACGGCTGCAATAATGTCGGCACGATGCCAGTCTTGCGAGGCTGGTTTTTTAGGCATGTTTAACGGCGGCTTGATTTTTGACATGACGCCATCTTAATTGAGATAAAAGTGAGATGTCAAGCATCCCACTTAAGATTTTTCATTAAATCCATCGTCCTGTAGTTAAGGTTTTGATTTATAATCAATAATCCAAACTGGGATGGTGAGCTGGCATCCCAGTTCACCATCCCAGTTCCGAGGAGAGAAGTGGGATGGCAGGAATCAGGGAAAAATTGCTGGAGCTAATTGGTAACAACTCCATTAACGGTTGGGCGAGTAGGCATGAGCTGCCACACCAAACGGTTCATGGCTGGATCAAAAATGATCGGATGCCGCATACTGCAACGCTTGAAAGGCTGTCTAAAGCAACAGGGAAGTCTGTTGCATGGTGGCGATCAGAAGGTGATGATTCATCTGATAGTAGAGTAAATGGCGTGCAAAATCAGGTTGCGCAACCACCAGCCGGATATATATCCATCCCTCTTTATAGCGGTGTTCGCGCAGCAGCCGGTAATGGCGCTGTCATTGAGCATGAGGTTCCAGACGATGCGTTGGTGTTCAAGGATGAGTGGATAAGGCATGAGATCGGCGCGCAACCGCAAGACCTTTATCTGATCCGCGTCGCCGGTGATTCGATGGAGCCAACATTGCGGGCAGGTGATGTGATCCTGATCGACCGGCGGGCGACGCGGCCAGACCGCGAGGGCGTATATATATTAAGGATGAACGACATGCTGCTGGTTAAGAGGTTGCAAGCGTTGCCAAATGGGGTTGTGCGCGTGATCAGCGACAATTCGGCGTTCACAACCTTCGATATCAAGGTGTCAGAGATTGATGGATCAGAGATGGCCATCATTGGCCGTGTTGTTTGGACTGGCCGTAGAATGTGACGACGCATGTTTAATTTCTGATTATTTAGTCCCAAATAAAGTGCAAAATCACGCGGTTTTTGACTATTTAGTCCCAAATAAGAATGTTGCGGTCTAGTTTATGAAACCCTTATTTGATGCGCCTCACAGTATGAATCCGACTTTTCCGTTCAGTCCCAAATTAAACACCTCCCCACAGTCGGCGCTACACTGTCATGCACTGGAAGAACGGCGCGCATCCTGCTCGTTGCGCAGTCGCAGCGCCATGGAGCGCA
>JAITML010000038.1 GCA_031277395.1 Methylobacillus sp. | reverse complement strand
CTGGAGCCGCGAGGAATTTGAAGCGAAGTTGCGCGAAAAAGGCAAGGGCTACCATATTTATCATCCGTTTCACGTGATGATGTACGAAGGCAAACTCAGCAAGGAGCAACTGCAATGCTGGGTGGCGAATCGCTATTATTACCAGATCGGCATTCCGCAAAAGGATGCGGCGATACTCTCCAACTGCCCGGACAAGGAAGTGCGCAAGCAATGGATAGTGCGCATCACCGACCATGACGGCGTGGATGGAAAAGAGGGCGGCATAGAGGCGTGGATAAAACTCGGGCAGGCGGTGGGTCTCGCACGCGAGGATATTGTTTCACTCAAGCTGGTTGCGCCGGGTGTGCGTTTCGCAGTCGATGCCTACATCAATTTCGCGCGGCAGCGTCCGTGGCAGGAGGCGGTTTGCTCCAGTCTGACCGAACTGTTCGCGCCGCATATCCATCAGCAACGCATCAGCTCCTGGCCGACGATGTATCCGTGGATCAAGGAGGAGGGGCTGGTCTATTTCAAAAAACGTCTGACCGAAGCGCGCCGCGATGTGGAGCAGGGGCTGGATGTGACACTCAATTACTTCGGTCAAAGCCGCGAAATGCAGGAGCGCGCACTGGAAATTCTGCAATTCAAGCTGGATGTGCTGTGGGTAATCGCGGATTCCATCATGCTGGCCTGCACCGACATCAATACCGATGGCCGCGACTATCTGCGCCAGCCGGTGTATTGAACGCATATGAATCACAACGACATCTACCGGCTTGCCCCGCACTATCGTTTTCAGTGGGAAGACGCGCAGCAATGCCATGTGCTGCTGTTCCCCGAAGGCATGATCAAACTGAATGGCGGCGCCGGTGAGATCATCAAACGCATGGACGGCAAAAAAACCGTGGCCGATATTGTGAATGAACTCAAGCAGGCTTTCCCCGACGTTCCCGATCTGGAAGGCGATATCATCGGCATGGTGGAACTCGCTGCCGAAAAAAGCTGGATCGTGAAAGCAGATAGTTGATATGGCGCAACAAAATAACGGCGTAACCGCGACCGTGACCAATACTCAGCCCTTGTGGCTGCTGGCGGAGATCACCTATCGTTGCCCGCTGCACTGCGCGTTTTGCTACAACCCGACGGATTACGTCGAGCATACGCAGGACGAACTAAGCACGGAGGCGTGGATCAAGGTCTTGCGCGACGCGCGCAAAATGGGCGCGTTGCAACTCGGCATCTCGGGCGGCGAGCCGCTGCTGCGCGATGATATTGAAGAGATCGTGATTGAGGCACGCAAGCTGGGCTATTACAGCAATCTCATCACCTCCGGTGTCGGCCTCACGGAAAAACGCATACGCGCATTCAAGGAAGGCGGGCTGGATCACATCCAGCTTTCGATGCATGACATCACGGAAGAAATCAACAACTTCATCACCAATACGCGCACGTTTGAACTCAAGCAAAAGGTTGCGGCGATGATCAAGGATCACGGCTACCCCATGGTGCTCAACGTCGTCATCCATCGCTACAACATTGGCCATATCAAGGAAATTCTTGAAATGGCCGAGGCGCTCGGCGCGGATTTTGTCGAGCTGGCCAACACGCAATATTACGGCTGGTCGCTGATCAATCGCAGCCAGTTGATGCCGACACGCGAGCAGCTTGAGCATGCGGAAAAAATCACGAATGAGTTTCGCGCGAAAGTCGGCAACAAGATGAAAATATTTTTTGTGGTACCGGATTATTTTTCCGATCGCCCGAAAAAGTGCATGAACGGCTGGGGCGAAGTATTCATGATAGTCACCGCCAACGGCGATGTGTTGCCGTGCCATTCCGCGCGCGTATTGCCGGGCATCACCTTTCCGAATGTGCGCGAACGGGGGCTGGAGTGGGCGTGGAAGGAGTCGCCCGCATTCAATCGCTATCGCGGCGATGCGTGGATGAAAGAGCCGTGCCGCACCTGCCCGGACAAGGAAAAGGATTTGGGCGGCTGCCGTTGTCAGGCGTTTTTGCTTTCCGGCGATGCGGAAAGCGCGGATCCCGTGTGCAGTCTGTCGCCGCATCATCACTTGATCGAGCAGGCGCTGCAAGACGCGCAAAACCCGCAGTTGCAGGCACAGCCCATTGTTTTCCGCAATGATAAAAACTCGAAAGAACTTGTCGCAGGAGAATTGCGCGAGCGCGTGAAATCCTTTCACGCGTTGCCATGAGCCTGTAATATCAAACAGCGTCATTGTCGGCGCAATTTTTCAGGAAACCTTTGAATAACTCACGATCAACCGGCGTGATTGCGCTCGTGCTGGCCGGCCTCACGGCGCTGGCGCCATTTGCCATTGATACCTATCTGCCGGCCTTTCCGGTGATGGCGGACGCGCTCGACTCGGACAAGGCAGGTTTGCAACAGAGTTTGACGGCTTATCTGTTGCCCTATGCGCTCATGACGCTTTGGCACGGCGCGATTTCCGACGCGATTGGCCGGCTCGCCGCGATTCGCTGGGGATTGATCGTATTCGCGCTGGCTTCGGTTGGTTGCGCGCTCGCGCCCAATGTCGAAACGCTGTGGTTTTTCCGCGCCTTGCAGGGAATCTCCGCAGGCGCGGGCAACGTGGTGGCGCGCGCGATGGTGCGCGATCTGTTTGAAGGCGTCGCGGCGCAACGCGTGATGGCGCAGGTGCAAATGATCTTCGGTTTCGCGCCCGCCATCGCACCCGTCATCGGCGGACTGCTGCTCGGCATTCACTGGCAGGCGATCTTCGTTTTTCTCGGTCTTTATGCGCTGTTCATGCTGCTGGCGGCGTATCGGTATCTTCCCGAGACGATGCCTGTTGAAAAGCGCCGCCCGTTTTCCGCAGCGGCGGTGCATCAGGGCTACAAACAGGTGTTCGCGGATACCGAGTTCATCAGACTTTCCATCGCATTCGGCGCCAATTTCGCAGGATTTTTCATCTATGTGCTGTCCGCGCCGGTGTTTCTTATTGAGCACCTCGGGCTCAACGAACAGCAGTTCGGCTGGATGTTCATACCCACCGTGCTGTGCATGGTGCTCGGCTCCTGGTTCGCGCGACATTATGCGGGGCGCATGTCCAGTCGCATGATTCTGTGTTTGTCTTATGGCTGGATGGCCGGTATCGCGCTGTTCAACATCGTGATATGCCTGTTCCCTCCCTGGAATTTCATGCTGAGCATACTGCCCGTCGCTCTCTACAATATCGGCATGGCGTTTTCCGGCCCGCTCATGACCGTGGCGGCGCTGGATCGGCATCCCGGGCTGCGCGGTACCGCGGCTTCCGGTCAGGCATTCATGCAGATGCTGCTATCCACGCTATCGGCGGGACTGCTCATTCCGCTGCTATGGCGTCATCCGCTCGGGCTCGCGCTCGGCATGGCCGGATATTTGCTGATAGGGTGGGTGAGCGTCAGAAATTCCGCGCTGTGGCAGCAGAAAGTGTAACGCCCCGGATATCAACCCGGACGGGATGATATTCAAGGCGCTATCGGCCATA
Organism: Methylobacillus sp.; assembly: GCA_031277395.1. Taxonomy (GTDB): domain Bacteria; phylum Pseudomonadota; class Gammaproteobacteria; order Burkholderiales; family Methylophilaceae; genus MM2. The sequence goes on along the minus strand of JAITML010000038.1, from coordinate 83,905 downwards.
GAGCGGAGATGAATCAGAACGGGACTTTGATCCCCAACCTTCCATCATAGATATAACCTTGCCCGTTCAAACTGGAAGTCGCGCCAAGGTTGGCGTAGAGCCCCACGCCGGAATACCAGCCATCGAAACCTGCGCGAAGCTCCACGCTTGAACCGGTGAGTTTGGTTTTGAATGCTACCATATCGCCAGCGAATGAAAAACGTGTTTTCGGCTGGGCGATGAACTCGTTGAGAACACTCAGGCGCAACCAGCTTGAACCGGCCGAGGCGATGGCATGCTCATGGTTGTCTTTCCAGTTATGCACCAGTCGCAATCCCAGGCGGCCTTGCAGGCTTTCAACATCGTCGTAGCTGACGCGCGTCGTAGTGCCTTTTTCACGGCCACCGTCGAGATTGATGGTCTGATAGATGAGTTGAGCCTGGGGTTCCAGCCCCCAGCTTTTATCGCTGTCTGACCAGAACGGATAACCGCCTTCAAGTGAAGCGGCGATGCCGAGACCGTCGCTTCTCAAGCCCAATTCCGAAGCGCGGCGATTTGAGTCGATCTCGTACCAGGTGCCTTGCAGAACGGCATCAATGTAGCCGCCTTCGGGAGCGAAATGCGTGTAGTAGAGGCCGAGGCTATGCCCGATAAGCGTGGTTTCTCCAGCGACGCTCCGCTGGATGTCATCAACGTCCGCGTCCATGTTGCCATAGGCATAATAGCCGCCGAAATGATTCCGGTCGCCTTCGGCGTTTTTCTGGCGCAGCAGATCCACGCCGATTTGCAGCATGGTGTAGTCGTAGTCGTAGGAAGGACCGCGACTGCCGTAGATGCCGGGAGAACCGCCATCGCGGGAGCCGCCGCCGCCGAGGGCACGCAACCAGACGATATTCGGATCGCAGCCTGACCAGTTGTTCTTGTCTTGTTCATCGCATGTGCCTTGACCCGGAGCATATTGCTCGGGACGGGTAGGCGTGCGTTCGTGCAAGGTATTGAGCAGCGCGCGACCGTAGGTGAGAGCGAGGTCAGGGTTGGCGGCGTAGAGGGAAACTTCAGGGCGGATGTCAGTGTCGGTGCCGCTGGGGCAAACGGGGTTGGTGGGATCAGCGATGCAGTCGATAGTAGCGCGCAGAAACCAGTTCTCACCGAGGTCTGCGGCATCGCGATAATGCAGTGTGTAGGCATAAGCACCTGCGGCGACGTAACCACCCGGATTTGCCAGCGTGAAGGCATCGGTCGTTGTGGCGCCGTTGATTGCCTCCACCACCAGTATGCCGTTGGCAGTTGTCAGAGCGCCCGGGCCACCGGCATTTTTGATAAACAGCGCGGTTGTGCCGCTGGCTGTTCCGTTATCAATGATGAGTTTGTCCGAAGGGGAGGTGTCATCACCAAGAAAGGTATCAAGCACCACCATGCCGTTGTTGCTACCGACGTAATTGCCTCGTATGGTCAGAGTGTCACCTACAACACCGGCAGCGCCGGACGTACCCGCTGCATTGGATAGATTGATGAGGCCGCCGCTGTTGGTGACGTTGCCGAGCAGCGTGAATGCGGCGCTACCCGTGCCGTCGCCATAGGCATTGACCTGCGCCGTATTGCTTAGATTGAGTTGTGTGAACGTGGCGGTGGTGGTGGGGTTGGTACCGCCCTTGGCTGCCAGAACCCATTCCGCACCATTGCTTACATTCATGTTCAGCAACGTTGTGGCAGTAGTGGCTTTGTTGACGAGCCCCGTCATTGTGCCTTGAGCGAGGTTGAATTCCGTATCGGTCGTCGCACCGGTGACATTGACGAGGAAGCCGCCTGCCGAGGCCGTAAGATTGCTGCCCGCACCATGCACATCAAGCAGGTATTTGCCGGAGGTGACATTGACCAGATTCGCCGTAGTGGAAGCTGTCGTTACGACGAGATCGTTGAACAACATCTGCGTTTTCACGGCACCGGTGGTGTCCTGATCGCCGCTGACATTAATGGCGGTGTTCGCGGCCTGTATCGTCGTGCTGGCGGTGCTGGCGCCCGCGTCGAGCAAGCTGCCCTCCCAGACGGAAACAATTGACGCAGCGCTGGTGTTAGTCATGGCCAGCGTGTTCAGTTCCATGTGACCGGTCGAGTAGAGTGTGCCGAGTCCGATGCCGACGTCGGTGCCGACGCCATCGTTATTGGTTTTGCCCAACCGGATTGCGGCGGAACGCTGTGATGTACTTTTGATGGTGATATCGCTGTTGTTCAGATGCACTTCCGGAACGATGCCTGCCTGCTCCGTACCGGAGATATAGATACCCATCGCGTCGCCCGAGGTGCCGCTGATGTTCAGCCTCAGGTCTTGGGCGACCTCAACATAACCGGCGGAGCCATGGCCGGCATTTGCACCCGCTCCTGCCCCTTGGATGGCCCGGATCCCGACAAGCAGGGGATACATCAAAGAGGCGCCGGTCGTACTCATCGTGACATCAAGATTATCGAAAATAGCGCTGGAATAATTACCGTCAAAGAAAGCGCTTTCGTTTCTGATGGGTGTGGAGCCTGTCAGCACTCCGTAATGTTCATGGCGGGCGGTGATAAAGTTTCCCACCGGCAGGTTATTCATCGTCAGGTTCAAGGTGCCGATTCTGGCTGTGGAGCCGTTAAAAACACTCACACCAGACTTGGCGGCAGAATCTGCGGCGTTGAAATTGGTGATGGTGAGATTGATAGTTCTTCCGGACGCATCGAATAATGAGCGGGAAGCAGTTTGCTCATTAAATACATTGATGCCGACAACTCCCTGAAGAGTTGTCGTCAAATCATTTTCGATCGTTATGACTCGGTTGGCGGTTTGGCTTCGAAGGTAGAAACCGATACTGCCGCTTCCAGGAGTGCTGTTGTTGCCGATCAGAGGGGCGACTGACGAAATTTCACAGCTTGCGGTATTGTTGATAAAGAACGTGCCATCGCCGCCAACAGCACAAGGCGCGGCCTGCGCCTGCGAAAACGGAACAAACGCCCCACACAAAAACAATGCTCCCAATACAAACCGGCCGCGCAGAAATGCGGCGGTTAACGATGTTTTTGCGGGTGCGTAATCGGAGATGCGGAAATAACGGTCAGCGTGAAATGATCGCGCCGCAAAAAGTGTTGCCAGCATGGTAGTCTCCCTTGTCTGTCGAGTGATAGCTTTAGTATGCTAAAAATCACAACAACATATATTGCTTATTAATTCTTATAGTATTGCAAAAAAACAAAACTGCACAAAACTATAGCACAAAAACTTTAGTGAAGCGTATCTGTTCGGGTAAGTAATTTAGAATCGTGTTGGGTCAGGGATGCCGAGGTCGTGGCAAATTTTGCGAGCGAGATGATTATTGATTTCAGAGAGCTTCGGCGAGCGTTATGCGCAAAGATGCCAACAACGTTTCGCGTGTGGTTTCCTGACAATTAACTCCCGGCACTTCCTCAATCCAGCCGATCCAAACGCCTTCGTCTTGCTTGATGACCGCAGTATATTCTTGCAGCATTGGCGAACCTTTCATAACTAATGACGCGCAATCGAGCCAGGTTTTACTCGATCAACAAACCGCGCTTGTTGGGTTTGCGGTTGTTGGCGTCGGCGTCAGGCAGAGGGTCTTTTTTGCTGGTAATGGCCGGCCAGACTTTGGCGAGGCGCGCGTTGAGTTCGATGTATTCCTGCTGGTCAGCCGGAACGTCATCTTCGGCGAAGATGGCTTCTGCTGGGCATTCGGCCACGCACAGCGTGCAGTCTATGCACTCGTCGGGATCAATCGCGAGGAAGTTGGGGCCTTCCACAAAGCAATCCACCGGGCATACGTCCACGCAGTCAGTATATTTGCACTGGATGCAGTTTTCAGTAACAACGTAGGTCATGATTTACTCCAAAATTTATCAGACTATTTTATCAGTTTTCATTGCGTAACAGCGAGGACTATAGCGCCATCCCCGCACCCACCGTGTTGTTGGTGCTTTCGTCAATCACGATGAAAGCGCCCGTCGCGCGGTTATCGGCGTAGCTGTCCACGCACAGGGGCTGGGCGAGGCGGAAGCTGATTTTGGCGATGTCGTTCATGCTGAGGTTTTGCGTCGCGTGACGTTCCAGCGTGTTGACATCGACCCGATACTCGATCGCGCCGACCTTGGCTTTGGATTCGCACGTGGTATGGCGAATGATGTAGGTACGCGCGGGAGAAAGCGGCGTTTCGGCGAGCCAGCACAGCATGGCGTCGAGTTGCTTGACCGGCTCCTTGGCTTCGCTGCTTTTGACTATCATGTCGCCGCGCGAGATGTCGATTTCGTCTTCCAGCAGCAGCGTGACGGATTGCTCGTGGATCGCGCGTTCCAGCCTCTCGTTGCCGATCTGGATTGCCTTGACCTTGCTCGCGCGGCCGGAGGGCAGCACCGTGATTGCATCGCCGATTGCAATCTCGCCTGATTCAACGCGCCCCATGAAGCCGCGAAAATCGTGCAGTTCGGGATTGGCGGAATCCTGCGGGCGGCATACATATTGCACCGGCAGGCGGAAATTCTCGGCCTTTTCGGTATGCGCGGCGGGCGCGGCTTCGAGGATTTCCAGCAGGGTGGGGCCGCTGTACCAGTCCATCGCGTCGCCGCGTTCCACGATCATGTCGCCGCTGAGCGCGGACATCGGGATAAAGCGCACGTCGTTCCCTGCGCGCTGCAAGCCGATCTGCTCGGCGAACGCGAGATAATCGGCGCGGATTTTTTCAAACGCGCCCTGATCGTAATTCACGAGATCCATCTTGTTGACGGCGACGAGAATATGCGGAATACCGACCAGATGCGCGAGATAAGAATGACGGCGGGTTTGCGTCAGCACGCCTTTGCGCGCGTCGATGAGAATGATCGCGAGGTTGGCGGTGGAGGCGGCGGTTACCATGTTGCGCGTGTACTGCTCGTGACCCGGCGCGTCGGCGATGATGTATTTGCGCGTGCCGGTGCTGAAGTAGCGGTAGGCCACATCTATGGTGATGCCTTGCTCGCGCTCGGCCTGCAAGCCGTCGGTGAGCAGCGACAGATCCACGGCTTCCATGCCGCGTTTTTTCGAAGTGCGTTCAATCTGCGTGAGCGTGTCTTCGAGTATGGTTTTGGTGTCGTACAGCAGACGCCCGATTAGCGTGCTCTTGCCGTCGTCCACGCTGCCACAGGTCATGAAGCGCAGCAGGCCGTTATCCTGGAGAGTTGTGGCGGCGTTCATCAGAAATAGCCTTCTTTCTTGCGTTGTTCCATCGAGGCGTCCGAGGTCTGGTCGTCCAGACGTGTCGCGCCGCGTTCGGTGATGGTGGTGGTCGCGGTTTCCAGTACGATTCCGGCGACGGTGTCGGCATCGGAACGAACCGGCGCGGTGCAGGTGATGTCGCCCACGGTGCGGAAACGCACGCGCATGTTGACGATCTGCTCGCTGGCCTTGGGCGGGTTGATGATTGCGCCACCGGCGAGCGGCACATTGACCGGATAGATCGCATCGTTGCGTATCACCACGTCGCGCTGGTGGGCGAAGTAGATGCTCGGCAGTTCCAGCCCTTCGCGTTCTATGTATTGCCACACGTCCATCTCGGTCCAGTTCGAGATCGGGAAGGCGCGGATGTTCTCGCCCTTGTGCACGCGCGCGTTGTACAGATTCCACAGTTCGGGGCGCTGGTTTTTTGGATCCCACTGGCCGAATTCGTCGCGGAAACTCATGATGCGTTCCTTGGCGCGCGCTTTTTCCTCGTCGCGGCGCGCGCCGCCGATGCAGCAATCGAAACCGAATTCCTCGATTGCTTCGAGCAGCGTTACGGATTGATGTTTGTTGCGCGATTCGTTTTCATGTTTGAGCACCACGGTGCCGCGCTGCATGGAGTCTTCCACAGAGCGCACGATGAGACGCTCGCCGAGTTCAGCGGCGCGTTTGTCGCGGAATTCGACCACTTCCCGGTAGTTGTGGCCGGTGTCGATGTGCATGAGCGGAAACGGGAACTTGCCCGGGCGGAATGCTTTTTCGGCGATGCGCAGCATGCAGATGGAATCCTTGCCGCCGGAGAACAACAGCACAGGCCGTTCGCACTGGCCAGCGACCTCGCGCATGATGTGGATGGCCTCGGCTTCCAGCCAGTCCAGATGGGTAAGGGTTGATCGTGTCAGGGTTGTCATTTCTTGGTCTCAAACTTGACGGGCGTGGCGCCGCCATTCTTTACGTGCAGGCCGCATTCCTTGCCGGATGCGTCCTCCCACCACCAACGCCCGGCGCGGATATCCTCGCCGACGGCAATCGCGCGCGTGCAGGGCGCGCAACCTATGCTCGGGTAGTGCTGGTCATGCAGTGCATTATACGGGACATTGTTGTCGTGGATGTATTTCCATACCTCTTGCTCGCTCCAGTCCGCGAGCGGATTGAACTTCATGAGGCCGTGGTCGGCGTCAAATTCCTCAAACGGCATGTCTGCGCGCGTGACTGCCTGCTGGCGGCGCATGCCCGTGATCCAGGCTTTTTGACCGGTCAGTGCGCGTTTAAGCGGCTCCACCTTGCGGATGCCGCAGCAGGCTTTGCGCAGTTCCACGCTGTCGTAAAAGGCATTGATGCCATTGCGTTCCACGTAGCTTTGCAGTGCGTCCGCCTGCGGGTAGAACACCTTGAGGCTCAGCTTGTCGCCATAAATCTCCTGCACCTTGGCGAGCAGATCGTAGGTTTCCGGATTGAGGCGGCCGGTATCGAGCGAAAAAATGCTGATGCCGGGCGCGTAGCGCGCGATCAGATCGGTCAGCACCATATCCTCCGCACCCAGACTGCTCGCAAGCGTGGCTAGAGTGTGGTCGGTCTGTATGCGTTCCAGCAGGGCCGCAGCGGCGGCGATTTTTGTATCCAGACTGCTCATCAATCCACCTCGTCTTCGTGGCGCATCGCGATGCGGGAGCCTGCGAGTGCATGGTGCGCGACGCGGGCATGGCGGCGCCACACCGGCAGCGGATTATCCACCGCTCCCTGATAGGGTTCGGAAAAATCGCGCAGGCTGGCCAGGGCTTCTTCCGCTGGTTTGTCCGCGCGGATCGCGTAGGCATCAAAGCCGCAGCGTTTCATGTAAAAGAGTTGGTCGCGCAGCACATCGCCGATGGAGCGCAGTTCATTTTTGTAGCCATAACGGGTACGCAGCAGCGCGGCCATGGAAAAACCACGACCATCGACGAAGCGCGGGAAGTTGATCGCGATGAGCGGCAGGCTGTTGATGTCGGCCAGGCTGCCGGTCAGTTCTTCGAGCGGCTCGAAGCTGTCCAGCCAGACACCGATTTCGCCCAGCGCGAAACGCGCCGACAGCGCATCCTTGCGCGCGAGCCAGACGGTGAGCGGAATGATGATCTTGCCGGTATCGGGAATGACGGTCTCTGCGATCTGTTCGGGCGTGGCTGCCGGTTCGCCGGTAATCCTGAAGATCACCACCTTGCCGGCCTGCTTGCGCACGACTTCTTCTGCGGGCGGAGCAAGATGTACCAGCGTCCATTCGTCGTCAATGATCGCGTTGTTTTTGATAATTCTGGACGGCACAATTCTGGACATCACGCGGCCTCCTTCGCGTACACATGGGCCTTGAACGGAGCCACGCCGATGCGGCGCACGGTGTCAATAAAGCGTTCCTCGTCGGTACGGTGCGTGATATAGACCGCGATGAGCTTCTCGATGACGCCGGGCACTTCGGATGCAGCGAACGAAGGGCCGATCACGGTGCCGAGACTTGCATCCGAACCCTGTTTTCCGCCTATGGTGATCTGATACCACTCGGAATTGTCCTTGTCCACGCCGAGCACGCCGATATGGCCGACGTGCTGGTGCCCGCACGAGTTCATGCAGCCGGAGATATTGAGCTCGAAATCGCCGATATCGTGCAGATAGTCGAGGTCGTCGAATTTCTCCTGTATCGCCTGTGCGATCGGGATGGATTTGGCGTTCGCGAGGCTGCAAAAATCGCCGCCGGGGCAGCAGATGATGTCGGTTAAGAGGCCGATATTGGGCGTTGCAAGTCCGATCGCGCGCGTTTGCTCCCATACTGCGTGCAGATCACTGAGCCGCACGTCGGCGAGGATCAGGTTCTGTTCGTGCGAAACGCGTAGCTCGCCGAAAGAGTAGCGCTCGATGAGTTCCGCCACCGCATCCATCTGCTGGTGCGTGATGTCGCCGGGCGGCGAGCCGGTCTTTTTGAGCGACAGGGTGACGGCGCGATAACCCGGTATCTTGTGGGCGTGGACATTGCGCTTGGCCCAGGCGGCGAAAGCCGGATTCGCGGCGACTGCGGCGTCGAAAGAGGCATCATGCTCCGGCAGCTTGGCGTAGCGATCCGGTTTGAAAAAGCTCGCCACACGGTCGTATTCGGCTTGCATGATGGTGTTGGGGCCATCCTTGAGATACGCCCATTCGGCTTCGACCTGACGCGCGAATTCTTCCGCGCCGAGCGCCTTGGCCAATATCTTGATGCGCGCCTTGAAGGCGTTGTCGCGGCGGCCATGGAGGTTGTAAACGCGCAGGATGGCGGCGCAATAGGTGAGGGCGTGCTGCCATTCCAGATGCTCGCGTATTTTGATGCCGAGGATGGGCGTGCGACCCAATCCGCCGCCGGCAAAAACACGCACCGCCATTTCACCCGTGGCATCCTTGTAGAGTTCCAGCCCGATATCGTGCGCGAGCACCAGTGCGCGGTCGTTGCGCGCGCCATTGACGGCGATCTTGAACTTGCGCGGCAGACCGGCGAATTCGGGGTGAAAGCTGCTCCACTGGCGCAGGATTTCGATGAATGGGCGCGGATCGACGATTTCATCCGGCGCGACACCCGCGAACTGGTCAGTCGTAATCGCGCGCACGCAACTGCCGGAGGTCTGGATCGCGTGCATCTGCACGGTTGCGAGCTCCGCGAGTATGTCGGGCGTGTCTTCGAGTTTGGGCCAGTTCAACTGGAAATTCTGGCGCGTGCTGAAGTGGCCGTAGCCCTTGTCGTAGCGGCGCGTGATGTCGGCCAGCTTGCGTAACTGGCGGGCATTCATAAGGCCATAGGGTACGGCGATGCGCATCATGGGCGCGTGGCGCTGGATGTAAAGCCCGTTTTGCAGACGTAGCGGGCGGAATTCATCGTCGGTCAGCTCGCCCGCCAGATAGCGGCGCGTCTGATTGCGGTATTGAGCCACACGCTCGTCTATGTTGCGCTGGTCGATGTCGTCATATATATACATAGTGTGAGCTTGGTTTGTTTATTTTAAAAAACGAATTTTAATCCGATCAGCATCAATACGGATGCCAGCACCGGACGCAGAAATTTTTCGGGAATGCGCGAACTCAAATGGCTGCCTATCCAGATGCCCGGCAGCGAGCCTATGAGCAAACTGCCGAGCAGCGTGAAATCCACCGCGCCCATCTGCCAATGCCCGAAGCCGCCGATCGCCGTGAGCGGAATCGCGTGGGCAATGTCGGTTCCCACGATTTTTACCGTCGGCAGACGCGGATAAAGAAACAGCAAGGCGACCGTGCCCAGCGCACCCGCGCCGACCGAGGACAGCGTGACCAGCACACCAAGCACCAATCCCGTGACTATCGTTGCAGGCGCCTGCCAGCGATGGAAACGTTCAGGTTGATCTCCATCGGGTTGCCACGGCCACGCGGTTTTTTGCGCCTTTCTCTGCAACCAGGCGCGGAAAAACAACGCGAGTGACGTGAGTATGAGCGCGATGCCGAGCGCATGGGTGATGATGGGCGTGATATCCGCACCCAGGCGCGTAAAATGATGGAGCACGTACAAGGCCGCGAGCGCTGCGGGTAGACTGCCTGCGGCAAGCAGACCGACGATGCGCCATTCCACCGATTTGTGATTGCCGTGATGCACCAGCACGCCGCCGGATTTGGTGATCGCGGCAAACAGCAAATCGGTGCCGACCGCGACCACAGGTTTGAAGCCGAAGGCGAACACGAGCAACGGTGTCATCAACGACCCGCCGCCTACGCCCGTCACGCCCACGAGCAGGCCAACCATGAAACCGGAAATAATATAGCCGAAGTCCATGCAGAACTTTTACCCTTGGAAAGGGTGGAACTATAACAAGAAAATATACCCGCAAAATAATATGTTATTCTAACAATGTTCACTTTTGGTTATATGGTATGAAACTCCATCAACTCCGTTATATACGCGAAGTGGCGCGACAGGGATTGAATATCTCTCTCGCTGCCGATACTTTGCATACCTCGCAACCCGGTATCAGTAAGCAGATTCAGTTGCTGGAAGAAGAGCTTGATCTGCAAATCTTCAAGCGCAACGGCAAGCGATTGATCGGCCTCACCGAGCCGGGGCGCATCATACTGGAACGCGCCGAGCAGGTGCTGCGCGAGATGGAAAATATCAAGCGCGTCGGTGAGGAGTTTACGCGTGACGCGAGTGGCAGCCTGACCATCGCGACCACGCACACGCAAGCGCGTTATCGCTTGCCGCCCGTGGTGGCGACTTTTATTGAAAAATACCCTGATGTGCATCTCACCATCCATCAGGGCAGCCCGTCGCAGGTGGCGCAGCAGGTGGTCGCCAACGAAGCCGATATCGGTATCGCGACGGAAGCCATGACCGAGCAACCCGAACTGGTTTGCCTGCCGTATTATCAATGGAATCGCTGCGTGGTCACGCCCAAAGGCCATCCGCTGTTGCGCGATACGCCGCTCACGCTGGAAAAAATCACACGCTATCCCATCGTCACTTACGATTTTGCGTTTACCGGCGGCTCACTCATGACGCGCACCTTTGCTGAAAAAGGGTTGCATCCCAATTTTGTGCTGACCGCGATTGATGCCGACGTGATCAAGACCTATGTTTCACTCGGTCTGGGTATCGGCCTGCTCGCAAGCATGGCCTACGATCCCAAGCGCGATGCGGGTCTTAAAATGCTGGATGCGAGCGGCTTGTTTCCGCCCAGCACAACGTATATCGCCGTCCGTCGTGACAGCTATTTGCGTGGCTATATGTACGGATTTATCCAGATGCTCGCGCCGCATCTCAATCGCAAAACAGTGGACGCAGAGCTCAGGCAACCCGAAAAAGGTTAGGAGATTGAAGTGCGACTAGGGATTTTGCTGGTAAGCCTGTTGCTCATCCTCACAGCCTGCGCGACGCCGCATTCGCGCGGCAATCCGGATACGGCTTTGTACATTGTCAAGGTTGAGCCTGGCGTTAGCTACGATGATGTCGTGAGCAGCCTCAAGGTCGCGGCGGAAGGAAAAAATTTCGTCAGTCCCGATGTTTATCCGCTTGGCGAGCACCTTCAGCAACGCGGACAGGCACTGCAAGGCAAACTCGAAGTACGTTCTTATTGCAACCTCGGTTTGGGCGCGGAAGTGTTCAAGGACTATCCCGAATTTGCCGCCTTCGCGCCATGCCGCATCGCCATCTACGAAAAAAACGGTGCACTCTACATGGCGCTTGATCGACCCACCTACGCCTTGCACGCTCTGGGTGATGTTCCGCCCAATGTGCGTGCCGCAGTCGAGGAAATCGAAAAAACGCTGATCTGGATAATGGATAAAGCACGCAAAGGCGATATCTAGCCTCAACCCCGCATTCGCAGTTACCATTGGCATAATTCAACAACAGAAACCACCCCCAACCATGACCGAACCGCTACTGATTGCCAAAGGCAAAAATCCGCTTTATCTGCTGCCCAACATGGCCAACCGTCATGGCTTGATTGCCGGAGCGACCGGAACGGGCAAGACGGTGACGTTGCAGTCATTGGCCGAACAATTTTCGCGCATCGGCGTGCCGGTATTCATGGCCGATGTCAAAGGCGATCTTTCCGGCGTGAGTCAGCCGGGCGGCGGTAATGCCAAAATCGAGGCGCGCGCGACCGAGCTTGGTCTGACGCTCAAGTACGAAGCCGCGCCGGTGGTGTTCTGGGATATGTTCGGCAAGAAAGGACATCCGGTACGCGCCACAGTATCCGATATGGGGCCGCTCCTGCTGTCGCGCATGCTCAATCTCAATGACACGCAGACTGGCGTGCTGACTGCCGTATTCAAGATTGCCGACGATCAGGGCATGTTGCTGCTTGATCTCAAGGATTTGCGTGCCATGCTGCAATTCATCGGTGAAAATGCAGCGCAATTCGTCACCGGCTACGGCAATATTTCAACCGCCAGCGTGGGCGCGATACAGCGTGGTTTGTTGCAACTGGAAAACGAAGGCGGCGAGTTGTTGTTCGGCGAACCCATGCTTGATCTCGACGACCTTATGCAGACTGCCAACGGAGGTGGTGTCATCAATGTGCTCGCGGCGGACGTGCTCTACAACTCGCCGCGCGTTTATGCCACGCTGTTGCTATGGCTGCTGTCGGAATTGTTCGAGAAGCTGCCCGAAGTCGGCGATCTCGACAAACCCAAACTGGTTTTCTTTTTCGACGAAGCGCATTTGCTGTTCAACGACGCACCGCCGGTGCTGCTTTCCAAAATCGAGCAAGTCGTGCGCCTCATTCGCTCCAAAGGTGTGGGTGTTTATTTCGTGAGCCAGAATCCGCTCGATATTCCCGACATGGTGCTCGGCCAGCTTGGCAACCGCGTGCAGCACGCATTGCGCGCCTTCACGCCGCGCGACCAGAAGGCGGTCAAGTCCGCTGCCGAAACCTTCCGCGCCAATCCCGAAGTCAACGTGGAAACTGCCATTACCGAACTTGGCGTCGGCGAAGCGCTGATTTCGCTGCTTGACGAAAAAGGTCGCCCTGAACCGGTGGAGCGCGCCTTCGTTTGCCCGCCCGCAAGCCGTATCGGCGCGGTGAGCGATGCCGAGCGCCAGCAGACGATACGCAGCTCGCTGCTGTACGGGCATTACGAAAAAATAATGGATCGTGAATCCGCATACGAAATTCTCAAAACCCGCGCTGCGAAAACTGCGACGGAAGCACCGTCGGAGAAAGGCAAAGGGTTTGATTGGGGTGGACTTGTGGGCGGCTCCACCGGCCCGCGTGGCGGCCATCGTGACGGCATGATTGAAACCGCCGCCAAAACCGTCGCACGCACGGTCGGCTCCGAACTTGGCCGTAGCCTTATCCGCGGCGTACTCGGCTCGCTGTTCGGAAAGAAATGACAGACAACGAAATGACAGCTTGAAGGAAAACAATGAGACACAAAATCACAATCACATCCCTGATTGCCAGCCTGGTATTAAGCGGGTGCAGCCTGGGTGGAATGCTCGGCGGAAGCGACGGCCCCAGCCAACCCAAACGCCTGATTAACGCCACGGAATACCAATGCGAAAACGGTAAACGTTTCTATGTACGTCTCGAAAACAACGGCGGAACTGCCTGGGTGATCTACCCGGATCGGGAAGTGGCGCTCGCCAAACAGGCGGATGCCACGCGCTACAGCAACGGTGTCGCGCTTCTCGAAATCAACGGCGGCACAGCTTCATTGAAAGATGATTCCTTGGTCTATGGCGCTTGCCAGGCTGTTGGCGGCAAGCAGAATTGACAACACTGCTTTTCAAGACAAGCCATCTAAATAAGGAGAAATAAACCATGAATTGGCGCAACACTACCGAACATTATGGCTCCCTGACCATAGGCATGCACTGGCTCATGCTGCTGCTTATGGCCGCCGTTTACGCGCTGATCGAACTGCGCGGCATTTTCCCTAAAGGCACTCCCGAATACGATGCGATGAAACAGTGGCACTTCATGCTGGGAATGCTGGTGTTCTGGCTTGCCTGGCTACGACTGGCGTTATATCTGTTCAGCCTCAAGCCGCGCATCCAGCCAGCACCTCCGGCTTGGCAGAAATGGCTCGCCGGCACGGTGAAGGTGCTCATGTATGTGCTCATGCTCGGGCTGCCGCTCGCGGGCTGGCTCATGCTCAGCGCCGGCGGCAAGCCGATACCGTTCTTCGGACTGGAACTGCCTGCGCTGATTGGCGAGAACAAGGATCTCTCCAAACAGATCAAGGAAGTGCATGAAACCGTAGCTACCATAGGTTATTGGATAATCGGCCTCCACGCTGCGGCGGCGCTGTTCCATCATTACTGGATGCATGACAACACTTTGTTGCGCATGCTGCCCGGGTGCCGGAATACACGCTAAAGAACTAGGCTGTGAATGGCTATCGGCGTAATGCGGCCTAGTGCTGCATTTAGCCCGGACAACTTCATCACGGGCTAGCTTGAGCGTTAGGTTTCTTCCGAATAAGTAGATTGACAAAGCGTACGTTAATGCGTACTGTTCGATATCTACGAAAAGGAGATTGAGCATGGCTACCCTTACCGCAAGCGAGGCTCGCGCCAACCTGTACCGCGTCATTGATCAAGCGGCGGAATCACATCAGCCAATTCACATCACCGGAAAAAGGGCAAATGCAGTTCTCCTGTCTGCAGAGGATTGGGATGCCATCCAGGAAACGCTCTACCTGCTTTCGATTCCTGGTATGCGTGAATCAATCAAGAAGGGAATGGCGGAACCTCTTGGCAAGAGCGCCAAGGAGCTTAAGTGGTGAGTTGGGGCATCGTCTATTCCAAGCACGCACAGAAGGATGCAAAGAAGCTGGCAGCTGCGGGCTTGAAAGACAAGGCACTGGAATTATTGGCTGTCCTGACCGACGATCCATTCCAAAATCCACCGCCATACGAAAAACTTGTAGGTGATTTGGCGGGCGCCTATTCACGACGCATCAACATTCAGCACCGTTTGGTCTACGAAGTGTTTGCCAAGGAGAAGGTTGTCCGTGTTCTTCGTATGTGGTCGCACTATGAGTAAATGGCTAATGTTGCATTCAACCCGGACGTGCCTACGGTACGCCAGTTAATTTTGGCGTTAGACTCTTTTACATTGGCAAACGGAAACTTCAGATGAAAAAATACAAGTACATCGGCTTTCTCGCCCTGTTCCTTTTTGGTGGTATTGCTCACGCAGATGACGCTATAGATTGCTCGACGTCAGATAGTATGGCCTTGGTCATTTCCCAGTTTGAGCAGACCTTCTACACCATTCAGGAAAATGAAGAGAAGCTGAAGGGGGAAATTGCCAAAGAAGTTAAGGCTCGTGTGGACGCGGATAAATGGACAGAAGAACACATAAAGAAAATATTTATGGATATCAAGAGCTGGCCACAATTTGCCAGCCTTCAAGAACAAGAAATTGCCTACAGGGCTGAGGTCAAGGCTCAGAATGTACTGCGAGAATCTTCCTCCAATACGAAGGAGCTTTGTGAGAATACTATCCATCTGATGGAAACCATGCAAAAACTCCACGAAATAAATGCTCAAGAATTTACCATGATCATTGAAAAAATCAGGGAAGCGAAATAAAACTGCATGCAATCACCTAACATTGTGCTCAACCCGAACGTGCCTGCGATGCGCTGGCTAGCTTAGGCGTTAAGCATCAGGAGACATTTATGCGTTCAATCTACCCATCATTGTTGCCACTGTATTTTTTGATCTTCAGCTCAAAAGTCTTCGGTCAGTGTTTTCCCAATGACATGCAAGATCGCTCAGCAGTCGAACTCACGGCTTGCAGTATAGCGGAGTATAAAAGGTGCGGGGAGTTATCTCCTGAATTTAAAAGCAAAGCATCAGCAGATAATAATATTATTACCAACGACCCAAGGTATGAAGAAATCAAAAAATCGAAGGACTTTGATCATTTCGTACAGGAATTCTATGAAAACCTTGTCGCTACCAACTGGAACGGCTGCAAAGCTATATTACGTAGTATAGAAAAAAGGCCAGCTATAACTCCTCGCTAATCATTGACCTAATATTGCTTAACCCGGACGTACCTATGGTGCGCCGGTTAATTTAGCGTTAGGCTCACGCTTACTATTATGGAGGTAGCAACATGAATCAATCGAACGAAAAAGACAACGCTGACGGACAACCAAAAAAGAGAAAGGGCCATCCCATTAGTATTGTTTTCACACTGCTGGGGTCTCTTTCTTGTTCTGTGGCAGCTATATTTTCACTTCAACAAAATGGGGTTATGGCATTAGGATTTGGAATTGCTGCTTTTTTCCTAATTCTTATTGGATTGATTGCCGGGAAAATACTTTCCGCAGCTGCAGCTAATTCAGAAAAGCAGCAGTGAAGGAATTGGGCTCTTGATCGAGGAAGTCAGATGACGGTATTTGAGGGTGGATGTTTGTGTAATGCGGTGCGTTACAAGACGACTTCTGAGCCATTAAACCAAAGAGTGTGTCATTGTCGGTTATGCCAAAAAGCCATCGGCGCAGCTTTTAACGCTCGCATTCTCATGCGTATTGAAGACGTTGCTATCTCCGGGCCAATTGGTACATTTCATTCTTCGGGTACTCTGGAACGTGGCTTCTGCTCGCGTTGCGGCTCGAGCATTTTTTCACGACGTGCTCTCGCCGGAGTTATCGGATTGACGGCTGGCAGTCTTGACGACCCTTCTTTATTCAAGCCTGATATGCATATTTGGGTATCATCCAAGCAGCCGTGGTTGCAAATCACGGATCATCTTCCTCAATATCCAGAAGGCCCACCGTCATTGGGTTATGAAGGGATTTAAAATTGCATAAGTTCAAATACTTCATTTTTCTTATTCCGTTCCTTGTCGGAAGTTTTGCCCATGCAGATTGTTCCACGCCGGAAGAGGTTGAAAAAACCATTTCCGAGATTGACTCGACTGATATGCTTAACCAGAAAAAAGAGCGCCAACTTGTAAATCAAGTTGAGCAATATCAGCTTGCCAACAAATGGACAAATGAGCGCAGAAAACAATTTGCCTATGACATTATTAGCTCACCGGAATTTAATGAGCTCGAAAAGCAAAAGTTGGAAATATATGAAAACCTCAAGAGCGTCATGCCGCCGGAATTTTTTTCAATAGACAAAAAAGTCGCCGACTTGGCAGCTTGCGAGAATTTTCCGATCGTATTGGATGCCTTCCAAAAGACGCATGAATTAATTATGCAACAACAGACTTTTACCCTTGAAAAAGCCAAAGAAGAAAAATAATTTTTTTCCTTGTCCCGTTGCCAGTGTGGTACGCCTAACATTGCATTCAATCCAGACGGCTTTATCGCCGGATAACTTGAGCGTTAAACTGGCCACATGATTCAGACCATCCCAATCGATTGATGTCACAACAATGAATACAAAAACAACTGAAATGCTGGTAAAAGTCCCTGCGGTTACGCTCGGATTCTGGATCATAAAGATACTGGCAACAACGCTTGGCGAAACCGGTGGTGATGCGGTTTCAATGTCCATGAATCTTGGGTATTTGGTGAGCACCGGCATTTTCATGGTGTTGTTTGTCGCTGCGGTATTCGCGCAAATAAAAGCGAAGCGGTTTCATCCTCTGCTTTACTGGGCAACCATCATTGCCTCAACAACCGTGGGAACCACGCTCGCCGATTTTGCTACGCGCTCTCTCGGCATTGGTTACGCGGATGGTTCCGTGTTGCTTCTGGCTCTTCTGTTGCTGTCTGTTTTTATCTGGTACAAGGCGCTTGGCCGGATTGATGTTGCATCAATCAGCACACCCAGAGCAGAGAGTCATTACTGGCTTACCATCATGTTTTCGCAGACGCTGGGCACTGCTTTGGGTGATTGGAGTGCTGACACGGCAGGTCTTGGTTATCTTGGCGCTGCGGCGATCTTCAGTGCGCTCCTGCTGGTGATTGTCGCCATTTATTTCTTTACCACGGTTTCTCGTACGGCGCTGTTCTGGTCTGCATTTGTTTTGACTCGACCATTGGGCGCAGTCGTCGGGGATTTTCTGGATAAACCCGTGGCAAGCGGTGGCCTGGAGTTAAGCCGCTACATAGCAACCGGTGTATTGCTTGCAGCCATCGTTGTGCTGATACTCATTTTGCCGCAACGACCCGCCGAGCAGGCTCATTGAGTGCCAACCTGGCAGTTGTTTCCATGCTTTATTTGGTTAGCGAGCGCAGCTATGGATAAGCGCCTAACTTAGCGTTAGGCTACTCACATACTCCACACAGATATCGCATGACATTAGACGACCACACCGACACAAGCACCGCGCCTGAAACTGGAAAGCGCGGTACTGCCTTTGAGGTGCTCATCGCCTTTTTCAAACTCGGATTGATTTCTTTTGGCGGCCCTGTTGCCCATATAGGCTATTTCCGCACAGAGTTTGTTGAGCGGCGCCAGTGGCTGGATGACAAAAATTATTCCGATCTCGTGGCGCTTTGCCAATTCCTGCCCGGCCCGGCGAGTAGTCAAGTGGGTATCGCGCTGGGTTTGGGCAGGGCGGGATGGCTGGGAGCGCTGGCCGCATGGGTCGGTTTTACCCTGCCATCCGCTGTGGCGCTTATTCTCTTTGCTTTCGGTATTACGCAATGGTCGGGGCTGGCGGCATCCGGCGCAGTGCATGGGTTGAAGGTTGTCGCGGTGGCGGTCGTCGCGCAGGCCGTTATGAGCATGGCGCGCTCCTTGTGTCCTGATCGTCCCAGAGCCGGGTTGGCGGTATTCTGTGCACTGGTGGTGCTGGCAGTGCCAGCAGCGTGGGGGCAAATTGCAATCATCGTTTTCGGAGGACTGGTCGGACGGTGGGGTTTGAATCCAGGCCATTTATCGCCGACGCAACACCGGAACTACGGCGTGTCGCGACGTGTTGGCACGTTACTGCTTGCTTCATATGCCTTGTTGTTGGCCGTGCTGCCTGCGCTGGCGGCGGCAACAGGTTCAATGATGGTTTCTGCTGTTGCGGTTTTCTACCAGGCGGGGGCGCTGGTCTTTGGCGGCGGCCATGTTGTGCTGCCTTTGCTGCAATCGGGGGTTGTCCCGCCCGGCTGGGTGAGCAATGAGGTTTTTCTGGCTGGATATGGCGCCGCGCAGGCGGTGCCGGGACCGTTGTTCACGTTTGCGGCTTATCTTGGCGCGGCAATGCCCGTGCCGCTGCATGGGTGGCTCGGAGGGCTGTTGCTACTGGTTGCCATGTTCGCGCCCGGCTTCCTTTTGGTTATTGGTGCGCTACCGTTCTGGGAGTCACTGCGCCAGCACGATTCGGTGCAACGCGCGATGGCAGGCATTAACGCCGCTGTGGTGGGTATATTGGGGGCTGCGCTGTATGACCCTGTGTGGGTCAGCGCCATTGGCTCAAAAACAGATTTCTGGCTGGCGCTCGCGGCTTTTGGGCTGCTGGTTTTCGGGCGTGTGTCGCCGGTTTGGGTGGTTGCGGGTGCGGCATTGCTTGGGTGGGGGCTGGCTTGATTGGCATTTGGTCTGGTATTTCGTTCGAGCGGACTCGCTGCCGCTTGCTGCTAATTCATAAGCCATAGACTAAACCACAGCCTTGCCTTGCTCTATTATTTCAATTATTATTGAAATATGGAAACATCAAATGCTGTTGCCGCCTTGACGGCGCTTGCTCAGGAATCGCGCCTCGCGGTGTTTCGCTTGCTTATCCAAGCCGGCCCTGTCGGCATGGCGGCGGGGAAGATCAGTGAAACGACCGGCATCCCGCCATCTTCGCTATCCTTTCACTTGAAAGAATTGACTTACGCTGACATGGTGGTATCACGGCAAGAAGGTCGCTTTGTGATCTATGCGGCGAATTTTTCAACAGCCACCGCTCTGGTGGCTTTTCTCACTGAAAATTGTTGTGGCGGCAATCCCTGTCTGCCTGTTTGCAAGTCTTGAGCCTTGAAAAGGAATCTCACCATGAAACGCCTTCATGTACACGTCTCCGTTGAAAACCTGACGGATAGCATTCGCTTCTATTCGGCCATGTTCGCTGCGGAACCCGCCATTACCAAACCGGACTATGCCAAATGGATGCTGGATGATCCGCATGTGAACTTCGCCATTTCACAGAGAGGGCAGGCCAGAGGTCTGGATCACCTCGGCATTCAGGCAGAGAACGATGAAGAACTGCATGACTTGGAGGAGCGCATTAAGACGGCTGAGCTTCCTCATCTTGCCCAGCCCGGCAGCAATTGCTGCTATGCCAAATCCGACAAGCACTGGAGCCTTGATCCCAACGGCATTCCTTGGGAAGCATTCCACACACTTGATTCCATTCCGATCTATGGAGAGGATAGTCGGCATGATGCTGAACAAACACAAGCAAGTTGCTGCAGCCCTGTGCAGCAACTGTCCTCAAAAACTTCACAATGCGGTTGACTCATCATGTCTGACAAATCTTACAACGTCCTCATCCTCTGCACCGGCAATTCCGCTCGCAGCATCATGGCCGAGGCTCTCATCAACACGATGGGGCAGGGCCGCTTCCGTGCCTATAGCGCCGGTAGTCACCCGACCGGCAAGGTCAATCCTTTCGCTGTCGAAAAGGCGCAGTCGATCAGTTATTCAACCGAAAACCTGCGCAGCAAAAGCTGGGATGAATTCACCGCGCCTGACGCGCCGCAGATGGATTTCATCATCACCGTCTGCGACAACGCTGCGGGCGAGGCTTGCCCGGTGTGGCCGGGGCAGCCAGTCTCGGCGCATTGGGGGTTTGCCGATCCGGCAGCCGTCGAAGGCAGCGATGATGAAAAGCGCCTAGCCTTTGATCAGATATTCCGGCACATGATGAACCGTGTCCGCTTGTTTGTGAATTTGCCGCTGGCAACACTCGATCAGATTGCCATAAAGCGTGAATTGGCTCGCATCGGTGAGGTCGAGCCGGAAGCATGAGCTTCTTCGAGCGTTATCTGACCGTTTGGGTTTTGCTCTGCATCGTGACGGGCATTGCGCTGGGCCATGCGCTGCCCGGTCTGTTCGGTGTGATTGCCGCGACCGAAATCGCTCACGTCAATCTCATCGTCGCGGCGCTGATCTGGCTGATGATCGTTCCCATGCTGCTCAAGATTGACTTCGCGGCGCTGGATAGCGTCCGTCAGCACTGGAAAGGCGTCGGTGTTACTTTGTTCATCAATTGGGCGGTCAAGCCGTTCTCGATGGCCTTGCTTGGCACGATCTTCATTGGCTGGTTGTTCGCGCCTTGGCTGCCAGCGGGCGAAGGGCCGTCCTACATCGCCGGACTGATTCTGCTCGCCGCCGCGCCCTGCACGGCGATGGTATTCGTCTGGTCCAACCTGTGCGATGGCGAGCCGACCTATACCTTGAGTCAGGTCGCCCTCAACGACGTCATCATGGTGTTCCTGTTCGCGCCGCTGGTCGGACTGCTGCTCGGCGTCGCCTCAATCACCGTGCCCTGGGACACCTTGCTGATCTCGGTTGGTCTCTACATCATCGTGCCGGTGATCGTCGCCCAACTTTTGCGGCGGCGCGTACTCGCCACGGGCGGACAGGCCGTACTTGACCGGCTGCTGGCGCGTCTGAGTCCTGTTTCACTTGTTGCACTACTGGCAACGCTGGTGCTGCTGTTTGGCTTTCAGGGCGAAGCGATCATGGCGCAGCCGTTGGTGATCGCGCTGATCGCCGTGCCCATCCTGATTCAAGTTTATTTCAACGCAGGGCTGGCCTATTGGCTGAGCCGGCGCTTTGGCGTTGCCTGGTGCGTGGCCGCGCCCGCCGCGTTGATCGGCGCCTCCAACTTCTTCGAGCTGGCGGTGGCGGCGGCAATCAGTTTGTTCGGCCTCAAGTCGGGTGCGGCGCTTGCCACGGTGGTTGGCGTATTGGTCGAAGTGCCCGTCATGCTGTCGGTGGTGGCCATCGTGAAACGCACGCGCGGCTGGTATGAAAAATCGAGCGTCTGTGGTGGTGACTTGGCTTAGGTGTCAGAGCGAATTGCGTCATTGCTACGGCTGCATATATCATGGAGCTACGCCACTTACTTCACCACTTACGAAAGAATTCCATGAAACGCTTAAGCATTGCAGCTATACTTGTCAGCCTGAGTTTTACCGCTGTTGCCGATGTCTCTCCGACATCCGAAACCGTGGATTTCGGGATTGAAGCAGGTGCTCTTTCTTCAAAAACTTTTCAGGTGAAGATCGGTAAATATTCCTATACGGTGATCGCCGTCGACCTGGGTGAGCCCGCGTGTAATTCGGTGCAAACCCTCGTTCGCGTTGACGATCCCAATCTCGATCAGGATGGAAGCGTGCTCTACAATCTCGGCATCCAGACTGCCGGTGTTACCAGTGCCAAGGCAAACGGCAATAATGTTGTTATCGCCGTTAGAAAAAATAGTCCGGAAGATTGCAGCCAGTCAACTACCGAGGCATACGCGATTCAATACACCGGAAGTCCCGATCGTCTCTCCGTCAAGAAAGCAAAGTAAGTACGCGCCTGATTACGCCGTCGCCAACCTGCTGTGGTATCCCAATTCCTCCGGTAACTCGCCGCCTTTTTTAAGCCGGATCGCGCAGTATTTCACTTCGGCGATTTTGGCGAATGGATCCAGCGCCTGATTGGTGAGTTTATTCGCGGCGGCTTCGTAGTAGCAGAAGGCGATGAAAACCGCGCCGCGCGGGATGCCGTCGTCAGCGCGGGCGATCAATGACACTTCGCCGCGCCGCGATTCCACGGTGACGATGTCGCCGCTTTGCATGCCGAAAGCTTCCAGATCAAGCGGATGGATGCTGGCGGTGGGCGCGGGTTCAATGGCGTCAAGCACACTGGCGCGGCGAGTCATGCTGCCGGTATGCCAGTGTTCGAGCATGCGACCGGTGATGAGGACCAACGGGTATTCGTCATCCGGGCGTTCATCGGCGGGGATGATGTCGGCAGGTACGAGTTTGGCCTTGCCGCCGGGGCGCGGGAAATGATCGTGGAAGATGACTTCTTCGCCCGGATCGCCTTCGTGTTCGCACGGATAGCATACGGCTTGCTGTTCCAGCCGTTCCCATGTGATGCCTGCGATGGATTGCATCGCCTGACGCATTTCATTGAAAACTTCCTGCGGGCTGTTATAGCGCCAGTTAACGCCGATGCGTGTCGCGATTTCCTGGATGATCCACAAATCCTGACGCGCATCACCGGGCGGGTTGATCGCGGGACGGCCGAGTTGCACAAGGCGGTCGGTATTGGTGAAGGTGCCGAGTTTTTCCGCGTGCGCGCCGGCGGGAAGAATCACGTCGGCAAGGTAGGCGGTTTCGGTCATGAAAATATCCTGCACCACGAGATGTTCCAGTCGCGCAAGACCTTCGCGCGCGTGGTTGCTGTTGGGGTCGGACATTGCGGGATTTTCACCCTGCACATACATGCCCTTGATTTTTCCTTCGTAGGCCGCATCCATGATTTCAACCACGGTGAGGCCGGGCTTGTTATCGAGTTTCGCATCCCACAGTTTTTCAAATTTGGCATGCGCTTCGGGATTATCCACACGCAGATAATCCGGGAAGCTCATCGGAATCAGCCCCACATCCGACGCGCCCTGCACATTGTTCTGCCCGCGCAACGGATGCAAGCCCGTGCCGCGACGGCCGATCTGGCCGGTGACCATGGAAAGCGCAATCAAACAACGTGAATTGTCGGTGCCGTGCACGTGTTGCGATATGCCCATGCCCCACAGGATGATGGAGGCTTTGGATTTGGCGTACAAACGCGCGACCTCGCGCAGTGTTTCGGCGGGGATGCCGCAAATCGGCGCCATTGCTTCCGGTGAATACTGCTTGACGTTTTCCTCGAGCGCCGCGTAATTTTCGGTTCGGTTTTTGATGAATGCTTCATCAGCCAGACCTTCCTCCACAATCACATGCAGCAGCGCATTGAGCATCGCCACATCGGTGTCGGGTTTGAATGGCAGATGATAGGTCGCATGGCGCGCAAGCTCGGTGCGACGCGGATCCATAAGGATGAGCTTGGCGCCTTTTTTCACCGCATTCTTGATGAAGGTCGCGGCGACCGGATGGTTGACTATGGGGTTGGCGCCGATGATGACGATGACTTCGGAATGCTGCACATCCGCGACCGGATTCGAAACTGCGCCCGAGCCCACGCCTTCCAGCAGCGCGACCACGCTGGAGGCGTGGCACAGACGGGTGCAGTGGTCAACGTTGTTGGTGCCGAAGCCGGTGCGTACAAGCTTCTGGAATAGATAGGCTTCTTCATTGCTGCCCTTGGCCGAACCGAATCCGGCCAGCGCGTATTTGCCGTCGCGTTCCTTGATTTTTTTGAGGCCATTCGCGGCGAAATCCAATGCTTCTTCCCAGCTCGCTTCGCGGAATGCGGCATAAGGATTTGCGGGATCCATTTCCGCAGTTGCGTCCTTGGGCACATCGGGTTTGCGTATCAACGGCTTGGTGAGTCGATGCTGATGGCGCGCATAGTCGAAACCATAACGACCCTTGACGCACAAACGATCATGATTGGCGGGGCCGTCACGTCCCGTGACTTCAATGATCTTGTCATCCTTGACGTGATAGGTCAGTTGGCAACCGACGCCGCAATAGGGGCAAACGGAATCCACGGTTTTGTCCGGCGTGATCAGCGCGACACCGCCCGCAGGCGCGAGCGCGCCGGTTGGGCAGGCTTGCACGCATTCGCCACAGGTGACGCAGGTGCTGTCGCCCATGGGATCGCCTTGATCGAAAACAATGGCAGCGTGATGTCCGCGGAAAGCGTAGCCAATCACATCGTTGACCTGTTCCTCACGACAGGCGCGCACGCAACGCGTGCATTGGATGCAGGCATCGAGATTGACCGTGATGGCTGCGTTGGAAAGATCGGCGACAGGCGCGGTACGCGCGCTGAAACGCGGCTTGCCGAGTTCAAGTTTTTTCGCCCAGTGCGTGAGTTCGTTGTCGAGCTTGTATTCTTTTGGCGGCATGTCGGACAGCAGCAATTCCAGCACCATTTTTTGCGCGGCGGTGGCACGGGCGCTGTCGGATTGCACTTCCATGTCGGGGGAGGGAGCGCGACAGCAGGAAGGCGCAAGCACGCGCTCGCCCTTGATCTCGACCACGCACGCGCGGCAGTTGCCGTCAGGACGCAAGCCGTCCTTGTAGCACAGATGCGGAATTTCCACACCGTTGCGTTGCGCGGCCTGGATGATGGTTTCGCCCTCGAACGCCTCGACTTTTTTGCCGTTGAGCGAGAAGCCTATGGTGGGGGGCAGATTGGCAGGAGCATTCATGAGCGTACCCTAACTAATTCAATTCGTCGGGAAAATACTTGATGACAGAGCGCAACGGATTGGGCGCCGCCTGGCCGAGACCGCAGATGGAAGCGTCTATCATGGTCACGGAAAGTTCTTCCAGCAGCGCCTGATCCCAGTGGGATTGCGCCATGAGATCGACCGCTTTTGCAGTTCCCACGCGGCAGGGCGTGCATTGGCCGCAGGATTCATCTTCAAAAAATTTCATCGCATTGAGCGCCAAATCCTTCGCCTTGTCATGGTCGGAAAATACGATTATCGCTGCCGATCCGATGAAGCAGCCGTACTGGTTGAGCGTGTCGAAATCGAGCGGGATGTCGCCCATGCTCGCGGGCAAAATACCGCCGGACGCGCCGCCGGGGAAGTAGCCGTAAAACTCGTGGCCATCCAGCATGCCGCCGCAATATTCATTGATGAGTTCGCGCATGGTGATGCCTGCAGGAGCGAGATGCACACCGGATTTTTTCACGCGACCGCTGACCGAGAAAGAGCGCAAACCCTTGCGCTCGTAGCGACCGTGCGCGGTGAACCATTCCGGGCCTTTTTCGACAATTTCGCGCACCCAGTAAACGGATTCCATGTTGTGTTCCAGCGTCGGGCGGCCAAACAAACCGACCTGCGCCACAAACGGCGGACGCAGACGCGGCATCCCGCGTTTGCCTTCTATGGATTCGATCATGGCCGATTCCTCGCCGCAGATGTAGGCTCCCGCGCCGCGCCGCAACTGGATTTCCGGCAGGCGCGCGGGCGGATGATCCTGCAGTTCCGCGAGTTCGCGGCTCAGAATTTTGCGGCATCCCGCGTATTCGTCGCGCAGGTAAATATAAATCCTGTCGATGCCGACTGCCCATGCTGCGATCAACATGCCTTCGAGGAAACGGTGCGGATCGCGCTCCAGATAATATCTATCCTTGAAAGTGCCGGGTTCGCCTTCGTCAATGTTGACTGCCATGAGGCGTGGTGCGGGCTGCTGGCTTACGATGCGCCATTTGCGCCCGACCGGAAAACCTGCGCCGCCCAAGCCGCGCAAGCCGGAATTTTCCATGATGGCGATGAGTTCTTCGGGCGTGCGTTTTCCTTCCACGCAATTTTTGTAGAGTTGATAACCACCGGCGGCGACATATTTGTCCAGCGGCAGATAATTGGTGACGGGCGCTTCGATTTCCTTTGCATTCGCAGCTTTAATGACCGCATCCGCAGTCGCATGGTCAACCGGATTTTTTCCGACCACGGCTATCGGCGCAGTATCGCAGCGACCCACGCAAGGCACCGGCTGGATGCGGATTTTATCGCCCAGCCCGCGCTTCAGCGCGTCTATGAGGTCATGCGCGCCTGCCATGTCGCACGCCACGGATTCACAAACGCGCACGGTGAGCGGCGGAGGCGGCGCTTCACCTTCCTTGACCACATCAAAGTGGTGATAGAAGGTGGCGACTTCATAAACTTCCGTCTGCGAAAGTTTCATTTCAGCGGCAAGCGCCGTGATGTGCTTGCTGGAGATATGCCCGTGATGATCCTGTATTTTGTGCAGATGCTCGATCAGCATGTCTGGCGCGCGCGAAGCATCGCCCAGCAGCCGCTGCACTTCCAGCAGTGCGGCCGGTTCAACGCTGCGGCCCTTGGGCTTGCCGCTTTTGCGCTTCAAATTATCAAGACGCACGGTCCTGGTTTCGGACATGTTGCAATTCCTCAAAAGTTTCGATTACGAAAACAGTAAAATTTCACCCTTGCCGTCATTGGCCAAATCTCCGGCGTAACGCCGCACGCGTGTCTGGTCGAGGTGCGCGAATTTGCTTGGCAAATCGCGGAAAGATTTGTACATCAATTTCAGGAAGGGCAGTGTATGCATGCCGCAATCCTGTATCGTGGCGATCAGTCTGGGCGGCTTGAACAGCAGCAATGTGCCGCGCTTCATGCCGTAGCCGGGATAATCGCCAGTCGCGCCCATCACGCCTATTGTCCCGGCAATCATGCGTGAAGCGCAATAATCGCCGGCATTGCCTTCAATCAACACAATGCCGCGCCGCATCTGGTCACCCGTGCGGTCGCCCGCGTTGCCGGTAACGATGACGAGACCGCCTGCCATGCCTTTGCGATCACCGGGAATTGCAGCCGCGAGAAAATCGCCTGCGTTGCCGTGGATATGCAGCAGTCCACCCGTCATGCCACTCGCGGCGAAATTGCCCGCGTTGCCGTGCTGCACGATCTCGCCGCCTTTTTTGCGGAAACCGAGATAGCAGCCCGCATCGCCGTGGATGATGATGCGACCACTGTGCATCGCCGCGCCGATATAGTCCAGCTTGTCGCAGCCATTCATGAAAACAATTTCGGCAACATCGTCGCCGGAAACATCAAACAAGGCATCAACACGCAGCGTGTTTTTGCCGGATTGCAATGGAATGGCGGCAATATCGGCGGCGGATTTTCCGGCCAGCGCATCCGGCGTCAGCGGCGAGCAATCTATGCGCTGCTGCGGAATTTTTTTGAGCGTGAGCGTCAACGCGGTCATGCCATGATCTCCCGCAGATGAAAGTGAAATGGGCCGAGTTTGCCGCCATAATTACCTGCGGAAATGCGCCGCACGCCATTGGCTGCACCGAGATCGCACACGGCGGAGATGCCTGCGTGGGTGGCTTTGCGCACATCGGCATCGCTGAGGCCGTCGATCACAATTTCCATCACGGATTCAATTTCCGGCGACAGTTCTGTTTTGGTCAGTCCTTTGAGCGTCGGGCAGAACGCATCATTGGTGGAGGCATTCAATGTCTTGTATTTGGAGCCGACCTTGGAGCCGGAACGCACAATCCCGCCGGGGAAGGGCATGATGACATTCGGCACCTTGCGCATGGCCTCAATCGCAGCTTCGCCCGCCGCAAGCGCCTGCGGCTGCGACTCGGCGAGAATGAGAAAATTGCCGCCGCCGACCGCGCGCACCATGCCGGTTTTTTCTTCGGTGAGAAATTCGCCATCCATCACCGGCACGCGCCAGTAACGTTTGCCGCCGAACTGTTTGGAAGTCTGGAATCCATCACCAAAAAAACGCAAATTTTTGCCGAGATTGATGCGGTCACCGCCCTCGATGCCCGAAAATGCGGCGGCGGTCGGGCAGGTAAGCACGCATTGTCCCATGCGGGTTTCAAGCTGTTTCATAAGCACTGCACTGCCCATCGCGAACATCAGCACGGAGACGCCGGGGCGGCCATCCGGCGTTTCTTCCGGCGATAGTTCACGTTCAATTCCTGCTTCCACGCCGCAGGCAATCACGGAGGTCGCGAAGCCGGTCATCGCGGTGGCGGCGGTATGCGCCCATTTGAGATTTTGCGCAGTGATGAGCACGCGCGTGCCACGCATCCCGAAGGCTTCGGCAAAGGTATCGTCGATTGCAACGCCGTTGATTATCATGCCGTCTTCTCCCGGCGGCCCTTGCATTCCTGCACGATGATCTTGCTGCGTCCGCCGTCTTCGAGTTCGTCGTTGCTGACTTTCATGTGTTCCATTTTGATGGTGTGGTACTTGTCGAAATAGGTTTTGATTTCCTTCTCGATGCCGCGATCAAACTCCGGACGCACAGTGTGCGTCGCGCCCCATACCACCTTGACGATGCTGCCATCCTTGACGACAAGCTGGCCATCCTTGAAAACGTAATCCGGCTTGGCGAACATTTTCTCGCGATCGGCATTGTCGGTGTAAACCGTGATATCCGCCGCCGCGCCCGCGCCGAGATGGCCTCTGTCATGCAGCCCGACCAGCTTGGCCGCGCCTGCGCGCGTCATGATCGCAATTTCATAAAGCGTGTATTCGCGATCTATGGAAGCCAGTGTGCTCATGGTTTGCGCGTCAGCGTTGAGCGTGGCGAACACATCCTTGCGGAAGCTCTTGTCCATGAGCAATTTGATGAGATGCGGATAACTCGTGAACGGCGCGCCGTTGGGGTGGTCGGTGGTGAGGAAGATGCGCCACGGGTCATCGACCAGCAGGAAAATTTCCAGTCCTATCGCCCATTGCAGCGCGTTGACGAAATTCTGATCCTTGTACTTGAACGGCACCACGCCGCAGCCTGCGTCGCATTCGATATCCATGCATACCATCTTGCGCGGCGAGCCAAGCTCGGCGTTGCGGAACTGCGACATCTGATCGCCGGAAACGGTGACGGTCTGGCCGAACAGAATCTGGCCGACATCGGCGGAAATGTTTTTGTTTTTGTTGATCGCCTCAGCAATGCGCGATGCGCCCGAGGAAAACTTGCGATCACCTTCGACGCCATAACTGTGGAACTGGATATGCGTGAGGTGCATGGGATAGCCCTCAACACCCGCCATCGAATTAAGCGTGGTTTCCACATTGCCGGGCACACCAAGATTGTTGCCGTGCACATGCAGGGGATGCGGCACACCCAGCTCATACACCGCGCGTGACAAGGTTTTCAGAACTTCGCGCGGAGTGATGTCGTAGCGCGAATTTTTTTCATCGAGATCGAGGAAACGCTGGTTGAATTTGAAGGCATTGATGCCGCCCGCATTCACCACCTTGATGCCAATCGCCTGACTTGCGGCTATGGTCCATGCGACATAATCGTTGATTGCGTTCTGGTCTTTTTTCGCGGCCAGCATGCGCAGAAATAAATCGTCACTGCCCAGCATGGCGTAGCCGCCTTTGTCTATCATCGGCGTGTCGCCCATTTCCAGATGCGCCTGACGTGCATTCATCGGCAACACGGCAGGTTCAAATCCGGCGGTATAACCCATTTCCGCGTAGCGATAACCTGCCGTCAGCGTCGAAGGCACGGCGTGGCCGCATCCTGCGCGGCACGCACCGGAATGCGCCGCCGGATCGTGCCGGTGATCTTCCGGCAGCATGCTGCGCGCGATATTGACCTTGCCGCCGCCGATGTGCGTGTGCATGTCGATCGCACCCGCCATGACGATCTTGCCGTTGAGTTTGTATTCCTGATCAATGCGCTCGGTATCCTGCGGACGTTCGACTATGCGACCGTCGCGGATATAAATATCCATCACCTTGCCGTCGATGCCGTGTGCGGGATCATAAACAGTGCCGCCGCTCAGTTTGGTCAACATATCGCGGCTCCTTGTTCCTGACCAAGTTGCTGCTCAATCGCGCGCAAAACCTCAGCCAGCGCGGGCAGTTTGCTGTCGCGCAATTTTTGCAAAGGCAGCGAGACGACGTTATCAATACGGAACATCGTGCCCTTGCAATCCACGCCCGGCGTTGCGACAGGGATGAACACATCCGGCTCCTTGTCGAATTTCATGTGCGCCTCACCAAACACCACGGTGGGTGCATCCGTTGCAGGCGGTACACGCTCGGGACTGAACGACGAAATCCATAACAAGGCATCCGCCTCACCATTTTGCAATTGGCGTTCGGCGGAATAAAGCCAGGGATCGTAATCGGGAATATTGCGCATATAGGAGTTGCGTACCGGGTAGCCACTGATCCACGCGCTGACCTGATTCGCGCTCGTGTCGCCATCACTGCCGCCGAGCGGCAAACCCGCTGAACGTGTGGTTTTATTGAGCGCGATTACCAGTGCGGCCAGATGCTGCACGGTCAATTCCGCATGGGGCAGGGCGAGCGCACCGGCTGCCCAGGTCACGATGGAATATTTCGCGGCAAGCAAGCGCTGCGCGAGATTTTGCAAAGTGGCGGCAGGAACTCCGGCGATTTCATTTGCGATTAATGGCTTGCCAAGTACAAACGCGCGCAATGCGCCGACCACTTCGGGCAAGCGATCCATGTCGCACTCGATTACATCCGGTTTGCGCCCATCCGGCGCGATGCCTGTTGAAGTATCCAGTCCGCGCCCGCCGAGATAAACAATTTCGCGCTTGGCGGTGTCCTGGTTGTACAGCGTTTCCTTGTTCCAGATTTCACGTTCGAAAAAGCGCGGATTGACGCTCACCACATCGGTTCCGACCACCAGCAGCAGATCAACGCGATTGCGTACCTCGGTCAGCGTGGTATTGAACCAGCCCGAGTTTTGCAACACGAGCATGTTGCGGAAAAGAGCGTTGGAATTCATATGGTCAAGCGTGGTGCGGTTTGTTTCCGCGAGATTCATCACTGCGCGCATGCCATCGACATCGGTACCCAAACCCGCAATCAGCGGCTGTTTGGCATCGCCCAGAATCCGCGCAGCCTTGGTTATTGCTTCCTGCAAAGTCGCAGGTTTGCCAGCGATACGTGGCTCGGACGCAGCCACGGCGCGCGCGAAAAACGCCACGGCGCGCGCGCAGCCATTTTCCTTGACAGTGAGTTGGCCTGCGGAATCACGCTGGACGGTCAAATCGTCGCAAAGCAAGCCGCAGCAAGGGCAGGTTACCGAAACTACGGTAGCTGCCTGAGAAAAATTATCCATGAAGGATTCATCCCGAATCTTGACCCACTTCTGGAGGCGGATCGAGGAACTCAGACTGCCGCAACACCGCGTTCACCAGACGGACGGCGCAGTTGCGAGTGGGAAAGCCCGCAACCGAAAGCGACAATCAGGCCAATATTATCGAGTGAAAAAATTGGAGCGTCAATAACAGAACCCGGATTACAGGGATCAGGGCTTTGTTGTTGCGCAACTATGATGCGGTGGAGAGCCTTTCTTCTTCATTATTTCCTGCCATCTTACGCAGGATGTACGGCTAGCACGTCGCATTTGACATTGACGAGTATGTGTCGCGTCACGCTGCCGAGCAGCATGCCTTCCATGAGCGATTGTCCGCGTTTGCCGATGACGATGAGATCGGCTTCCAGTTCCGTCGCTTGTTCCAGTATGAAAACTGCGGGGTCGGCTTGTTTGACTGCATGTTTGATCTGGTGTGATTCTCCGGCGACTTCTTGTATCAGTTCCTGGATATTTTGCGATGCCAATTGCTGGGCTTGGGTGCGATAACGCTGCAATTGTTCTTTTGCCGCGCCGGAGAGGGCGAGTTTTCCCTTGAATGGAACCTGGAAAGCGTTGATTACGGTAATGTCCGCGTCGGGCGCGATCTGCAATGCGAGTTTCAGTGCCTCGCGCGAGTGCGGAAAAAAATCTACGGGCACGAGGACGCGCCGGTAAATCTGCGTTGGTGCGCCATTGACGACCAGCACCGGCAGGTTGCATTTGCCCAGCAGGCGCATGGCCATTGAGCCGACCAGCAGATCGCGCAGAGGGCTGGTGCCACGCGCGCCAAGCACGAGCATATCAGCGGCTTTCATCGCCGCGATCACTTCATCGAGCACGTTGCCGGCCTTGATTTGGGTCGCGGGTGTGATCCCGGTTTCGCGCTTGATGTCTGCGGCCAGCGCAGCGAGCTGGTGTTCCGCCTCGGCAAGCTGTTGCGCTTCGCTCTCCTGGCTGATGTTGAGGAATTCGAATTCCTGCAATGACTTCAGCGTGCCGCTACTCAGCACGTGCATCAGATCCAGTTTTGCCTGCTGCTGCACGGCAATCATTGCTGCCCGGCGGACGGCCATCATGGCGTATTCGGAGAAATCCGTGGGTGCCAGCAGTTGCTTGAATGTACTCATTTCATGGCGCTCCTTTTCTGTTATTGGCGATGACGCGTTTATGTCGCTTTCATGCGGCTCAGAATATGCTGGCTCATACCGCGCGCGAGTTCGTGTTCGCCCATGAATATCTTGCCTATGCCTTCTTTTTCGAGCAGTTCGGCTTCCTCGTCACTATGCGTGCGCACCACGACTTCAATATTGGGATTGAGCAGGCGCGCGGTTTCCACCATTTTGCGCGCCGCGAAGCTGTCAGGTGTCGCGATGACCAGCATGCCCGCGCGATGGATATGAGCCTGAATCAAAACCTCCGGGTCGGAGGCGTCGCCCGATACCGCCGGAATATCATGCACGCGCAGCGTTTCCACTATGCCCCGGTTCTGCTCGGCCACAACGTAGGGAATGCCGCGTTCATTGAGCGCTTCCGTGATGCGTTTGCCGACGCGACCGTAACCTACGAGCACCACCTGCCCGGTGAGCAGGTTCTGGTCGGTGGACATCGGCAGTTGCGCGAGCGGGTCATCACGCATTTCCAGTTTGCGGGCCAGGGCGGATTTGGTGCGTATCCATGCCTGAAGCGGTTCTATCATGGTGAATACGAAGGAGTTCAGCGAGATCGAGATGAGCGCGCCCGCGAGGATCAGGTTTTGATGTTCCGCGCTCAGCAGGTGCAAACTCATGCCGACTCCCGCGAGAATGAACGAGAATTCCCCGATCTGCGCGAGGCTGGAGCCCACTGTGAGCGCGGTATTGAGCGGATAACGGAATAGCAGCACCAGAGTCGCGCCCGCGAGTGATTTGCCGAACATGATGATGGCGGCGACGGTGAGGGCCTGCCACGGATGTTCCAGCAGCACATTGGGATCGAACAGCATGCCGACGGAAACGAAGAACAGCACGGAAAATGCGTCGCGCAACGGCAGTGATTCTTCTGCGGCGCGATGGCTGAACTCGGATTCGCGCATCATCATGCCTGCGAAAAAAGCGCCGAGCGCGAATGAAACGCCGAACAGCTTGGATGAGCCGTAGGCGACACCGATGGCCGCTGCGATCACGCACAGCGTGAACAGTTCGCGCGAGCCGGTGCGAGCCATTTGCCACAGCAGCTTGGGAAACAGCCGACGTCCGACGACCAGCATCAATATGATAAAAGCAGCCACCTTGAATAGCGTGATGCCCAGCGTAGTCCACAGGTTTGCATCGGCATGGCCGTGCCCGATACCGCCCAGCAAGCTGGAGAAGGCGGGCAGCAGCACCATTACCAGCACCATCACAATATCTTCGACCACGAGCCAGCCGGCCGCGATATGCCCGTTGATGGTCGCCAGCATTCCGCGCGCTTCGAGCGCGCGCAGTACCACCACCGTACTCGCGCACGACAGTGAGATTCCAAATACCAGCGCGGTGCCTATGCCCCAGCCCCAGAAAAGCCCCATGCCCGTGCCCACCGATGAGGTGAAGATGATCTGCATGATCGCCCCCGGTAT
The DNA here is from genome assembly GCA_031277395.1 of Methylobacillus sp. Taxonomy (GTDB): domain Bacteria; phylum Pseudomonadota; class Gammaproteobacteria; order Burkholderiales; family Methylophilaceae; genus MM2. The sequence continues at coordinate 49,952 of JAITML010000038.1, read as the reverse complement.
TGCGATGCGTTTGACCGAGAGCAGTTCTTCCAGAGAAAAGTGCAGCCCGACGCCGAACATCAGCAGCATGATGCCGATATCCGCGAGCTGTGCCGCGATTTCGACGTCGGCATCAAACCCCGGTGTGGCGGGGCCGATGATGACGCCTGCGATCAGGTAGCCGACCAGCGGCGGTATCTTGAGTTTGGAGGCGATGAAACCCAGCACCATCGCGAGTCCGAAGGCGGCGGCTGTTGTCGTAATCAGGCTGACTTCATGCGGCATTGCAAGTTTTCCAAATCCTTAAAGTTTTATGGGCGCAACTCGGCGGCTCGTTTAAAATCCGCGCTCACCAGATCGAAACCAGGCAGCAGGGGCGCGCGATTCGGCTCGTATTTTTCAAGGATACGGTAATAAGTGCGAATTGACTCAACAAAATGCACCGGCGCGCCGCCTCGCGCATAGCCATATTGCGTGTTGGAGAAATATTGCTCCTGCGTCAACAGCGGCAATGTTTTTTTCACATCCGCCCACGCATCGGGGTTGAGCTTGTGACGCTGCGCGAGTTTGCGCGCGTCTTCCAGATGCGCGTAGCCAATATTGTAAGCGGCCAGCGCGAGCCAGGTGCGATCCGGTTCCGGTACGCGCTCGGGGATTGTTTCCCGCAGCACGATGACATAACGCGCGCCTGCCATGATGCTCTGCCTGGGATCCAGTCTGTCCGTCACGCCCATGCGGTCGGCGGTGTCTTCGGTCAGCATCATCATGCCGCGTACATTGGTCGGTGACGTGGCGAATGGATCCCAGTGCGATTCCTGATAACTGATCGCTGCAAGCAGTCGCCAATCAATGCCGGTCAATCCCTCCGCCTGTTTGAAAAGGCCGGTATATTTCGGCAACACGGTTTTCATTCTGACCAGAAAGCCCGTTACATCGGTCGGCTTGACCCGCTCCGAGTGACCGTAATAACGGTCGATCAATGAGCGCAAAGTGCCATCCTGCTTGATGCGCGCAAAAAATTTCAGCGACTGCTGATACAACCACTCATCGCCATTCTTGCGGAATGCCCACGCCAGATCATCCGCTGCGCCGAGATTGAGCCCCGCGCCGAGATTGGGGTAATAATTCCGCTCCATCGCCACCAAATGCGAATCGGCGATTGTGAAATCCAGCGAGCCTTCCGCCACGCGCTCCAATAATTCATCGCTGTTGGAAAGCGGGTCTTCCGTCCAGGTCAATCCCGGTACGTTCGCTGCCAATTCACTCAGCCGATCGACATAACTTGTCGCTGCAGGAATCGCAATGCGGGCATTCGCAAGATCGGAAATTTTTTTCGGCGCCTTGCGGGTTTCCTTGTTGTAAACCACCTGCTGCTGCACCGTCTGATACGTCGGCCCGAAATGCACAAGATGCTGCCGCTCGCGCGTCACGGTCAAATTCGCCGCTGCAAGCGCTGCGCGACCCTTCATCAATGCCGGAATTACCTGGGAAACATTATCGACCAACACGATATTGAGCTTGACCTCTTTCCCCAGCTCCGCGCTCAAATGCCGCGCGAACAGCTTGGCAAGGTCATACTCAAATCCCGCATATTCATTCGGCCCGGTAACATAATAAGTCGCCGGCCCGTTCACCGTCACCACATTGAGCTGCAAGCTCTCCCTGACGGGAGGAAGCGGCTTTACAGGTTTCTGGCAACCGGCAAGAACAAGCAGGAAAATCAGGATCACCGAAAAGAAACGCATGCTGAAGTTTCTCCAAGTCGGAAGAATTTGTCCAGCGCGACGAAACAATTGGAGCGATTTTTTCAGCCCTTGATCTCCGGTTTATTTTGCAGGCACAAGCCCGTATTGCACGATGGAGCCGTCGAACAGCGATTTGCGGAATTCTTCCGCTGCGTGTGACAGATTTTTTCCGGCAGGCCAGGTTACATGCCAGCGCCGCATGAGCGGGAAACCCTGTACATTCAATGTCGCGAGTTCACCGCGCTCCACTTCCGCCGCGACGCTTGCGAATGACAGCACGGCAAGACCCAACCCGCCTTTCACCGCCTGTTTGATTGCTTCGTTGCTGCCGACTTCCATGCGCGTTTCGATCTGTACGCGATGCTTGCGCATGAAATCCTCGGTGGCGAGACGTATGCCCGAGCCGGATTCGCGCAGCAGGAACGGCAGACCATCGAGCCGCGCGGGGGCGATATCGCTTTCCCCGGCCAGCGGATGGTCGCTGCGCGCGACGACAACCAGCGGGTTGTAGGCGAAACTTTCGGCGACGATGTTGAGGTTGGCGGGAGGCTGGCCGAAGATGTAGAGATCGTCGAGATTTCGCGCCATGCGTTCGAGCAGGGTTTCGCGATTGCCGACGAACATCGAGGCTTCAATGCCAGGATGACGTGCACAGAATTCGCCGAGTACACGCGGTGCGAAATATTCCGCAGTAGTCAGGATGGCCAGTTTCAGCGTGCCTTTTTGCAGGCCTTGCAACGCATTCAAATCCTGCGACAATCGCTCCAGTCGCATGTCGATGTCGCGGCAGGCTTCGGCGACGACACGACCGGCGGCGGTGAGATGAATTTTCTTGCCGATCTGTTCGTATAGCGTTGCATCGGCCGCATCCGCGAGTTGTTTGACTTGAATGGAAAGCGCGGGCGGCGTAAGGTGTAGCTCTTCGGCGGCGCGCGCGAAGCTCATGTTGCGCGCGACAGCGTCGAAAATCCGGAACTGGTTGAGTGTGGCGTGTCGGATACGCATGGTTTTCCTTTAATAATAGTTAAACATAACAGTAATTTGATTTAACTATCATAAACCATAAATCGCTCCCATAATGTGTTTCATGTCGTTGCCATTGGGCGGCGGCACTCTCGAATTCGTCAACTTGAGGAGTAAAGACTATGGCAGTCAAAACCTACAGCGCCGGGGTGAAGGAATACCGGCAAACTTACTGGGAGCCGCATTACACTCCCAAAGACACGGATCTTCTGGCCTGTTTCAAGGTCGTGCCGCAGCCCGGCGTGGATCGCGAAGAAGTGGCTGCCGCCGTGGCCGCCGAATCTTCCACCGGCACCTGGACCACGGTGTGGACCGATCTTTTGACCGATCTCGACTACTACAAGGGTCGCGCTTACAGAATCGAAGACGTGCCGGGCGACGATACCTCTTTCTACGCATTTGTTGCGTATCCGATTGATTTGTTCGAGGAAGGCTCGGTCGTCAATGTGCTGACTTCGCTGGTCGGCAACGTATTCGGTTTCAAGGCGTTGCGTTCGCTGCGCCTCGAAGATGTGCGCTTCCCGATTGCCTATGTGATGACCTGCGGCGGACCGCCCAACGGCATCCAGGTCGAGCGCGACAAGATGAACAAGTATGGCCGTCCGCTGCTCGGTTGCACGATCAAACCCAAGCTTGGTTTGTCTGCCAAAAACTATGGCCGCGCGGTGTATGAATGTCTGCGCGGCGGTCTGGATTTCACCAAGGACGATGAAAACGTCAACAGTCAGCCCTTCATGCGCTGGCGTGACCGTTTCGAGTTTGTGCAGGAAGCGACGCTCAAGGCGCAACGCGAAACCGGCGAACGCAAGGGACACTATCTCAACGTGACCGCGCCGACACCGGAAGAAATGTACAAGCGCGCCGAGTTTGCCAAATCCATAGGCGCGCCCATCATCATGCACGATTACCTCACCGGCGGTTTGACGGCCAATACCGGCCTCGCCAACTGGTGTCGCGACAACGGCATGTTGCTGCACATCCACCGCGCGATGCACGCCGTGCTCGACCGCAATCCGCACCACGGGATACATTTCCGCTTGTTGACCAAGGTGCTGCGTTTGTCCGGCGGCGACCATCTGCATTCCGGTACCGTGGTCGGCAAGCTGGAAGGCGACCGCGCCGCGACGCTGGGCTGGATCGACCTTATGCGCGACAGCTACGTCAAGGAAGACCGCAGCCGCGGCATCTTCTTCGATCAGGATTGGGGCGCGATGCCGGGTCTGTTCCCGGTGGCTTCCGGCGGTATCCACGTGTGGCACATGCCCGCGCTGGTCACCATCTTCGGCGACAACTCCGTGCTGCAATTCGGCGGCGGAACATTGGGTCACCCGTGGGGTAATGCAGCCGGTGCCGCAGCCAACCGCGTGGCGCTCGAAGCTTGTGTGGAAGCGCGCAACAAGGGTGTCGCGGTTGAGAAAGAGGGCCGCGCCGTGTTGACCGAAGCCGCGAAGAGCAGCCCCGAACTCAAGATCGCCATGGAAACATGGAAGGAAATCAAGTTCGAATTCGATACGGTGGACAAGCTGGATGTCGCCCACAAGTAAGCATGAATGAATACTGAAAGGAAATGCAATGAGCGAAGTAATGGATTACAAGTCGCGCCTGAGCGACCCCGCCAGCCGCAAGTTTGAAACCTTCTCCTATCTGCCGGCGATGGGTGAGAAAGATATCCGCGAGCAGATCAAATATCTTGTCTCCAGAGGCTGGAACCCGGCCATCGAGCACATCGAGCCACAATATCTCATGGATTCGTATTGGTATATGTGGAAGTTGCCGATGTTCGGCGAGACCGATGTTGACCGCATCCTTGCCGAAGCGGAAGCCTGCCACAAAGCCAATCCGAACAACCATGTGCGTCTCATCGGCTACGATAATGACGCGCAGTCGCAGGGTGCTTCGATGGTGATCTATCGCGGCAAGACGGTTTAAGGATGTTTCGCATACCCCCATTACGCCTGGCGTGATGGGGGTTTTTATTGATGTCTGCGATACAGGAAATGAAAAAATCTGCATGGGTTGTTGCAAAAGCACTGCTGCTTTGTGCGGCATTCGCGTTTCTGCCGGGCAGACTTATGCACGCGCAAGCAGAGGAGCCGATTTATGTTTGCGGCGATTTTCTGGCCGAGTTGGGCAAGAAACCAAAGCATTTGAATTATGAGCGGTGCGAGTATCATGCGGACGAACAGCTCAAACCTCTGGTCGCGCGCTATAGCGTGAGCGGGCGTGATGCAGCCGGTGTGGAAGCGAGTCTGGCCAAATCTTTCGGGCTGAAAAAACTGCGCTTCGAGTGCTGTGGATGGTCGGCAAGAGAAGTGTGGTTCAAGGATAAAAAAGGGCGGGAATACATGCTCCACATGGCTTCTGAGGAAACGCTGGCCAATACCCGCGCCAAATGGTCTGAGATCCCGGTATTTCATGTCTGGATTGAGTTGGTGACCGAAGAGCCATGAAATTTTCAGGAAGAGAAACCAGAAAGAGAAGCCAGGATGAGTGATGTGATTCAGCAGTACAAAATCAAAAAGGAACCGTATTACCGCGCGGTGGCGGATGAAGTTGCGCTGTATGAGGCCGCTTATTCCGTGCGCATGCCGATGATGCTGAAAGGCCCGACTGGCTGCGGCAAAACGCGTTTTGTGGAATACATGGCGTGGAAACTGGGCAAGCCCTTGATTACCGTGGCATGCAACGAAGACATGACCGCATCCGATCTGGTCGGTCGTTTTCTGCTCGATGCCGACGGCACGCGCTGGCAGGACGGGCCGCTTGCCACGGCCGCTCGTCATGGCGCGATTGTTTATCTGGACGAAGTGGTCGAAGCGCGTCAGGATACTACGGTAGTCATCCATCCGCTGACCGACAATCGCCGTGTGTTGCCGCTCGAAAAAAAGGGCGAGTTGGTGCATGCGCATCCCGACTTTCAATTGGTGATTTCCTATAATCCGGGCTATCAATCGTTGATGAAGGATTTGAAACAATCCACCAAGCAACGTTTTGGCGCGCTGGATTTCGGCTACCCGGAAGCTGCGATTGAAGTTGAAATCGTCATGCACGAATCCGGCGTGGAAAAAGACATTGCCGAAAAACTGGTTTCGATTGCGGAGCGCGCGCGCAACCTCAAAGGTCACGGTCTTGACGAAGGCATATCCACGCGCATGCTGGTTTACGCGGGCAATCTCATCAGCAAAGGCGTCGCACCGATTTCTGCATGCAGCATGGCGCTTGTGCGCCCGATCACGGACGATCCGGATATGCGTGACGCGCTGGATGCCGCAGTGACGACTTTTTTCAACTGAAATTATCGTTTGCCCTGAGTCTGCCCAAGGGTGAATGACCAATGATAATCGCATCACGATGACTGCCAATCTTGTAGATCATGCCGATCTGTTGCAGGAACTGGGCGTAGAGTCTGCATCCCGGTTGCGCGCAACCTGGCATGAAGTTGCGCGCGTGTTCACACCCAAGGGATTGGAAGATTATCTTGCCGGCGCGCAGCGCCTGAAACGATTGGGCAAGGGGCCGGAACTGGTCGATGCTTTCATCGGTGCCGCGCCACAGATCGCGCGTGAAATCGGCGAAGATGCGGTTGCGGAGCTTGTGCAAACCGTGATGATGATGGCCTCCAAAACTTCCGGCATGGTGTTGGAAGCAGTGGTTGGCACCGCTCCCGAAGCCGCGCGGCGTCTGGGAGACACGGCGCTGTTTCGTGGTTATCTGCAATTGCTCAATGTGCTTCTCGCGCAAGCGCCGCGCGGCTTGCGACCCATGCTGCTCAAACTGGAAGCGTTGTTCGCCCATCTTACCTTGGGCGGCCTGCGGCGCTGGGCGCTGTGGGGCGCTCATGCGTATAAAACCGATTTTGAAGAGCAGATACGTTATTTCGGTCTGGAATCAAAAGAATCCCAGGCGATGCTGCAAAAGGAGCGCAAAGGCACGTTGTTTGTCGATGTGCAGCGGCGTATCAACATGTATTTGCGCGCCTTGTGGGGGCGGGATTTTTTCATGCGGCCGACTTCGGGCGACTTTGAAACGCGCGAAGGTTACAAGCCGTTCATCGAAGGTTATCTGCTGCACTTGCCGGATGCCTATGACGATTTCGAAGGCGTGCGCGGCGATGAACTTTATCGTGCGGCGGCAGTGCACTGTGCAGCGCATTTGGTGGAAACCAGAATGCCGATTTCCGCCGAGGCGCTCAACCCGTGGCAAATGGCCGTCATCAGCGTGATCGAGGATGCGCGCGTAGAGGCGCTTTCCATTCGCCGTTTCCCCGGCTTGCGCCAATTGTGGTCGCAGTTCCATAACATCACGCCGCAGCAAGCCGCGAGCGCGGGCGACTATCTTAACCGGCTTGCGCGTGCGTTGCTCGATCCCGGCTATCACGACGACGATGCGTGGATTACGCAGGGCAAGGCGCTGTTCCGGCAGAACATGGAGCGCTTGCATGACAACCAGTTATCCTGGGATATCGGCGTCGAACTGGCGCATGCGTTCCGTGAAAAAAATATTCCGTTTCATCCGCGCACGGATACACTCACAGCGCCCTATCTCGATGATAACCGCTACTTCTGGGAATTTGAAGAATTCGACTTCGACAAATCCATCGCCGCCGGTTACGAATCCGTCAAGCAGGTACGCAAATACGTCAATGTGATGGAAATGGCGAACGAGACTGACGTGGAAACCGCGGGTGACGATGCCGAAGAAATCTGGGTGCTTGGCACCGAGCTTTATCCTTACGAGGACATGGGCCAGTCATTCAATGAACTCGAAGGCAAGGAACCAGTCTCCGATCCGTTTCATTATTCGGAATGGGACTACCAGATTCAGCTCGAGCGCCCAAGCTGGGCGACGGTGCTGGAAAAACGCCCGAAGGCGGGTGATTTGCAAGCGATAGATGCCATTACCGCGCAGCACAAGCGCATCATCTCGCGCATGAAATTTTTGCTCGATGCGATGCAGCCGCAAGGCGTGACACGCATGCGCAAACTGGAGGATGGTGACGACATCGACATCAACGCAGCGATTGCGAGTGTGGTGGATATTCGCATGGGGGCGCAGCCCGATCCCCGCATCATGATGCGCTCGGTACGCAAGGTGCGAGACATTTCGGTGATGGTATTGCTCGATTTGTCGGAGTCCACCAACGAAAAAGTAAGCGGTCAGGATTTCACCGTGCTGGAACTCACACGGCAAGCCTGTGTATTGCTCGCTGATGCAATCAGCAAAGTGGGCGATCCATTTGCGATTCACGGTTTCTGTTCGGACGGTCGCCACAACGTTGATTATTTCCGTTTCAAGGATTTTGACCAGCCTTACAATGAGCTGCCGAAATCGCGTCTCGCGGGCATGACCGGCCAGCTATCCACGCGTATGGGCGCGGCGATTCGTCACGCGGCTTATCATTTGCGTCAGCAGAAATCATCGAAAAAATTGCTGCTGGTGATTACGGATGGCGAGCCCGCTGATGTTGATGTGCGCGATCCGCAATATCTGCGCTACGATACACGCAAAGCGGTGGAGGAGGCTGGCCGCAGCGGGATCGTCACATATTGCATGAGCCTTGATCCGCGCGCCGATCAATATGTTTCGCGCATTTTCGGTACACGCAATTACATGGTGATTGATCGCGTGGAGCGTCTGCCTGAAAAACTGCCGCTGCTGTATGCCGGCCTGACAAGATAAGCAACGAGGTAATACATGGAAACCTATATCGGTATCGACCTGGACACCAATGGCGGCCTGACGCATCTTGGCCGTATCGTCATGGACGGCTGGCTGTTTGACCTCATCCCCGAAAGCGAAACCTGCGCCGGATGGAACGCGGCGCAAATGCAGAATCTCTACGAAAAAGTTTATGCTGCCTGGGAACCTCACGCGCATTTACCCGGACAACTCCCACCCGCGCTGCGCGAAAAACACGCGCGAATCTACGAAGCGGCAATGGAACGAGGAAGAAATGCGGGATGGAATCCGGAATTGGGAGAGGATGAGTGAACAAATATCAACAAGCAGGATTTTTCTGCGTCGGGAATTTCAGCACTTTTGCCGATACATCCGGTTTTTCCTTAGCGGCAAGTTGCTGCAGGGCGGATGGAAATTCGCTGTGTAGCTGGTTCATGTAGTTGGCGGATTCAGGGCGGTAATAAACAGCTTCGTATGACACGGGAGCGGTCAGCGATTCGCGCTCTTGCGGTTTGAAATTGCGCCAGGCAATGTCTATCCAGCATTTGCGCTCGCCGTCGATGAATACAAATTCCTCGTGGTCTATGATGGTGAGCATTTGCATGGTGCGAATTGGAACGAAAAGTTGCCCATCGGGTGCGCGCGCCAGCAAAGTCGTCGCAAGATTGTAGATTTCAGCGGGCAGGGTGCGCCACTCGCTGGCAAAGGCGTCGTCGCGGTAGCAGGTGATCTCCATATGCTGCAGCTTGCTGAACGTGCCTAAAATTCCACCATCTCGAAATCGCTCTTGGCTACGCCGCAGGCGGGGCAGACCCAGTCCGCAGGAATATCTTCCCAGCGAGTGCCGGGCGGGATGCCACCGTCGGGATCGCCCTCGGTTTCGTTATAGATATAGCCACATACGTTGCACATCCATTTTTTCATTTTATCCTCCTGTGTGGTGTCCAGTGATGACGCGGATCAATGTTACGGGCGGATCGCAACTTGGGCAAGGCAATCGCTGCCACCCTGTTTGATGAAACCGAAAAACCAGGTTATCTGTTGCTTGTTTCTATAGTCGCTTGTACTGAATGCCCTTTGGCTTTTGAGCTTGCCGCCAAACCAGTTGCTGGGAGGGTGGGTGGAAGCATTTAATTCCTGTATCGAGAAATAGTGTCGGACTTCCACCTCGCTGATGCAAGCGCCTTCGATATCCAGTGTCAGCTGCGAGGAGCGAGATTCGAGTTCGATCTGTGCAAGTTTTACGCCATCCCTCAAGGCGAGTTTGTCACTCACGAACAAACGTTTGGCGCTATCGTCAGGATCAACCTGTTTATTCAGTGTTATCGAAAGGCTGCTCTCGATCTTCTCTTTTGTGATCGGTATTTGCCGCGCGAGCACTTCGAGCATGGTCCACAATGTAGCGGAACCACCGGTCTTGCTCATAAGCGGCAGCGGTGTGCCGGGTTGCCATTGCTGTGCCAGTGCCCGAGCTTCCTTGAGTTGCGCGGCGGATAATGTCGATTCCAAAACGCGCAAACTTTTTTGAACATCCTTTCCTTTGGCTGCGGCGAGCGATAAAAGCATGTAGGCCAATACGTCATCGGAAAATCCAACCCGTTTGGCAACGTACATATCACTTAGATTGAGGAGCGCATTGGGTTCCCCCTGTTCGGCCGCCTTGCGGTACCAGAAAGCGGCTTCCTCATAATCCTGCACCGGAACGCCGCGCCCTTCGTAATACAGATTTCCCAGATTGTTCTGCGCTTGGGCATTGCCGGATTCGCCTCGATTCCAATAAGGATTAGGTCCCTCGGCCGCTTTGCGATACCAATAGGCCGCCAGATTATCGTCTTGCGGGACGCCCTGGCCGTATTCATAGATATGGCCAAGCGGGCCTCCGTCGTTTGCCTTGCGAAACCAAAAGGCAGCTTCTTCATAGTTTTGTGGAACGCCTTGCCCGTTGTAATACAGCATGCCCAAGCCTGACATTGCGGACGGATCTCCCCAATCGGCAGCCTTGCGATACCAGTAAGCGGCTTCCTTGTAATCTCGTACGCTTTCGACATTGGTGTACAAATATCCCAGAGTGGCTAGCGCCAATCCGCTTTCATAATCGTTCTGCTTGTCGTCTTTCTGCTCAGCCGATTTGCGATACCAGAAGAGCGCCTGTTTGTAGTCTTGTGGAACACCCGTGCCCGTTCTGTAAAACTCGGCAAGATAATACTGCGCGTCGGATCGTCCTTGTTCCGCCGCCTTGCGGTACCAGATGGCGGCTTTCTCATAGTTCCCCACGCGGTGATAGCTGCGAGCGGTGCTGTACTGCTCGCCGGGTGGCATGGATCGCTCCTGCGCGTTACCGGAATCTTGCGCCTGTGCCATCAGAACAACTCCGATCAAGAGCAGAGCTATGCCGTGGCGTAGTATTTGAAGCATGGCGGATTTTCTCCAAACGTGAATAGGCATGATTTGGTTTTGCTGACAATTTCGATCTCAATAATCCGGCTTGCCATCCCGGCGTTGCCCCCACCAGGAGCGGCTCCAGAACGATCTTTGATTGACCGGGCGCCAGCGTCGCGCCATATCCGTTTCCGAATATTCAGGCGATGGCAGGATCACCAGCGCCCGAGCCATGCCCGGATCGCGAACGCTCATGTAAAGCACCGGATGCTTTCTTTCATGGCAGGCAAAAGCGCCGATCAGAAGTGAAAGGTTGACCGTGCTCGCACCCAGATCGCCAAAGGTGGAACTGAGATCAATAACGTTGGTGAGCGGGTTGATGTTCGGGAACAGCATCTGCATCGTGCCATTGATGACGCCTTGGCGTTTTCTGGCTTCCTCGTTGAGTTTTCCTTTGCCCATCCCCCTGCCGGAGTCATGCACGATGCTGCCAATGTCTTTGGCATTGAGGCCGGTATCGCTCAAAGCCTGTTGTATCGCCGACTGCAGAGCCATTGGCGCGGAATCCACATAAAGCGCCACTGCTACCGCGCTGAAGTAGGCCAGCGGCTTGCGTCCGCTGTCATAAGCCGGATGGCCAAGCACCAGCTGCACACCGACTTCGTTGGATAAATTGTCGCTGGGAAAATTCGGCGCATCGGCGCTGGTCAACCAGATCGCCTTGGCTTCAGGCGTGGCGATCAGTTGCAGCGCCGCTTCCCAGGCAGACCAGCCATGGTGTCCCGGCGCGTAAGTCAGCACGGGTTTGGATTTCTCGCCATAGTAAAAGTAAGCCTGACGCCATGCATGCCAGGCTTCCTCGGACGTGACACTTTCATCGAGTGCCGCCACTATCTGCAAGCCATTCATGCGGACGCCATGCCACAGAAACATGTGGTAGCCCTCGACCTCCTTGTTGTAGTAGCTCACCAGAAACGTATAGCTGTTGGCTATGACGTCAAAATGATCTTCCGCAAAATCGGCAAGAGTTTTGCCGCCTGAAATGTGTCTGTACAGTTTCGGTGGCTTGCCTTGAAGACCCAGGGCCAGCAGATTGGCGAGAAACCAGTCAGCCGGATAGCCGACGTCGCGCAGCGCGGACGAAAGATTGCCTGCAATCAGTTGCGCCACGGCTCCTCGCGGGATGCTGGCGAGGTCAATGGCTTGTGCGGCAGGCGTTGTTGCAGTGGGTTTATTGACGGAGACACAGCCTTTTGTGAGCAAACCCAACATTCCTGCAAGTCCTCCCATCACGAGCATGCGACGAGTGGCATTTGGAGGACTTACCGGAATCGAGGGTATGATATTTCCGGCAGGTGAGGGCGATTCGTCGCATGAAACCGGATTCGGGCGCTTTTCTGCGTTATTGCGCAACATTCGAAACATGGTAATTTTCCTGCTATTGCGTTGTTCTCATTCCGTGCGATCATTCTAGCCCAAATATCCCGGTATCGGATGCATACCCAGTTCACAAAATGGTCGTGCCGGGTAATACTGTTACCTGTAAAGGGAGAATGCAAAATCAGAACCGCCAGCCTTGTCATCGTCATGTCTTGCGCCTTGCTCGCCGCATGCGCCACTTCCACGCCTGCCGTCAACGGCAAGCAGGTTCCGCATGAGCAGGATCACAATTCGCCCAGCCAATTGGGGAAGATGGATCTGGATCGCATGGGCGATATCGAGATGCGCGAGAATACCAAAAGCCTCAAGCTGCTGATGATCAAACTCTACAAACGCAATCCGCATGAGTTGGCCAAGAGTACGTCTGGCACGGCGGAGGAGATGGCGGATTGGGTGTTCGATGGCGGGCAGAACTGGAAATTCAAGGCGATTAACGGAATGCAGGGGACGGATGCGATTTATCTCGCGTTCAAGCCTGAATATACCGGGGATCGCGTGTTGCCGTTCATCGTCGGCCTGCAGACCATGTTCATCAAGGCGCATGGCGGCAAGACCGAGTTTTATTTCACCGACAGCATTGATCCGCAGATGCTCTACAACGCGGCGCGTAATGTCGAAATCGCCGTCTGGAAGCTTTCGAACACGCGGGATCAGAACGGACAACTTTTGCTGCTCACCAATGAGCAAAACGAGAATGAGCGCAATCTGAGTTTTGAACGTGAGTTCGGCAAAATCATCGGGCGGCTGGATGTTTATGCCAGCGTGCTTGCGGAGAAAACCCAGCGTTTTATCGTCAGCGTCACGCAGAGTTTGGCGACGGCGTTATTTCTGCCGTTTTAGTGTGAATAGTCCTGGCAGGCGAGGAAAAAACCTCCAGACAACGGCTTGTCACGGAGGCAGGGAGGAGATGTTTTACTGTGGCGCGTGCGCCCAGGCGATTCCCGGCAGAGGCTGATCCAGCATTTTTCTGGGCACAAAGTAATAACTCACGCGCCGGGTTGGGCGCAGATATTCGAAAACTTCCCTGGGCAATTCATGAGGTGGCATGCAGTTTTTCATGGTGATGCCACTTTCCTTGCTGAGATCAATCATCAGCGGCGTTTCGCGCGGGATGGTCGGATGGTGGACACGCATGATCGGCAGTTGCGGCTGGTTCGGATTCATGGACAGCACAATGCTGTAGGTGCCATTCGACAATTGCACTATGCTGCCCGGCGGGTATATTCCCAGCATTTTCATGAGCAGACTGAGAGCTTGCGGATCGTATTTTTCGTGGTCGGTGGCGTACATATGCGTGATTGCCTCAAAAGGCGTCATCGCATTGTCCGGATTATTTGGATTGCACAGGCTGTTGTAGGCGTACACAACGGATAGTACTTTGGCGAGCGGATCCATTTCCTCGCCAGTCAGATTGCTTGGCGAGCCGGAGCCGTCAACGTGCTCCATATGTTGCATGATGAGGCGCTGCACGGTATCCGAAAGGCCGGCTTCTTTCACGGTGCGCACGCGATTTTCGCAACGCTGGTCTATGAAGGATTTGTAGCGCGGAACTTCCTCATTGCTGATATCGTGGAACAGCGCGGCGAGGCCGAGTTCACGCGCATCGCTTGCGGTGACGCCGATTTCCTTTGCCAGCATCAGTGACAGCACGGCGACATTGAGCGCATGCTCATAATCATCCGGCGTGGTATGGTGACCGCTGACGGCGTGTAACACGCTATCCGGTTTGGTGACGGCGGAATTGACGAGGCGATCAACCAACGTCTCCGCCTCTTCGACGGCGGCATCCGGCTGCGTGGAAAGATCACGCACCAGCTTGCGCGCGATGCTTACATCATGCGCAAACGATTTCTCGCAAATACGGATGACGGCATTCATCTGCTTGAGATGCTCAAGACGTCGTTGTTGCGGCGTTTTGGAAGGCTCGGCGGGTGCGGCCTGCTCGTCTGTAGATTTTTTGGCAGAGGAGGTGTAAATCGGTAATGGCTCGCAATCGCTGCGTTCCGGGTCATAACGGATCTTGTCCAGACCGAGTTGGCGAAGTTTGCGGACTTGATCTTCGCTCTGAATCTTGAAACTGCTGAACATAAAAGGACGCTTTGCCCAGCCAAGATCCAGATGGACATACAGTCCGACGCATAATTGCCTCGGCTCGATGAACTGTAGCTGATCTTTCAACTCTTTACCTCAAACAGCTTTAACACCACAAATAGGTTTATCATTAAGGGCGCTATTCATCATGTGCGCAACCAAAATCAGATAAGCGGGTAGGATATGGCGATAAGTGGTCAGGTTACGGGGCTGGCGTTATTTTTCGTCAAGTTTTTTGAAATTTCGGACGCGCGCCAAAGATACCAAGCGGCGGTCGAACGGTGAGGGCGAAAATTCAGTCCGATCTCTGCAAGCGCCCTGGGTTTGGGCTGTTGCGGCAGGCTTTTAAGGATGCGCCAGCCTTCGCGCGCACCGAAATCATCCACGGGCAATACATCCGGGCGACCCAGTGAGAAAATCAGCAGCATTTCCACTGTCCAGCGACCCACGCCGCGTAATTCAACCAGTTGCCGGATCAGGGTTTCATCATCCAGCAACTGCGCCTCTGCCAACGTGGGAACTTGCCCATTCAACGCGCCTTGTGCGATGCCACGTATCGCGTTGATTTTGGCGGCGGAAAAACCGCAGCTGCGCAAGGCAGCGTTACTCATTGCCAGAAGTTGTTGCGGGTCGGGAAAAGATTTGCGCGGGAACAATGCCAACAAACGCTGCAATATGGCTTCCGCTGCCTTGCCGTGCAATTGCTGGTGAGCCACAGCCCGCACCAGTGCCTCATACGGTTCGCGTTCCGTTTGCGCTTGCAGAGTGCAGCGACCCGCGTGTGCGATCAGATTCGCCCAGTCAGAATCAAGATTGGCCAGAAAGCGCATGGCGGCGGAATGCGTGCCAGCCATATGCGTGTTCAGCGGCACATCAATCGTGCGCCGTAGCGATAGCAGCGGGGGCCGTAGTAGAACGGAGAATAAAAACCGGGAGACCAGTAGTTCATGCGATCCATCATCATCTGCTGCTGAATCAAACGCTGCTTTTCCATTTCCAGCAGGCAGTCGCGCCACTTTTCGGTGTCACGCTCATAACCCAGCCGCTCGCAGGTCAGGCCATGCGTTTGCTTGAGCCGATTCGCCTCACGCACGGCGTTGGCGCGCCGTTCTTCGGGCGTTGTAGCGCAGGCGGCCAGAAGAGTGACCAACGTGAGCAATACTATTTTTTGCAGAAGCGATTTTGGTTTCATAATCGTTAGGACAAATAAAATTCGCAGCAGGTTCAGCCGAAAAGATCATCCAGCGGATTTTTGCGCGGCTCCGAAGAAGGCGCCTGCGCGGAGACGTTCCGGGCGGAAAACTCCTCCTCGATGTTGTCGCGATAAAAGCTCCACGCGGAAGCGGAATCACGCAAACGCCGCCACAACTCGTCCCCGATGCCGCTATATTGCAGCATCACTCCGCCCTCCAACTGAACCTGGAGAATCCGGTTACGCGCATCGTATCCAACAGCGCGCAATTTGCCGGAGTGGATGGGTGTCATTTCCATGGCGTCCTCCTTTTCTCAATTCTGGCACAGATCGCGCAAAAAACAACCGTATTAATCTGCCCTTGATGTGGTGGTGATGAAAGAAAATGAACAACTTTGGTGCGGCAGTGGTTTGAAGGATTTGTGCAGGCGGAAAACAAAAAGGCCTGCATCGCTGCAAGCCTTGATTTGACTGGCTCCCCGACCTGGGCTCGAACCAGGGACACACGGATTAACAGTCCGTTGCTCTACCGACTGAGCTATCGGGGAATTTGAGAAAGCCGCAATGATACTGACTTGGGGCGACCCGGTCAACAGGGATGGGCGATCAGATCAGCGCTTTTTCGATGCGATCCAGCGCGTTTTTGAGATTTTCCATCGAGGTGGCGAATGAGATGCGGAAATAGCCTTCGGCGCCGAAGGCGGAGCCCGGCACTACGGCGACGCCGACAGATTCCAGCAGATAGTCGGATAACGCGAGATCAGTGGCTTCCTTGATTTTTCCGGCCTTGTGCAGCGCGGCGATGGCAACGCGCGCGTCGGGAAAGGCATAGAACGCGCCGCCTGCCTTGAGACACTTGAGTCCGGGGATTTGGTTGAAACGCTGAACCACAAATTCATGTCGCTCATGGAAAGCCTTGAGCATGGGTTCGATGCAACCTTGATCGCCTTCCAGCGCAGCTTGCGCGGCGACTTGGGAAATTGAGGTTGGGTTGGAAGTGGATTGCGATTGCAAAATGCCCATTGCCTTGATGATGTTGGCCGGCCCCGCGGCATAGCCAATGCGCCAACCGGTCATGGAGTAGGCCTTGGAAACGCCATTGAGCACGACAGTACGATCTTTCAAATCCGGTGCGGCATTGAGAATATTCACGAATGGCGTGCCGGTCAGGTTCACATGCTCATACATGTCATCGGTGGCGATGAGTACACGCGGAAATTTTCGGAGCACTTCAGCCAGCGCTTTCAATTCATCCAGCGTATAAACCGCACCGGTCGGGTTAGACGGCGAATTGATGAAAAACATTTTGGTGCGCGGTGTCAGCGCGGCGGCAAGTTGCGCCGGGGTGATCTTGAATTCCTGCTCAATGCCACATTCGACCACGACGGGTTCGGCCTCGGCGACGATACCGATATCGGCATACGACACCCAATACGGCGCTGGAATCACCACTTCATCACCCGCATTCAGCACGGCCAGCGCGAGATTGAAAATGCATTGTTTGCCGCCGGCGCCGACAATGACTTCGTTGACGGTGTAGTCCAACCCGTTTTCGCGCTGAAACTTTGCAACCACGGCTTTTTTGAGGCTGGGAATACCGCTGACTGGCGTGTATTTGGTGAAACCGTCGTCTATGGCTTTCTTGGCTGCGTCCTTGATATGCTGTGGCGTATCGAAATCCGGTTCGCCTGCGCCCAGCCCTATGATGTCGTGCCCTTCGGCCTTGAGCCTCGCAGCACGTGCGGTAACAGCAAGAGTGGGTGATTCCTTGATAACTTGAACGCGGCGGGAGAGTTCCAAAGTTGTAATCCTTGAATTATCGGTAAAGAATTATCGGCAAAATATGCGGAAGTTTACCGCTAAATCCGCGTCCGATAAAGTTTTGCCGGATGCTGATACAATCGCAAGCTTCATGCCTGACTCCACTACCACCGCTGTCAGCCAGGATTGCATCACTTTTCCGGGCAGCCCTTATCAGCTTTATCAGCCGTTTCTGCCTGCAGGCGATCAGCCTGCGGCGGTGGAAAGGCTGGTGGAGGGTGTGCGGCAGGGGATGCGCTTTCAAACCTTGCTGGGTGTGACCGGCTCGGGCAAGACTTACACCATGGCCAACGCGATCGCGCAGTTGGGGCGTCCGGCGATTGTGATGGCGCCAAACAAGACATTAGCGGCGCAACTGTATTCCGAGTTCCGCGATTTTTTTCCGCATAACGCAGTCGAGTATTTCGTCTCCTATTATGACTATTACCAGCCGGAAGCCTACGTTCCGTCGCGCGATTTGTTCATCGAGAAGGATTCCAGCATCAACGACCACATCGAGCAGATGCGTTTGTCGGCGACCAAGGCGATACTGGAGCGCGAGGATTGCGTGGTGGTGGCCACAGTTTCCGCGATTTACGGCATAGGCGATCCCGGTGAATATCACGGCATGGTGCTGCATATTCATCAAGGCATGAAAATCAGCCAGCGCGACATCATCATGCATCTCACACGCATGCAGTATGACCGCAACGATTTTGATTTTTCGCGCGGCGCGTTTCGTGTACGAGGTGATGTGCTGGATGTATTTCCGTCGGAAAACAGCGAGACGGCGGTGCGCATCAGCCTGTTTGACGACGAGATTGAGGCGATCACGCTGTTTGATCCGCTCACCGGACAGATCTACAACAAAATCCACAATTTCCGCATCTTTCCTTCCAGTCATTATGTGACGGCGCGTGAAGCGACTTTGCGCGCGATCGAAACCATCAAGCTGGAGCTGCGCGAACGTGTGGATTTTTTCATCAAGAACAACAAGCTCGTGGAGGCGCAACGCATCGAGCAGCGCACACGCTATGATCTTGAAATGCTTAATGAAATCGGTTTTTGCAAAGGCATCGAAAACTACAGCCGCCATCTGACTGGCCGCGCGGCAGGCGAGCCGCCGCCAACGCTGATTGATTATCTGCCCAAGCATGCGCTGATGATTATTGATGAGTCACACGTCACGGTGCCGCAGATCGGCGGCATGTACAAAGGCGACCGCTCGCGCAAGGAAAATCTCGTCGATTACGGCTTCCGCTTGCCGTCCGCGCTGGATAACCGGCCTCTGCGTTTTGAGGAATTCGAGAAAGTCATGCGTCAATGCGTTTTTGTGAGCGCGACGCCCGCCGATTATGAAGCCAGGCATCAGGAGCAAGTGGTAGAGCAACTGGTGAGGCCGACGGGTTTGGTCGACCCGGAAATCATCGTCAAACCGGCGGATACGCAGGTCGATGACCTGTTATCCGAAATCAAATACTGCGTCGCCAACGGTGAGCGTGTGCTCGTGACCACGCTTACCAAGCGCATGGCCGAGGATTTGACCGATTATCTGGCCGAGCACGGTGTCAAGGTGCGTTATCTGCATTCGGATATTGACACGGTGGAGCGTGTGGAAATTATTCGTGATCTGCGACTTGGCGAGTTTGATGTGCTGGTCGGCATCAATTTGCTGCGCGAGGGGCTGGATATTCCCGAGGTGTCACTGGTCGCTGTTCTGGACGCAGACAAGGAAGGTTTTCTGCGTTCCGGGCGTTCGCTGATCCAGACTGCCGGGCGCGCCGCGCGCAATCTCAATGGCCGCGTGATTTTTTACGCCAACACGATGACGCACTCCATGAAACTGGCAATGGACGAAACCGAGCGGCGGCGCAAAAAGCAGATGGAGTTTAATGAAGCGCGTGGTATTACCCCACGCGGCGTGGTCAAACGCATCAAGGACATCATCGAAGGCGTGTATGACGCGGAAGCCGGAGCCAAGGAACTGCAAGCCGCGCAAACCTTCGCCCGCTACGATGTGATGAACGAAAAACAGGTGCTGAAACAGCTCAAGCGCCTGGAAAAGGATATGCACGAGGCGGCGAAAAATCTGGAGTTCGAAAAAGCCGCCAAGCTGCGCGACGAACTAAAGAATTTGCGTGAGAAATTTTACGGCGCGGAGCCTCCGGATGCAGTGTGAGAGCGTAATTTATTTGACGCCGGGATTTCGCTTGTATGTGATGTGAATTCTGGGCAGAGATGCAAGAGTCTTGATCTGAAAAAAGCCCCGCAATGCGGGGCTTTTTCTTGTAGAAAAACCGCAAAATTGGATTACTTCTGGGTTTCCACCATCACCAAAGGCTCATCGGCAACACTGGATCCCGTTGCGGGCTTCTGCCAGGGAGCGGAGCCTTCACGGCGGCGCTTGGGCGCTTCTTCCTCAACCACAGGCGCAGGTACGGATTTGGTTTCGACCATTTCCAGACCGCTACTGGCGATATCGGCGATGACAATGGGCGCAGGAGCAGGCTGAGGTGCGGGTTCAGCCACGGCGATTGGCTCGGCAGCAACTACGACCGGTTCTGCGATCACGATTGGTTCCGCAACCTCGGCCGGTTCTGCAACCACGGCTGGTTCCGTAGCTGCAACTGGTTCCTCAACCACAGGCTCAACAACGGTTATTGCCGGGCTGATAACTGCTATCGGCTCAGTTATGGAAGCTGGTACTTCTGCCGATGCGACTTCTTCCGCAGGCGCCATGTCCTCGTTTTTGCGACGGCGCGGCGTGCGCGGTTTGCGTTCAGGTTTGGGAGCGGCCTCCTGATCATGCGCCAAATTCAGCTCGGCTTGCCCTTCCAAGGTTCCGGTTTCGATGTTTGAATCCAGTGGTTTACGCTCGCCACGCTGACGGTCGCGACCGCCACGACCGCGACGGCGATTGCCGCGTTGCTGGGTTTCACCGGTTTCCGTTGTTTCGGTTGACATCAGCGCAGGTTGCTCGGTTTTCTCCGGTTTGGGTTGGCGCGGCTGACGTGGCGGACGTTCTGCGCGTTCCTGACGCTCCTCGCCTTGGCGATTTTCCTGTTGGCGTTGATTGCCACGGCCTTCGCTACGCTGTTCCTTGCGCGCGCTGCGTTCCTTGCGATCACCGCGTTCGTTATTGCGGCTGCGGTTGCCGTTCCCACGCTCGTTACGACGCGTGCTTTCACGTTTGCGCGGCTCGGGCGTGGCGGTTTCCTCCTCTTTTTCGGCGGTAATGCCGGTGAGCCAGGAGCGGAAGCGACCGAACAGCGAAGTTTGCGGCGCACTGGTCGGCACGAGGTCGTAGCGTGTGGGTGCGGGCGAAGCAGGCGTGATGCCTTTGACCACGGCTTCCTGACGCGTCGGTTCCGATTTCTTTTCGGCGGCGGGCGTGTCTTCAGTTTCGGTAATCATCTCCATCAACTCGTAGCTCGCCTTGCTGTCGTCGCCGACGTCATCATGACGGAGGCGCACGATTTTGTAGTTCGGCGTTTCGAGATAGGTATTGGGAATGAGCACGACCTTGACGTCCATGCGATGCTCGATGGCATGGATTTCCGAGCGCTTTTCGTTGAGCAGGAAAGTGGCGGCCTCAACCGGCAACTGCACCTGGATTACGGCGCTGTTTTCCTTCATTGCCTCTTCCTGCGTGATGCGCAGGATGTGCAGCGCGGTGGATTCGATGCCGCGGATATGGCCAGTGCCGTGGCAGCGTGGGCAGGGGATGTGATTGGATTCGCCGAGGCTGGGGCGCAGGCGTTGGCGCGACAGTTCCAGCAGGCCGAAACGGGAAATCTTTCCGGTCTGCACGCGTGCGCGGTCATAATGCAGCGCGTCGCGCAAACGGTTTTCCACTTCGCGCTGGTTACGCGGGCTTTCCATGTCGATGAAGTCGATCACCACCAGTCCGCCGAGGTCGCGCAGACGCAGTTGGCGCGCGGCTTCGTCAGCGGCTTCGAGATTGGTCTTGAACGCAGTTTCCTCAATATCGCTGCCGCGTGTGGAGCGGCCGGAGTTGACGTCTATGGATACCAGCGCCTCGGTATGGTCAATGACGATCGCGCCGCCGGAGGGCAGGCGCACTTCGCGCGCGAACGCGGTTTCGATCTGGTGTTCGATCTGAAAGCGCGAGAACAGCGGAACATCGTCGCGATAGAGTTTGACGCGCTGGCCGTGACCCGGCATGACCACGTTTTCAAAGTAGTTCCGGGCTTGCTCGTACACATCTTCGGTATCAATGAGAATTTCGCCGATATCAGGCTGAAAATAGTCACGCATGGCGCGGATGACCAGACTGCCTTCCTGAAAAATCAGCGATGGCGCGGTTTCGTGTTTGGCCGCGCCTTCGATGGCATCCCACAGCTTGGTGAGATAGTTGAGATCCCATTGCAGATCTTCCAGATTGCGGCCTATACCGGCAGTGCGCGCGATGATGCTCATGCCGGAGGGAACTTCCAGTTGCGCCAGCACGTCGCGCAGTTCGTTGCGATCTTCGCCCTCGATGCGGCGCGAAACGCCACCGCCGCGCGGGTTGTTTGGCATCAGCACGAGATAGCGACCGGCCAGGCTGATGAAGGTAGTGAGCGCGGCGCCCTTGTTCCCGCGTTCGTCCTTGTCCACCTGAACGATCAGTTCCTGACCTTCGCGCAGGTTGTCGCGGCCGCCGTTTTCCTGAAAGTAGCTGCGCGCAACTTCCTTGAGCGGCAAAAAGCCGTGACGGTCGGTGCCGTAATTGACGAAGCAGGCTTCGAGCGAAGGCTCGATGCGGGTGATGACACCCTTGTAAATATTGCTTTTGCGTTGTTCCTTGCCGGCTTGTTCGATATCGAGATCTATCAGTTTCTGGCCGTCAACGATTGCGACGCGCAGTTCTTCTTCCTGCGTCGCATTAAAAAGCATGCGTTTCATGTAGTTCTTCTCCCGCGCTCTTCAGCGGGCACACGAGGCAAGCCACGATGATGCAAAACCATGTGGCTGGTGGGAAAGGAAGGATGACGATGTACAAAAAGCTTACGGAACACCGCGCTACACACGCAAACCCAACACCGGGAACAACTCTTTCATTTCGAAGAGATTTATGTGTTGAATTCTATAAAAATCAGTTAGTTAAATATAGTTATTAACAATTAACTTTAATTGTGGGTTGCGGTTTTATGTCCGTGAAAACTGTCTTTTCGTTTACAATTCCGTCAAGTTCGGTTCCCCGCCGCGCGGAATCTTGAGCCTGTCCGGGCGCGGCAGCTTTGAGCGCTAAATGATCCGGATTCAACCTCCCGCTCGTCGCTGGTGCGAACGTATCCCGCACAGGGAATAGGGGGAGTTTCCGGAAGCTTCAAACCGCTTCTTGTTGCCCGGATTCGGGGCAGATGGTGAGCGGTATTAACCAGAAATTCTTTTGCTTCAGAAGCCTATGCTTTAAAAAGCAAGGGCATAGTATAGGCGAGATGAACAATTTAAGCAAAGAAAAAGCAGCCGTCAGCCTGGTCACCGTGGATGAAAGCAGCGAAGGGCAGCGCATAGACAATTTTCTCGCGCGCCACCTCAAGGGCGTGCCGAAAAGCCACATTTACCGTATCTTGCGTAGCGGGGAAGTGCGCGTGAACAGCAAACGCGTGGACGTGACCTGTCGGCTGGCGCTCGGTGACGCTGTACGCATTCCGCCTGTACGCACGGCTGCCCTGGCTCCCAAAGCGGGGGGGGCGGCAACGGCTCCTCGCTTCGTTGGCCGCGTAATGTTTGAAGATGAAGCCCTACTCGTGATCGACAAGCCCGCAGGCGTGGCCGTGCATGGGGGCAGCGGCATCAGTCGGGGCGTGATCGAGCAACTGCGTTTGGAGCGCCCGCAGGCGAAATTTCTGGAACTGGTGCACCGGCTCGACCGTGAAACTTCCGGTGTGCTGCTGCTCGCGAAAAAACGCAGTGCGCTCGTGGCGCTGCATGAGGCCATACGCAACAATCAACTGGAAAAACGCTATTTGATGCTGGTGTGCGGTGCCTGGAAAGACAAAAAACGCAAGGTCAAATTGCCGCTCAAAAAATATACGCTGGAGAGCGGCGAGCGCCGCGTCAGTGTTGACCCGGAAGGTCAGCATTCGGAAACTGTGTTTCATCTGCGCGCGAGCTTCACCGATTTTACGCTGCTCGAAGCCGAGCTCATTACCGGCCGCACGCACCAGTTGCGCGTGCAGTTGCAGCATCTGGGGTTTCCCATCGCCGGCGACGACAAATATGGCAATTACGAGGTCAACAAGGCGCTCGCGAAGCGCGGACTGAAACGCATGTTTTTACACTCGCACGAAACCGTGATCCAGCACCCGCTGAAAGGCGAAACGCTTACCTTGACCGCGCCATTACCACAAGAACTTTCCGCATTCCTGAAATCTCTGGAACTTCATGCCACAGCAATTTGATTTAATCGTGTTTGATTGGGACGGCACGCTGTCCGATTCCACCCACGCTATCGCCGTTTCCGTGCAGGAGGCCGCCAAAGACGCGGGTTTGCCCATTCCCAGCGATGCCGCCGCGCGGAGCATCATCGGGCTGGAACTGCATCGCGCCATTACGGTGCTGCTCCCTGATGCGGACGAAACGCAATTGAATCTGCTGGCGGAGCGTTATCGCGCGCATTTCCTCACGCGCAGCCACGGCATTGCGCTGTTCGACGGCGTTGTGGAAGCCATCAAACAGCTCGCGGAGCAGGGCGTCATGCTGGCCGTTGCCACCGGCAAAACGCGCCGTGGGTTGGAGCGTGCGTTTGCCGAATCAGGTTTGCGCCCGTATTTTCAAGCCAGCCGCTGCGCCGACGAATGTTTTTCCAAGCCGCATCCGCAAATGCTGCTCGAAATCATGGACGAGTTGAATATCGCGCCGGAACGCACCTTGATGATAGGCGATACTTCCTTCGATTTGCAGATGGCAAACAACGCGGGTGTGCACAGCCTTGCCGTCACCTATGGCGCGCAGCCGCTGGAAAATTTGCTTGCATGCGAGCCTCTGGCGCACTTCGACAACTTCGCGCAGGTGTGGCAATGGCTGAAAACCAACGCCTGATTTGCGCCAGTGACGAGTTGCAGGAAAAAGGGCGTGGCGCGCGCTTTGATCTGCCTGAATATGGCGAACGCGCCATTGGTTTCGTCATCCGTTACGCCGGAAAAGTCCATGGCTATGTCAATCGCTGCGCCCATTTCTCTGTCGAGCTTGACTGGCAGGAGGGCGATTTTTTCGATACGAGCGGTCGTTATCTGATTTGCGCGACGCACGGAGCCTGCTACGATCCCGCCACCGGTTTTTGTGTTGCAGGCCCGTGCAAAGGACAATCGCTGCAGGTGCTGGAGGTCGAGGAGCATGACGGAAAAATTTATCTTTCGGTGGACGAATAGCAAAAAAACCCGGCTGTTTTCGCCCACATGCAATGTGGCATAATGAATGTCGACACAGGGGTGCTGATCGCGCCCCTTGAATTTTATGAGGTAGCCAAATGAGCGAAGAAAATTGGGAACGCGGCATGCTTGAAAAAGTGGCGCTGGCGGCGGTGACGGAGCAGCGGCGGTCACGGCGTTGGGGCATTTTTTTCAAGACGCTGACTTTTGTTTATCTGTTTGTGTTGCTGGCTATCGCGATGAACTGGTTTGGTCCGAGTGAATCCCTGGGCAAGCACACGGCCTTGATTGATCTTGTGGGTGAGATCGGCGCAGACGGGCCGGTGACGGCGGATGGCACGGTCATCAGTTTGCAGGATGCGTTTGAGGACACCAACACCAAAGGTGTCATTTTGCGCATCAACAGCCCCGGTGGCAGCCCGGTGCAGGCAGGCATCATCAATGACGAGATCAAGCGCCAGCGCAAGCTGCATCCGAATATTCCGCTGTATGTCGTGGTGGATGATATCTGCGCGTCTGGCGGTTATTACATCGCGGCGGCAGCGGACAAAATTTATGTGAACAAGGCGAGCATCATCGGCTCCATCGGCGTGATCATGGACGGTTTCGGCTTTACCGGAACGATGGAAAAGCTGGGTGTGGAGCGTCGTGTACTGACGGCGGGCAAGAACAAGGCGATCCTTGATCCGTTCTCACCCTCGAATCCCGAGCAGGTGGCATTTGCGCAGGGTTTGCTTGACGAGATACACCAGCAATTCATCCAGGTGGTGCGCGACGGACGCGGCCAGCGGCTCAAGGAAACACCGGACATGTTCAGCGGCCTGTTCTGGACGGGCAGTAAAAGCATAGAGCTCGGTCTTGCGGACGGGCTGGGTGATGTTGACTATGTAGCTCGCGAAATCATCAAGGAAGAAAACATTGTCGATTTCACCGCGCGTCCGACACTGGCTGACCGCATCGCCAAAAATTTCGGCGCATCAGCGGCAAACACGCTGCTCGGCACGCCGCACAAACTGCACTAATCCCATAGCAAAGCCCTTCTTCTCTTTGAGGGAGAAGGGCTTTTGACAGAGGTTTTTGTTTCATGCAAGCGCAACAAATTCACTGGCGGGTTTTCTCCGATATTCACGAACTCAGGCAAGCTGCGTGCAACGCCATACTGGCAAGCGCAAATGCGGCGATTGCTGCGCATGGCAAATTCATCATTGCGCTCGCGGGCGGCTCCACGCCGCATGATATTTACCAAATGCTGCGAACAGCTCAAACGGATTGGGCGAAGTGGCATGTAGTTTTTGGCGATGAACGTTGTTTGCCGCCGGATCATCCCGAACGCAACAGCTTTATGGCCGGGGAAAACCTGCTCAACCATGTGCCGATTCCGCGCAAGCAAATCCACCCCATCCCGGCGGAACTCGGTGCCGAAGAAGCGGCGCAAGCCTATTGCAAAACGCTTGCAAATACAGGTGAATTTGACCTTGTGCTGCTGGGCATGGGCGAAGACGCGCATACCGCAAGCCTGTTTCCCGGACATGCGTGGGAAAACGCGGACTTCGCCGCCGCCATTCCCGTGCACGATGCGCCCAAACCGCCGAGCGAGCGGGTGTCACTGTCGGCATCGCGTCTCTCGAACGCGCGGCAAGTAATATTTCTCGTGACCGGCGCAGGCAAACGCGAAGCCGTTACGCGCTGGCAAAGCGGTACGGAGTTGCCGGTGGCGGCAATACGCCCGATGGCCGGAGTCGAAATCTATCTGGATGCCGCCGCAGATCCTGCGACAGTTGAGGCGAACTAGGAAGCAGGGTTCAGGTTACAGGATTCAGGATTCAGGATTCAGGATTCAGGATTCAGAAAAACTAAACTCCCTCTCCCCTTGTGGGAGAGGGCTGGGGAGAGCGCAGCGAGGGGCCGGGGGATAGGTTTTACTGATCCCTGACCTCTGTCATCTGATCCCTGATTCCCCAGCCCCTGGTTCCTCTCTCAAAAATCCCAGCGTATGCCTGCTTTAAGCCCATAGTCATAGCCATCTCCATCCAGCCCAACACGGTACAACCCCGAGAGGAAGAGTGCGTAGTCCTTCCCGCGTTGCCGTTCAATCCCCGCCGCAAGCTCAAAGCTCCCGCCCGACTGGTCGAACTCAAAGGCTATGTCACCCGTTGCCGAGAAAAAGTACGTTCTCGGTTTATTCTGGAAGGTGCGCATGAAACTGGGGCATATCCAGAGCAAGGTGGCTTTGTCTTCGGTCTGGGCGATATCCGCATAGCACGCACCGATCAAGCTGGGTTAAAATAAAACGCTTTATTCATCCAGAGTTGGCAAGCATGTCCGGCAGCAAAACTCCACATCAGATTGGCGTGACAACGACGGCGCGTCTGCACATGGGGTTTTTCGATCTGCATGGCGGGTTGGGTCGCAGATTTGGCAGTATAGGTCTGGCGCTGTCGGAGCCGGTGACGCGGCTTGTCGTGGCGCGTGCGACGGAGTTTGCCGCAACCGGCCCCGGCGGTGAGCGTGCCTTGGCTTATGCGCGGCAATTCATGCAGAGTCAGGGGCTGGAAGGCGCGCTTGCAGTTGAGATCGAAAGCGCGATTCCCGAGCATTCCGGCCTGGGTTCGGGTACACAGATGGCCATGGCTGCCGGATGGGCGCTGGTCAGGCTGTATGATTTACCACTGAAGCCGCGTGATGTGGCAGCGGTAATGCAACGCGGCATGCGTTCCGGCATTGGCATAGGCGCGTTTGAGCAGGGTGGTTTGCTTGTGGATGGCGGTCGCGCTCCTGACACAGTGCTTCCGCCGTTATTGGCGCGATTGGATTTTCCCGAAGATTGGCGCATTCTGTTGATGTTCGACAATTCCGGCACGGGGGTGCATGGCAAGCAGGAGATTGAAGCCTTCCGCGCATTGCCGGAATTTTCCGCTGAAACGGCGGCGAAATTATGCCGGCGGGTTTTGATGCAGGCATTGCCCGCAGTTGCCGAGCGGGATTTGGCGGCATTCGGTGCGGCGATTTATGAAATTCAATGCTGCATCGGTGATTATTTCGCCTCCGCCCAAGGCGGCGAACGCTTCACGAGCGCAACGGTGGGCGGCTTGCTCGAATGGTTGCACGGGCAGGGTATAGGCTGTGTGGGGCAAAGCTCCTGGGGGCCGACCGGGTTTGCAATTGTGGAAAATGAATCCGAGGCGCAGAGTTTATTGACTGCGTTGAAAGAAAAATGCGCGGATCTGAAACATATGAATTTCATGGTTTGCAGAGCGCGCAATCAGGGCATGGCAAGTTAAGTTACACACATTTATTTTTAAGGTGCGTCATGGAAAAACCATATATTTTGCATTTCATCACACCGGCAAAAAACGCCAGTCCGTTCGACGTGAACATGGCCTATGATGCCGGTTACAACGCGATTGCTTCCTACACCAACGTGCAGCCCAATGAGGTGACCGGTCTGGTGCAGGATGCGATTTTTTCGCGCGGGCCGCAAGGTGTGAAACGCACCGGCATGTTGATCGGCGGGCGCACCATAGATCTCGCGATGGATATGCTGGATTCCGCGAAAAAAGCCATGGTTCCGCCGTTTGAAATTTCCGTATTTGCCGATCCGTCCGGCGCGTTTACTACTGCCGCCGCGATGATGGCGCTGGTGGAACGTCAGCTGAAACGCAATTTCGGCGGCGACTTGAACGGACGCAAAGTCAGCGTGTTGGGCGCGACGGGACCTGTGGCCGGATGTGCTGCCGTGATCGCCGCGAAAAACGGCGCGACGGTGGAACTGGTCGCGCATCGTTCCGTGCCGGATGTACAGGAAAAAGCGGACATCTATAACCAGCGTTACGGCACCAACATCGGTTACGTGGATGGCATCAGCGATGCAGCGCGGAAAACGGTCGTGCAGAATACCGATGTTGTGCTGTGCGCCGCCGCCGCCGGTGTGCGCGTAATCACGCTGGAACAAATGGCCGATTCAAAGACATTGAAAGTAGTGGCCGATGTCAATGCCGTGCCGCCTACCGGCGCAGAAGGCGTGGATGTAATGGCAGACGGCAAACCGATTGCCGGAACCGGCGCATTCGGCCTCGGCGCGCTCGCGATCGGCAATGTTAAATACAAAGTGCAGCAAGGTCTTTTCAGAAAAATGCTGGAAACCGACAAACCGGTGTACCTGGATTTTCTTTCCGCATTTGAGATGGCACGCAAAGACTTTGTCTGACATCATCATTGCCGCTGCCAGTGCCCGCGCCTTTGTGCGGGCGGCTGCGGCGGCAGGGCGGCGCGTGATTGCGGCGGATGTGTTCTTGGACAGGGATACGCGCGCTGCCGCCGCTGGCACACTGCGATTGATTTATGCCGACGGTGGATTTTGTGCTGATGATGTGCGCGCGCAAATTTTTCCTTTGCTGGAACAGGGCGCGGAGCTGGTCTATGGCAGCGGTTTTGAAACGCAGCCTGAATTGCTGGAAGCATTGGCGCATCACGGCAAGGTATGGGGCAACAGCGCCGACAAGGTACGACTGCTCAAATCGCCTGCCACATTTTTCGCGCTGCTTTCCTCGCCGAAAATTCCTTTTCCTGCATGGAGTTCAACTCCGCCCGAAAATCTCGAAGGCTGGCTGTGCAAACGCATCGGCGGTTCGGGTGGCACGCATATTTTTCCTGCTGCGCATTGCGCTGATCCGATGTGTTATTACCAGAAAAAAACGGCGGGTACGCCGGTATCTTTGTTGTTTCTCGCGGATGGAAAGAATGTGATGCCGGTGGGATACAACCGCCAGTTGCTCGCGCCTTCATCGTCCATGCCGTATCGCTACGGCGGTGTGGTCAGCGGTGCTGATCTCGCGCTGCATGTGCGTGATGGAATGCTGAAGGCGGCAGCGGAGATTGCCTGGTCATCAGGCTTGTGCGGCCTCAACAGTCTGGATTGCATGGTGGATGAGCATGGTTTTCAGGTGCTTGAAATCAATCCGCGTTTGAGCGCGACTTTCGCGCTTTATGATGCGGCAAATGCGGGCGCAGTTTTGTTCGAAGCGCATATGCAGGCGTGCGCGGGCGTGTTGCTGCAAGCGTTGCCGCCCGAGCAGCCGCAAGCGCATTTGATATACTATGCGCCTTCTGATTTCATGGTTTCGGCAGCGATGGAATGGCCGGACTGGGTGGCGGATGTGCCGGAGTCCGGCACTGTTTGCAAGGCGGAAGAACCTTTGTGCACCGTCATGGCTTCTGCTGATAACGCAGATGCGGCGCTCGCGCTTGCGAGCGCGCGCATGGCGGCGCTGGGCACGAATTTGAATCAAGTACCGAAAAAATCACAAGCACTGGAAAAATCATGAGTGAGAGCAAACTCGATACAAGTCATTGGCCAAGTGTCAACGCGCTGACAGCGCCGCTGGTGGCCAGTTTGCTGGCGAACGCGAAATCCCTGCGTCTCGCTGTGGAGCGCCATGCTTCCGGCGCGATCATTATTGACGCGGGAATCAAGGTTCCCGGCGGATTGGAAGCCGGGCGATTGATTACCGAAATCTGCATGGGCGGATTGGGGCGCGTTGCTCTGCATTCCAATCCGGTTTTTCCGCATTGGCCGTGGCAATTGTCCGTGCATTCGTGCAATCCGGTACTGGCCTGTTTGGGCAGCCAGTACGCGGGCTGGAGTCTCGCGCATGAGAAATTTTTCTCGCTAGGCTCCGGGCCGGGACGCGCATTGGCGGGGCGCGAGGAGCTGTACAAGGAATTGAATTATCGCGATGAGGCTGACTCTGCCGTGCTCGTGCTCGAAAGCGACAAAGCGCCGCCACCGGAGGTGATAGCAAAAGTCGCGCGCGACACCGGCCTTGCCGCCGATAAGTTGACATTCATTTTGACGCCGACGCGCAGCTTGGCTGGCGCGGTACAAATTGTGGGGCGCGTGCTGGAAGTCGCGATGCATAAAATCCACGCGCTGCATTTCCCGCTTGAAAATGTGGTGGATGGCATTGCGGGCGCGCCGTTGCCACCGCCCTCACCGGATTTTCTTGTCGGCATGGGGCGCACCAATGACGCGATTTTGTTCGGCGGACATGCGCATGTATTTGTAACGGGCAGCGACGAGGATGCGCAAAAACTCGCGCAGGATTTGCCGAGCAGCGCATCGCGTGATTATGGCCGCCCGTTCGCGGAAGTATTCAAGAGCGTCAACATGGATTTCTACAAGATTGATCCCATGCTGTTCAGTCCCGCCGCCGTGACCGTCACTGCGGTTGAATCCGGCCACAGTTTCACCGGCGGCAAGCTGAACGCGGAACTGCTCGATCAGTCGTTCGGCTACAAATCGTAAGTGAATCACCGCATCCCCGTCTTTACGGACGATCCCGGCTGGCATGGCAAACGGCTCAAGCAGGCTTTTGCCGCACGCGGTCGGGAGGCGGTATTTATTTCCCTCCGTGAATGTTTTTTCGATCTCGCGAACGGCGGCATCGGCGTGCATATCCCCGGTTTTGAAGATGCTCTTCCGCAGGGCGTGTTTGTGCGCGGTGTGCCGGGTGGCACGTTGCAGCAGGTCATCATGCGGTTGGATGTATTGCATGCGCTTGCAACACTGGGCATTGCGGTTTACAACGATGGGCGGGCGATTGAACGCACGGTGGACAAGGCGATGACCAGTTTTCTGTTGCATCATCATCACGTCGCCACGCCGCCCACCTGGGTGTGCGAATCACGCGAACACGCGCAGCAGGTGATTGTGCGCGAGACGACGGCAGGGCACGCGCTCGTCATCAAACCGTTGTTCGGCTCGCAAGGGCAGGGGGTGCGATTGCTGACGGATGCAAGCATCATTCCGGTACCCATGGAACAGCATGTGGACGGGGTTTATTATCTCCAGCATTACATTGATAGCGGTGAAGGCGCGTGGCACGATCATCGCGTGTTTATCATCGCCGGCAAGGTGATCGGCGCGATGGTGCGGCATGGCAGCCACTGGGTGAACAATGTCGCGCAGGGCGGGCGTTGCGAGTATTTGTCGCCGGAAGGCGAAGTCGCGGAGATTGCATTGGCGGCGGCGCGCGCGGTGGAAATTGATTATTGCGGCGTGGATGTAATTCGTGATCGTGCAGGCAACTTGCATGTGCTGGAGGTCAACGGCATCCCCGCATGGAAGGGTTTGCAGGGTGTGGTTGATCTTGATATCGCGCAGGCGCTGGTGGATGATTTTCTGGGCAGGATGGCATGACGGCACGCGCTGAACAATTGGCCGCCGCGTTCAAGAATGCCTGCCTCGCCGAACTGGAGACGCTCAAACCCGGCAATGTGCATGTCTTCGCGGATGGGCACGGTATGGTCGTGCAGGATTTTGTTCGCAGCGCGGAAGCGGCAGCGGCGGAAATCGCGCGTCCGCATTTGAGCGTTGGCGAGCGCATTTTGAATTCCGTTGAATCGACCTGGCGGGTCGTCGGTTGCAACACCAATCTCGGCATTGTGCTGTTGTGCGCGCCGCTGATACATGCGGCATTGGAGCGCAAAGAAGAAGAATCCGTCACGGAAAGTCTGAAGCATGTGTTGCGCGACTTGACGGTTGAAGATGCCGTTCTCGCGTGCAAGGCCATTTCCCGCGCATCGCCTGCGGGCTTGGGTGAAAGCGCGCGATACGATGTGCGGGTGCCGCCGCAAGCGACTTTGCTTGAGGTGATGAAAGAGGCCGCGTCTCGTGATCGCATCGCACTGCAGTATCTTTGTTGCTATTCGGATGTAAGCAGAGGCGTTCAGGTGTACGAGGCGGCTTGTCAGCGCTGGGGCTGGACAGGGTGGGCGACGACGGTGGTTTATCTGGAGTTTCTCGCTTCCTTTGAAGATACCCACATTGTTCGCAAGTTCGGCAGTGAGGTGGCGGCGCAGGTGAAAAAGGAGGCAATTTACCATCGTGATGTGCTGCTCGCGCAGGAAAATCCCAAACAATATCAAAGGGATTTGCTCGATTTTGATCGCTCGCTCAAAGCGCGCGGGTGGAACCCCGGAACCAGCGCCGACCTGACTGTCGCCAGCCTTTTAATGGCGGAACTGGAAAAAAGGGGATGACGTTTTTTAACGTATCGTAGTAATATCCAAAGTTCACAAAACGATAACAACAAAATTTTAATTTACATTTTACGGAAATTCAGGAGAAGCTCATGGCAAATTTGCTTGAACAATTGAAGGCGATGACCACCATCGTTGCCGATACCGGTGATGTGGAGGCGATCAAGAGCGTCAAGCCGGTCGATGCGACCACCAATCCGTCTCTGCTGCTGAAAGCCAGCACCTTGCCCCAGTATGCGCATCTGATTGATGAGTCCATCGCCTATGCCAAAGCGCAAGGCGGCGACAAGGCAGCGCAGATCGAAAATGCAGCCGACAAACTGGCCGTGCTCATCGGCATCGAAATTTCCAAGGTTGTGCCGGGTCGCATTTCCACCGAAGTTGATGCGCGTCTGTCGTTCAACATTGACAAGATGGTCGCCAAGGGTCGCAAGCTCATCAAATTGTACGAAGACGCCGGAGTCAAGCGCGACCGTGTGCTCATCAAGCTGGCTTCCACCTGGGAAGGCGTCAAGGCCGGTGAAATTCTCGAAAAAGAAGGCATCAACTGCAACCTGACCCTGCTGTTTGGTTTCGGTCAGGCGCGTGCCTGTGCGGAAGCGGGCGTGTTCCTGATTTCCCCGTTCGTGGGCCGCATTCTCGACTGGTACAAGGCTAAAAATCCCGGTACCGAATACACGCAGGAAACCGATCCGGGCGTGGTATCCGTGCGTACGATCTATGCATACTACAAGGAGCATGGTTACAAAACCGTGGTCATGGGCGCATCTTTCCGCAACACCGGCGAACTCATCGCGCTGGCCGGTTGCGACCGTTTGACGGTATCGCCGAACCTGTTGCAGGAACTGGCTGCGACCGAAGGCACGCTGGCGCAGGCGCTCAAGAGCAGCGGCGCCACCAAAACTCCGCCTGCGAAAATGACGGAAGAAGAATTCCGTTTCGCGCTCAATGAGGATGCGATGGCGACCGAAAAGCTCGCCGAAGGCATCCGCGGTTTTGTTGCAGACCAGAACAAACTGGAAAAGGCGCTCGCGGAAAAACTGTAAGCCGGTTTTAAAAAGTGGCCGACCGGACGTGCGCCGGTTGGCCTTTGAACTTTTTTCCGGCACAATACATTCCTGTTGGAAAAATTTCCGGAAATATTTACCCTGAAACATTTGCGGAGGAAATACCATGGCAAAACCACTTATTCAGGTGGCGCTGGATTCACTGGACTACGAACAGACATTGGCGCTTGCCCGTCAGGCTGGGCCTTATGTGGACATTATCGAAGTCGGTACGCCTTGTCTCAAGGTCAACGGTCTTGCATTGGTGAAAGCGATCAAGGCGGCTCACCCGGACAAGCTTTTGTTTGTTGACCTGAAAACAATGGATGCCGGGTACTACGAAGCAGAACCCTTCTTCAAGGCTGGCGCCGATATCACCACCGTTCTCGGAACGGCCGATCTCGGCACCATCAAGGGAGTGGTCGATGTGGCCAATGCCTATGGCAAACAGGCTCAAGTCGACCTGATTAACGTTCAGGACAAGGCCGCCCGCGCCAAGGAAGCTGCAAAGCTGGGCGCGCACATCATCGGCATTCATACCGGGATAGACCAGCAACTCGCAGGTCAAACCCCGTTTGCCGATCTTGCTGCGATGGTGTCTCTCGGTCTGAACGTCAAGATTTCCGTGGCAGGCGGCATCAAGCAAGCCACGGTTCAGCAAGTCGTCAAGGCAGGTCCGGATATCGTTGTGATCGGAGGCGCGATCACGGGTTCTCCCGCTGCCGAATTGGCCGCTCGCGAAATTCGCGAGCTGGTTGAATCGGCCGCCTAAGCCTCAATGTATTTGTTTCATCAACCAGCAGCACAAGCATAATTTTATTCACTCGAGGAAATTAATCATGGCAAAACCCTTAGTTCAAATGGCACTTGACTCCCTGGACTTCGACGCAACCGTTGCACTGGCAGAAAAGGTCGCTTCGCACGTCGATATTCTGGAAATCGGCACCCCCTGCATCAAGCACAACGGCATCAATCTGCTGAAGACCCTGCGTTCCAAGTTCCCCAACAACCTGATTCTGGTTGACCTGAAGACCATGGACGCCGGTTACTACGAAGCCGAGCCGTTCTACAAGGCCGGCGCAGACATCTGCACCGTGCTGGGTACCGCCGACATCGGCACCATCAAGGGTGTGGTTGACGTGGCCAATGCCTACGGCAAGAAGGCTCAAGTTGACCTCATCAACGTGGCTGACAAGTCACAGCGCACCAAGGAAGTGGCCGCTCTCGGCGCCCACATCATCGGCGTGCACACTGGTCTGGATCAGCAAGCTGCGGGTCAAACCCCGTTTGCCGACCTCGGTCTGGTGGCCGGTCTTGGCCTTAACGTGCAGATCTCCGTTGCCGGCGGCATCAAGCCTGCAACCGTTCAGCAAGTCGTGAAGGCCGGTGCCAACATCATCGTGGCTGGCGCTGCCATCTACGGTGCTGCCGATCCGGCTGCCGCTGCTGCTGAAATCACCAATCTGGCACGTACTGCCTGATTGCTGGCGTAGCAAACAATCCACCATTTCGGTTCAAATCCTTGATCCGATCTGGTGGATTTCCTTTTTATAGCGTCCGTTCCCGGACAATTACGTTAGGATGAATATCATGCACCAGGACCTGATTCTCAATAAAATCTCCAGCGTTCTTCAGGCAACCGATGAAGGCTTGGTTGACAAGATTGTTGACGCTGTTGACAACGCCAACCGTATTTTCATTACCGGCGCCGGTCGTTCCGGGCTGGTTTCCCGCTTTTTCGCCATGCGCCTCATGCACAGTGGCTACAAGGTTTACATGGTCGGCGAAATCGTCACTCCCAGCATACAGGCGGGCGATCTGTTTCTTGTGATCTCCGGCTCCGGCGGTACCGAAACGCTAATGCCGCTGGTCAAAAAAGCCAAATCCCAAGGCGCGAAAGTGGCTGTGATCTCCATGAAGAGCAAATCCCCGATGGCCGAGCTGGCTGATCTGGTTTGCGCAATTGGCAGCGGCAACGAGCAGAGCTTTGGCGTCGTCAAGGGCATGCCGATGGGCACCGTATTTGAGCTTTCCACACTGGTCTTCCTTGAATCCATCGTGTCCAAAATCGTGCACGACAAGGGGCTTACCGAAGAAGGGATGCGCGCGCTGCACGCCAACCTCGAATAAAAAGCCAGGCAGTTTGTTCAAATCAA
Organism: Methylobacillus sp.; assembly: GCA_031277395.1. GTDB lineage: Bacteria > Pseudomonadota > Gammaproteobacteria > Burkholderiales > Methylophilaceae > MM2. The sequence continues at coordinate 14,003 of JAITML010000038.1, read as the reverse complement.
GACCCGAGTCGCGTGCGGCTCGGGTTTTTTACGCTGTGGAATCCGCAAACATCTTTGCGTGTCACATTCTTTGGCGTATATTGCTAATTTGATATATGTGTTTTTAGGAGCAGGACATGGACAAGGTTATTGCGTTTGTAAACAAGGATAATGCCAGTCGGTTGGCGGCCGCGAAGCCGGATGCGCAGTCAAGCTCGTATTCGGCGCGCGCCAATGCAAGCCGCCTGAGCCTCGCCAGTAGTGACTCAACGGCAACACCCTATTCCGGGCGTATCAATGCAAGCCGCCTGACCAGTGTCAATACCGATGCTTTTGTGCGTAATGCCAGCCTGTTCAGCCGTCTTGGCGGTGAGCAGGTGGTGTCTTCCATCGTACGCGGCTTTTATGGCAAGGCGCTCGTTGATCCGCGCATCAAGAAATATTTTGATCTCGATACCGCGCCGGAAATGGAAGCGCAAATTCAGTCGCAGATCGCGTTTCTTTCGGCAGCGCTGGGCGGCCCGGTATTTGAAGGCATGGATATGCGCAAGGCGCGGGAACATCTTGGCACGCTTGGACTCAACGCCACGCATTTTGATGCCGTGACGGAGCATTTGGGCGCGGTATTGCGCGGACAGAACACGCCGCCGCCGCTGATTGACGAAATGGAACAGTTTTGCGCGAGCTTGCGCGCCGATGTTTTGAATTAGACAAATAATTCAGGACAAAGCCCACCTTTTTATTTTTGTCCGAGTATAATTCGCGGACATTAGCTGCTGTTTTTTGCAAGGTTGAAAGCCGAGTGCGGGGTTGCTCGGTTTTCTGTTGTTTATTTTAATTTGTACCAATGTTTTGGCTCGGCATAACAGACCCCGATGCGTGCCTTAATAGCTCAAGGAGATAGTAATGGCAGTAATCGACCGCGTTCTGGTAGGCGAGGCTCTCGTCATTGATAACCGCCCTGACGGCAATGGGCTTGACCTGTTGAACGTTGCGCATATCGACCTCATCATGGGCCCGCGTGGCTCCGCCGCAGAAGAAGCTTTTTGTCGCACGCTGACCGACCAAAAGCAGGGTGTAAACGGCCTCCTGGCTGTAGTGGCGCCCAATCTGATGGCGAAACCCGCGACGGTAATGTTCAACAAGGTGACGATCAAAAACGGCAAACAAGCCGTGCAGATGTTCGGCCCCGCGCAACGCGGCGTGGCGATGGCCGTCATGGATTGCGTGGCGGATGGCACGATTCCGCTGGAAGAAGCCGATGATGTGTTCATTTGCGTGGGCGTGTTCATCGACCACAAGGCCGATATTGATGAGCGCATTCAGGAATGGAACTATCAGGCGACCAAGCAGGCAATCAAGAACGCGGTTGCCCGCGAACCCAAGGCCGCCGATGTGGTGAAACAGTACAAAGAATCCGTACACCCGTTCGCGGCAAAAAACTAAAAATGCATGATTGCGCTCCCGAACAGGGAGCGCAGTTGTCGCACCACACTGAAAGACCGGCAGGAATTGAGCGATGTCTATTCTGGATAAAATTTTGGAACTGTTCGGCGGTGGCAAGACTAACGCGCCGACTTCCTCCGGGTCACCTGCGGCAACAGCAAGAAAGCCCGGCGAGCGCGTCATTGACCGCGTATTGGTGGGTGAGGCGCTGGTCATAGATCAACGCCCCGATGGCAGCGGGCTGGATCTGCTGAATGTTGCCCACATTGATCTCGTTATGGGGCCGCGCAATTCCGCTGCGGAACGCGCTTTCACCCGTGCCGTGACCAATCAGAAACAAGGCGTGAACGGTTTGCTGGCCGTAGTCGCGCCCAACATGATGACCAAACCTGCGACCGTGATGTTCAACAAGGTCACAATCAAAAACGGCAAACAAGCCGTGCAAATGTTCGGCCCCGCGCAACGCGGCGTGGCGATGGCTGTCATGGATTGCGTGGCGGATGGCACGATTCCCGCCGACGAGACGGACGATATTTTCATTTGCGTGGGCGTGTTTATCGACCACAAAGCCGACATCGACGAACGCATCCAGGACTGGAACTACCGCGCGACCAAGCAAGCAATCAAAAGCGCTGTGGCGGGCGAACCCAAAGCCATCGATGTGGTGCGCAAATATAAAGACCCAGCCAACTCACATCCGTTTCAGGCGAGCTGAAACCAGCTACAAAACCCGGCCAAGCCCGGGTTTTTTTATGCCATCAATTGCACAATGTCAGAAGCTGAAAGTCGTCCATCGTGCAGGCTGCTGGCAATCAGCGCACCGGCCATGCCAAAAGTTTTTAGCTGTTGCAGATCGTTTGCATCGCGTATTCCGCCCGCTGCGTAAATTTTTGTGCGCGGTGATTGATGAAGCAACTGCGCCAATATTTCCACATTGGCTCCCTCGTAACTGCCGACCTTGTTCAGAGTCATGCAAATCACATTTTCCGGCCAGCAGTCCGGTTCAAGCAGCGCGGCAGGCCCGATAAAATTATCCTGCTTGAAATCGAGTGAAAGAACAGGGCTTAGCGCTTTGTCGAGGCGGCGGTATTGCGGCATTGTTTCCAGTGACTCACTGCCAACCACGCAGCGGATGTTTTCCATGTCGTGATATTCCCATTGTTCCGGCGCATGTATGCCGCTGTCCACCCAAAATGTGACTTCCGGATGCTGTTGCTTGAGCTGATGCACGATGCGGGCATGGCTGCCGGTTCCTTGTATTGCATCGAGATCGGCAATGTAGAGCGTTTTGAATGGGTATAATTCCAGCAGGGCATCGGCGATATCGACGGGATTGCTTCCCGCGCACAATGACGTTTGAATCGGCAGATAATGGCTGCGATCTCCGCGCTGCGCGCGCGCGACCTGACCCTGCAAAAGATCAATAACAGGAATGATTTCCACGTGAAAATTTTCGTCTGTGAATTCGTGACTGGCGGAGGATTATACCGCGAGCCGCTGCCATCTTCCCTCGCACAGGAGGGCGCACTCATGCTGAATGCCGTGATGAGCGGTTTGTCACGCTTGCCGGATATCGAAATTGTCACAACGCATGATGCTCGCCTGGCGGCATCGCATGCGCGCGCCTCTGTAAAAATTATGCCGGAGCAGGACGTCTGGGCGATTTGGGAACAATGCATGCGTGAAGCCGATGCGGTGTGGCCGATTGCGCCGGAAAGCGATGGCGTTCTTTTGCGCTTGTGCGAGCTTGCCATGCGGCATGGCAAACTTTTGCTCGCGAGCCATCCCGATGCAATTCGTGTGGCCGCAAGCAAGATTGCCACTTGCAAACATTTGGTGGATGCAGGTATTCCCGTGGTTACCACGTGCACGAGATTCAATCTCGAATTGCTCGGAAATGGCGCATGTGTGGTCAAGCCGGATGACGGCACAAGCGGCGAGGGCAGCCGGGTTTTTGAGAACAAACAGGCGCTTTCGGATTGGCTGAGCAAGCAACAGCATGCGGATACACTGGTCATACAGTCGCTGGAAGCAGGCATCCCTGCGAGCATTTCCATGTTGTGCATGAATGGTGAAGCATGGTTGCTGAGTTGCAATCGGCAACGGGTCGAATGCGTGGATGAAAGTTTTTGTTATCGCGGCAGCGTGCTCAATGATCTGCAATCTTGCTGGAGCCAATTCGACATGCTGGCGAAACAAGTGGCGCGCGCACTGCCCGGTTTGGCCGGTTATATCGGTATTGATGTGATCATCGGTGAAAATACTGTTCGTGTGCTGGAAATCAATCCGCGTTTGACCACGTCGTATGCGGGTCTGGAACAAGCCATAGGCCGCAATCCGGCAGAGTTGATTCTCAACATGTTTTATAATGGCGGCTTTTCATCGCCCCCTCTGATTGAGCGCAATATTGTGGAAGTCCGCCTGAATGAATAATTGTGTACTAGGCTGGGATGTCGGCGGCGCTCACCTGAAGGCTGTTCTCGTTCAGTCCGACGGACGCGCCGTGCAGGCGGTTCAGCGTATGTGCCCGCTGTGGCGCGGAATGGACAAGCTGCAACAAGCGGTTACAGAAATTCTGGATATATTGCCCGCGCATGTCACGCATCACGCGATCACAATGACCGGTGAATTGGCCGATATTTTTCCGGATCGCCAAACCGGTGTTACGCGCATTACGGAACATATGCATGGCTGGCTGAAGAATGCCGACATTGCCATCTACGCAGGCGCGCAAGGTTTTCTCGCACCGGATGCTGTTGGCAGTCATGCGAATATCATCGCCTCCGCCAATTGGCACGCCAGTGCCGAATTTCTCGCGCGGCGCTGCGGCACGGCACTGTTCATGGATGTGGGCAGCACGACCACCGATCTCGTCGTGCTGCATTCCGGTAAGCCGCTCATACGCGGTTATTCTGATGCCGAGCGCATGGCGACCGAAGAGTTGGTGTACACCGGCGTTATCCGCACGCCTGTCATGGCGGTGGCGCGACGCTTGCCGTTTGCAGGCGGATGGCAGCAACTCGCCGCTGAACATTTCGCAACCATGGCCGACGTTTATCGGCTGACCGGCGAACTTTTCGAAGAATGTGACATGGGCGATACCGCCGACAGACAAGGTAAATCCGAACATGAAAGCGCGCGGCGATTGGCGCGCATGATGGGGCGCGATTTCAGTGATGCGGATATGGCGCAATGGCGGCAACTCGCACGCACGTTGCGGTCGCGGCAATTATGGATGTTGCAATCCGCGGTGGAAAGACAACTTTCGCGGCGTTCTTTTCCCGACGATGCGCCGATCATCGGAGCCGGAGCCGGGGCTTTTCTCGTGCGTGAATTGGCGCGCGTGATGAACCATCCTTTTATTGATGTCGCGCAGCAGATTGAAGGTGATTCGCCGATAACAAAATGGGCAAGTGTTTGCCTGCCTGCCTATGCCGTGGCATGGTTGCGGGCACGGGAGCTGGCATGAAGACGCTGCTCACGCCGTTGCCGTATCGCGCCGACAGCGCCGCTGTTTTCGCGCGTATCGCGCATCGTCAGTGGGCGATCTATCTCGATAGCGGCTGGCCGGGCAGCCAATATGGCCGTTACGATATTTTTTCTGCCGAGCCGATGACAACACTGGCCACGCGCGACGGGCAAACTGAAATTCGCGAAAACAAGTCAACGCAAGTGGTTGCCGAAAATCCTTTTCATACGCTCAAAACCATTTTGCAACGCCATACCGCCGCACCGACCCATCTGCCGTTTTCCGGCGGGGCCATGGGATATTTTTCCTATGATCTGGCGCGTTGTCTGGAGTCCCTGCCCGAACGAGCGATGGATGCGGAGCAGATGCCGGAAATGGCAATAGGTATTTATGACTGGGCGGCAGTGTTCGACCATCGCGCCGAGCGCGCATGGCTGATCGGGCAGGGTAATGATGCGCGGACGCGCGAGCAGTGGCCGGAGCTGGTCAAGCTGTTGAGTGAAGATGCTGCGCCGCAAACCGGTGTGTTCAAGGTTCTGGATGAGCCGGTTTCCAATATGGAGGAAGCGGATTACGCCGCCGCATTCGAGCGCATCAAACACTACATCGCCGAAGGCGATTGTTATCAGGTCAATCTCGCGCAGCGTTTTTCGGCGCAGGCCGAAGGCGATGCATGGGCGGCTTATCTTCGTTTGCGACAACTCAGCCCCGCGCCATTTTCCGCGTATTTCAACACGCCGCATGGGCAGATACTCTCGGCTTCGCCGGAGCGTTTTCTGCGCGTGGAAAACGGTCGCGTGGAAACCAAACCAATCAAGGGAACGCGGCCCCGTTCATCCGATCCGTCGCAGGACAAAGCCTATGCCGATGCGTTGCAATCCAGCGAAAAAGATCGTGCCGAGAATGTGATGATCGTCGATCTTTTGCGTAACGATCTCGGAAAAAATTGCGCCACAGGTTCGGTTCATGCGGAAAAATTGTTCGCGCTGGAAAGTTTTGCCAATGTGCATCATCTTGTCAGCACGGTGACCGGCACGCTCGCGCCGGATCGTGATGCCGTGGATTTGCTGCAAGGTTGTTTCCCCGGCGGCTCCATCACCGGGACGCCAAAATTGCGGGCAATGGAAATTATCGAGGAACTTGAAGCGCATAGACGCGGCGTTTACTGCGGCGCGATCGGTTACATCGGCTTTGACAAGAATATGGATACCAATATCGCCATCCGAACGGCGGTATTTTCCGATAATCTGTTGCGTTTTTGGGCGGGCGGCGGCATTGTGGCAGATTCAGAGATGCAAAAGGAATACCGCGAAACGCTGGACAAGGCTTCCGGCATGTTGCAATTAATCGCAGAGTTGAGAGGTAAAAATGTGGGTTGTTAAGTTGGGAGGCAGTTTGCTCGGAACGCCGGAGCTGAAAATATGGCTGGCGCTGCTTGCGGAAAAAAGTGACGGTCGCATCGTGATTGTCCCCGGCGGCGGCGTGTTCGCCGAGACTGTGCGCAATCAGCAGGTATTCGGACAATATAGTGATGCCGCCGCGCACACCATGGCCATACTCGCGATGGAACAATTCGGCAGCGTGCTGCAATCCCTGCAACCGGATCTCGTGGCCGCCTCCACCGAACTGGAAATTGCCGAATGCTCGTGGCAGCATCGCACGATAGTCTGGCGACCTCATCGCATGCTGTTCGCGGACGACGAGATTCCCCAGAACTGGAACGTTACCTCGGACAGCCTTGCCGCATGGCTTGCCGCGAAAATCGGCGCGGATCGTCTGGTGATCGTCAAACACGAACCCGTACCGGAGCAACCGCTGCCACTGAAACGCCTGCAAGAGCAAGGCATAGTCGATGGCGCGTTCAAGCAATTCGCGCAACACCTGAATTGTCCCATTAACATCTACGGCAAAGTCGAGCATGCCGCATTCGCCAAGGCTTGGGACGACGGTTTTATCCCGGCGTTGGCGGATTGACGTGACGCGAAATGTTTATTTTCTGAACAGCTTCATCATCTTCTAATCCAGCCGCCGTTTCTCGAACTTGCCGAGGTGCAGCATGATGGCAGGCAGAATCAAAAGATTGAGTATGGTCGAAGTGACCAGCCCGCCGACGATGATGATCGCCATAGGGCCTTCGATCTCGCGCCCCGGCTGACCGCTGCTCATGGCCAGCGGCAACAATCCCAGCGCCGTGACAAGAGCGGTCATCAGGATGGAAGGCAGGCGCTCCGAAGCGCCTCTGAGCGCGGTTTCCAGTCCCCATTCCATGCCTTCCTTATCCACGAGATGCTGATAGTGCGACACCAGCATGATGGAATTACGCAGGGTGATGCCGAACAGGGTGACAAAGCCGACCAGCGAACCGAGTGATACCCAGCCGCCCGTGAACATGGCTGCGAGCACGCCGCCGATGAGCGCGAACGGCAGATTGGCGAAGGTCAGCAGCAGATTACGCAAACGGCCAAACGCAATGTAGAGCATGAGAAAAATGCCCACGGCAGCGAGCAGCGAATGCACGATGAGGTCTTCGCGTGATTGCGCCTGCGCCTCCGCCGCTCCGGTAAATTCGGGATAGTTGCCCGGCATGAAAGTAACTTCCTTGCGCACCCGTGATTTAAGTTCTGCCGCAAAGCTCGTGATATCCCTGTCCGTGACGTTGGCGGTCACCGTCTGGATGCGTTTGGCGCCCGCGTGCAATATTTTGGAGCGGCCGTTTTCCTGACGGATATCGGCGATATCCCGCAGGCGCAAAATCTTGCCTTCCGGATTCTTGATCGGCAGATCGCCGACTTGCGTGATGTTGCCGCGCGCATGTGGCGCCAGCACCACGTTGACGCCTATGATGCGGCTGCCTTCAAAAACCTGCGCCACCTGTACGCTCTCGTAGGCGGCGCGTATGGTATCGAGCGCATCCACGGCGCTGATGCCCCATTGCGCGAGCCGTTCCGGGCGCAGGCGTATCACGAGTTGCGGCGTACCGGGCGGAGATTGCACCTGCACATCTTCCGCGCCTGGCATCTCGCTCAGGATGCTTGCGACGGCGCGCGCTTCGCGATCAAGTCCGTCCAGATTCTGGCCGTAGATATTGACAACCACCGATGCAGCGTAGCCCGAAATCGTTTCCTCTATGCGTTCGGTGAGAAAGGTATTGATCGCGAAATTCACGCCCGGGAAGCCGGTTTCGCCGTCTTCGCCACCCGCGAGCGTGTCGCGAATCTGGTTGAGGATGCGCTCCTGCTCTTCGCCCGACAAGGTGCCGATTTCGACTTCGAATTCGCTGTAATGGGTGCCGAAAGTATCCGCTCCATTCTGCGCGCGTCCTACCCATTGCGCGACCGATTGCACGCCTTTGATTTTGGCGAGAGTGGCCGCCACTTTTTCGCCGATGCGCAACGATTCCTTTTCTGAAGTTCCGGGTACGGCCGTCATGTGCAGAATGAAGTGACCCTCGTTCAGGTCGGGAATGAACTGGCTCTTGAACAGCGGCAGCAAACCGAGCCCGAGCGCGATCAGCAGCATCGTAAGTCCTACCGTAATCTTGTAATGCCGCTCTATCCTGCGCAGCAGCCGGACATAGCTTCCCTTGATGATGCGTATCAGTGGCGGATCGCCGCTCGCGAGCGGGGCGCGCCCCAGCATCAGGTAACACAGCGCGGGCGTCAGCGTGAGCGCGACAACCAGCGAAGCCATGATCGCGCTGATATAAGCCATGCCGAGCGGGGCGAACATCTTGCCCGCGACGCCCGAGAGCGTGAGCAGCGGCAAAAACACCATCACCACGATGATGGTGGCGTAAACCACCGAGCTGCGAACCTCCATCGAGGCGTCGAACACAACCTGATAGGCCGGACGCGGCGTCGCCAGCAGGCGATTTTCGCGCAAGCGGCGGAAGATGTTTTCGGTATCTATGATGGCATCATCCACCACCTCGCCGAGCGCAATCGCCAAGCCGCCCAGCACCATGATGTTAAGTCCGGTGCCGAGATATTCCAGCACGATGACGCCCGCGAGCAGCGAGAGCGGGATGGCGGTTGCCGAGATGAAGGCGGTACGCGCGTTGAACAGAAACAGGAACAGCACTGTGATGACGAGCACCGAACCGATGAGGATGTCGGTCTGCACGCCGTCCACTGCGGTTTCAATGAAATTCGCGGGACGGAACAGCCGTGGGTAGAGCTTGACCTGCTCGGCCGCGAGCGTTGGCTCCAGTTCGCGCAGGGCTTTTTCGACCGCTTCCGTCACCGCCTTGGTGTTGGCGCCAAGCTGACCCTGAACGGAAAGATAGACGCCGGGTTTGCCGTTGATCGCCGCCGCGCTGATGGAAGGCGCCGGGCCTTCGACCACTTGCCCGATATCCTTGAAGCGTATCGTCTGGCCGTTGCGATGCGCGACCGGCATCTGCCCGAGATGGGTAGGCGTCAGGGTTTGGCCTTCGCTGTTGATGACGATGCGCTGGTTGCTGTTCTCGATATAGCCCGCGCCGCGCACGCCGGTCGCGCGTTCGGCTGCATTCAGCACTTCCTGCAACGAGATGCCGTGCTGGATCAGCTTGTCCGGATCAACCTGTATCTGGAACTGCCTCACATCGCCGCCGAATACATTCACGTCGGCCACGCCGTTGACCGCGAGCAAATGCGGCCGCACCGTCCAGTCAACCAGAGTGCGCAGTTCCATGAGTGAGCGCTGATCCGAGGTCAGGCCGACGCCGAGCACGGTGCTCGCGGACGAGGTCAGCGGCGTGATGTTGGGAATGATGCCTTGCGGCAGTTGCCCGTTGAGCGTGCCCAGCCGTTCCGCGACCGATTGACGGTTGCGATGGATGTCCGTGCCTTCCTTGAAAATGATGGTGACTATCGACAGGCCGGGGATGGATTGCGAGCGCATCGTGTCTATGCCCACCGTGCCCGCGATGCTGTTTTCTATGGGTTGGGTGACCAGCACTTCCACCAGTTCCGCGGAGAGGCCGGGCGACTCGGTCTGGATCACGACCTGCGTGGGCGAAAATTCGGGAAATACATCCAGATTGGCCTGGGTCAGGCTGTAGAGGCCGTAGATCACGGCCAGACTGGCGAGCCCGATGATGACGCCGTAAAAGCGGATAGAGAAACGTACGATGGCCGACATCATGCTTGGGTCGTGTTCACACTAATTTCACGTCTGCGACGGGGGCGGCGATTTGGGATGCCATCCACGAAGCAAGACGCGCTGAAATGCAAGCCATTTCAAGCGGCTTGCGACAAAGGAGGGCGCCCAAATCGCCCCCGTCCCAAAGGGTTGTTTCAGGCTCGCGCGTCTGCGGCGTTCCGCGCCTTGCATCCATCGCGAGCCTGAAACAATGCAGTCGTGAAATTAGTGTGAACACGACCTAATCCTCGTTCTCGTTGGTGATCTGGTACTTGAACTCCTCGGAGAGCAGCAACTGGGCGCCGCTTGTCACCACCTCGTCCCCGGCCTTGAGTGTTCCGGCATTGAACCAGCCGTTGCCTGATTCACGTTCGGTGCTGACCTGATCGCGCACAAAGCGCTCCTCCGACTCCTTGCGGTACACCCAAGCCTGACCGCCATACCAGATGATCGCATCGGCGGGGACGATGACCCCGTCCGCGCTCTGGCCGTCGCGGGCAAGATGCGCGATCACGCGCATCCCGACGCGCAGGGAATCCGGCGCGGCGCGGTAGAAAAAGGTCTTGCCCGGCATCGCGGCATCGCTGACCGGCGCGGGAGAAACGTAGCTCGCCTGCACCGGGCGCTCGCGCGTGCCGGCCGGTTCCACCATGAGCTTCGCATTCTTGCCGGGGTCGGGCGCATCGAACGGCAATGTGATCTGGATGAGCACTTCCCGGCGCTGTTGCAGGCGTTGCAAGGGTTCGGGTGGCTGTTGCTGCGTTGCCCAGTTGGCGAGGGTTTCCCCCCATTGCAGGCGCAAGGTATCGCGCAGGCTGGCGGCTGTGGTTTCCGCCGCGGCAAGGCGCGCCTGGTCGGCCTTCCATGCGGATTCTGCGGCGGTGACCGCCCGATCCGAAACATTTTTGTCATCCCGGTTGAGTTCAACTAGCCGCTGGTATTCCTTCTGGCTGTTGGCAATCGCGGCGCGAACCGCGCTCGCTTCGGCGCGCGCGGCGAGATAGCGGGCGCGCAAGTCATTGTAGGCATCCATGTTTACCACGGAGCCGTAGGCGTCCAGGCCACCCTGATAGCTCGCTGCGACCAGCGGGCTGGTGACGATACCGCTTTGCTGCTGAGTTTCCCGGGAGAGCGTCACGACCGTCGCGCCTTCTTCAGACGACACGCGCGGCGGGCTTGCGATTGCTTCTTCCTGATCCTGATGGGAGTAGGCTTCGTACTCGTCCTTGCCGTAGAACACCAGCAGCCAGAACAGGACGATGATAATCAGCGTTTGCAGCAGGATGATGGCGAGTGTTTTGCGATTCATGGAGAAGATTCCTCGGAATTCTGGTCAGGAAGAGCAAGATGCACACTGTCGTCGAGCGGGCGCTGCAATGCGTCTTCCAGCGCGGCGCGCGCTTTTTCGGCGAGCACCGACGCGGCGAGCCGGCCTTGCTCGGCAGCCAGCGCCTCCATCTTGGTCGTGGTCCATTGCAGGCGGTCAATATACCCGGTTTCAAACTGCCGCTCGCTGCGGCTCACATTTTGCCGCTGCGTTTCCAGCATCGCCCCGGCTTTTTCGAGTTCCGCGAGACGGCTTTCATACTGCGCCAGCGCCAGATCCTGCTCGCCGATCACGCGCGCCTGCAAGGCCTCGAACTCACGCGCGGCCACTGCGCGCTGCGCTTCGGCTTCGGCGATGGGGCCTTCATTGTGGTGCATGAGGTTGAGCAGCGTAGAAAACCCCAGCAGCCAGATATTATCGCCCTGATCGAACATATAGCCGGGCGACAGCACGAAATCCGGCTGCTGGCGGGCGATTTCAAGCTGCAAGCGGGATTCCGCTGCGGCATAGCGGGCGAGCGCGGCGCGGATGTCGAGACGGTTGAGCAGGGCGACCCGTTGCGTTTCGTCCGGAGGCGGCTCGGTGAAATTTTGCAGTGCGGGCAGTGATTCATCCAGCGTGACCGCATTCAATGCGGTCGCGGGAATGCCGACCGCGATTGCCAGTCGGGCGCGCGATTCGGCAAGGAGCGTGCGCGCGGCCATCGCGTTGTTTTGCAGATGCTGCTGCCGCAGCCGCGCGCTGGCGAGATCAATATCCGAGATATAGCCGCTTTCCAGCCGTTTTTGCAGCATCTCCACGATGGCCTGCTGCAATGCAAGCTCTTGCTCCAGAAGTTCCAGACTGCGGGCAGCGGCGCGATAATCAATCAGCGCGGAACGCACGCTGCCGTAGATTTCCCATGCGCGCTGTCCGATTGCGAGGCGCGACGCTTCGGACAGATGCACGGCCTGATCAATGCGGAACTGGCGTTTGCCGGCGGTTTCAATGGGAATATCAATTGCGAGCATAAGCGACCAGGGCGAAATGCCGCCATCGGTTTCGCTGTGGTGTTCAACCTGGGTGGAAAAACCGGGGTTCGGTTTCTGCCCTGCGGTAATCTCCTGCGCCTGCGCCGCCCGCCACTGCGCGCGCGCCAGTTCCAGATCGGGATGATAGTGGAACGCGGCAAGCGTGAGTTCGCGCAGCCCCCACGTCTGGAGCGGAAACGCGCTTTCCGCATAGCCCTGGCTCTCCATGTAGCGGCGCAGCTCGGGCGCGTCCAGCGTTCGCGCGGTAAAGCGCTCCGCCGTTTGCCCGGGATCAATGGGCGCAGGCTCATAGGTTTGATGAGCGCAAGCCGTGGCAAGACATGCCAAGATCATGAGGCCCGCGAGTTTTGTTGTGGAAGGCAAGGTGGCGCGCTGTAATAATCAGGAAACCGGAATATTAACAGCAGATGCCTGTTTTTGTTTGGCATCGGCAATTCGGGGGTTAGATAAACTGGGTAGAGCAGCAGGGACTAGAGGCTGGGGGCTAGGGACTAGGGATGGTCGCTGCGCGGTTTTAATAATAGGGTGCACGCAGAGCGTGCACCACGCAGTTGCCAGCCTCTAGCCCCCAGCCCCTGGTTCCTAAAAATGGTAATTCACCCCCACGCGCAGAATATGCCCGTCGAGATCATCAAAGCGCGTGCGTATTTGAAATTCGTCGGGATTTTCCATCCTGTCTGCGGTGATCTTTTTATTGCCGCCGAGATCGAAATACAGGTATTCGGCCTTGACGCTCCACTGGCTTGTGAACCTGTATTCCGTGCCGCCGCCCAGTGTCCAGCCGGTCGCTGTTTTCGATGAGGAATCGACGTAATGAGCCTCGGGGTTGCCGTTCTGGCCATCCGTATCGGTGCGATATTTGACCTTGCCGATTGCGAGGCCGCCCGTGGCGTAGATGAGCCAGTTGGGTTGGGGCAGAAAACCCGCGCGCAACCGTACCGTGCTCAACCAGTCGAGATCGGCGGATACAGTTTGTTTTGAATCGGGATTGCCGGCAAAGCTGCCATCATAGTTATAGAGAGGACTCTTTCTGTCTGAGTCCTGCATGTCGCTCCAGTTGATATCGGCCTCGACGCCGAGCACGAAATTGCGCCCCGCGCCAAGCTGCCAGTCATAACCAAGCTGCACGCCCGCGAGCGCGCCGTTCACGTCCAGCGATTGCTTGAATGGCGCTAGATCGTCCGGGGCTACGTATGGAATACCATTGCGCAGAACTATGGTTCTGCTATCGGCATCGCCCCAACCATAGCCGATGTTGCCGCCGACATGCCAGCCGGTCCAGTCGCCGACATCAGCGGCGGTTGCGGGCGTAACGAGAGAGAAAGCGAGCAGCGCGCTTGCAACCGGCAACACGCGCCGGAGAAGCGGAAAAGCGGAATGATTACAAGGAGTTAGATCATGCGGGGGGGGGGGTAACTACTTGATTGCAAATGGTTTTTCATTTGAAGCCTCTCTTGGGCATATTGGGGTGCCAAAGGTATGAAGATCTAGCGGTCACTTATACAGGATGGCGGTTGGGAACGCAATGCTCATTCGGAGTTAGGGACTAGATAGCAGAGGGGCTAGAGACTAGAGGCTAGGGACTAGCAACTGCGTGGTGCACGCTCTGCGTGCACCCTATATTAAA
>JAITML010000003.1 GCA_031277395.1 Methylobacillus sp. | reverse complement strand
ACGCGGTTCAGCGTGATGGATTTCGTGCCGGGTTGGTTGAATTGGACGGTATAGCCTTGACCGATGTTGAAGGTGTTCCAGTTAATCGCCGCACGGTTGGTGCTTTGATTGATGGTCATGGTGTTGCCGTTTTGCCCGATGTTGGCGTTTCCGCCGACGACCTGGCCGCCGGTGGGGAGAGATTGGGCAGAAACCGAAAGAGGCTGCGTAAGAAGAAGACTTAACGCGAGCGCGGAAAGCGGAGAAACAACTGCAGGAGTTGAATGTAACCTATTAAATTTATTTGAATTACTAATAATAATTCTTGCCGTACCAAGGGTTTTTCCTTGGGATTTGGCAGCTTCGGAAACGGCGATGATCGTTCCTGAACGCTTGTTGAAAATCTTTTTGAAGCAGAGCTTGTTCATGGTAGTGTCCCTTCAATCTGGAATGAAGATTGTAATTTTTCTGGTCATTATTGCTTGATAAGATTATATAGCTGAATTTTTACACCATGTCTGAAAATAAACGGAGCAGTTTAGGGGAAATCAGAAACAGATACAAAACCTAAAACTCGTTCCGCATTTGCCGGATGGCGCAGAAAGCGGCGAGGGCATCTATGCCGTTTGCGAGCGCGGCGGTTTGGATGACGGGGTCGTCGCAGCGCAGAAAGGGATTGCAGGCGAGTTCGCGGGCCATGGTGCTGGGCAGGGTAGGTTGGTGCGTGTCGCGCAGGTGTTTGGCTTCTTTTTCGTATTCTGCGAGTGCTTCGTTTTTCGGATCAAGATGGCGCGCGAAACGGATGTTGTATTGCGTGTATTCATGGGTGCAGTAAACGCGCGTTTCGGGTGGCAGATGGGCGAGACGGGATAGCGAATCATGGAGTTGCTCATAAGTGCCTTCAAACAAACGCCCGCAGCCGCAGCTAAAAAGCGTGTCGCCACAGAACAGGGAATTTGCGCCATAATAAACAACGTGTCCGAGTGTATGGCCGGGTGTTTCCATTACCTTGAATTGCAGTTGCAACGGTTCCAGATTGACCGTGTCGCCTTCGCCGACGGGAGTGTGCGGAAACGCATAATTTTCCTTGCGCGGCGCGTAAACGGGGAGATCGGGAAAGGTGTCGAGCAGTTCCGCGATGCCGCCGATATGGTCGCCGTGATGATGCGTGACAAGCACGGCTTTCAGCGCGAGTTTTTCGGCGGCAAGATACGCGAATACCGGCGCGGCATCGCCCGGATCGACGATGGCGGCGTGATTGCCGCGTCGCATCAGCCAGATATAGTTATCCCGGAAAGCCGGGATGGGAACAATTGCCAAGGGCGTAGACATCTTGCCAACATACACCGAACAATCCTGGTTGCAAACCCCGTTGGGCGCATACCTGCTGGAACAGGAGCAGGCCATGTTTGACGAGGCCGTAAGCGATCTCTTCGGTTTCAACGCGATACAGTTCGGCATGACGGAGGTTGATCTGTTGCGCAATTGTCGCGTGCCATATCGCGCGAAAGCCGGAGTGGCGGGCGATGTGGCGCTGCGCTGTCACAGCACGCAATTGCCATTTGCCACATCCAGCATTGATTTGCTGCTGCTGCCGCACGTGCTCGATTTTTCGCATCGCCCTCACGATACCTTGCGCGATGCGGAACGCGCGCTGGTGCCGGAAGGGCATCTGGTTATCAGCGGCTTCAATCCCTACAGTTTGTGGGGGCTGCGCCGCATGTTCAATCGTGATAATTCTTATCCGTGGAGCGGACGCTATCTCTCGCTGCCGCATCTCAAGGATTGGCTGGCGCTGCTGAATTTTGAAGTGAGCGCGGGGCGCATGGGATGCTATGCGCCGCCCATGCGCAAGCTGTCATGGCAGCAACGTTTTCGTTTTATGGACAAAGCGGGCAACCGCTGGTGGCCGATGCTGGGCGGTGTTTATTTTATCGTGGCGAAAAAGCGCGTCACGGGCGCGCGCCTCGTCCGGCCAAGCTGGAACAGCCGACGCATGGGGCAGCGATTGATTCCGAAGCCGACGCAAAAAAATGAATTTCAAAAGAGCAATCATGGAGAATAACAAAATCGAGATTTATGCCGATGGCGCATGCAAGGGCAACCCCGGTCCCGGCGGTTGGGGCGCATGGCTGAACTACAACGGGCGGGAGAAGGAGTTGTTCGGTGGCGAGGCGCTGACAACCAACAACCGCATGGAGTTGACCGCAGTCATACGCGCGCTCGAAGCACTGACCCGTCAATGCGAGGTGCGTTTGCACACCGACTCGCAATATGTGCAAAAAGGCATCAGCGAGTGGATACACGACTGGAAGAAACGCGGCTGGAAAACCGCCGGCAAGCAACCGGTAAAAAATGATGATCTATGGAAGCAACTGGATGCGCTGGCACAGCAGCATCGCATCGAATGGGTTTGGGTCAAGGGACACGCCGGAGATCCCGGTAACGAGCGCGCCGACATGCTTGCCAATCGCGGTGTGGAAGAATTGCTAAAGAAAGCGGCGACATGATGAGACAGATATTTCTCGACACCGAAACCACCGGCCTCGACCCTTTGCAAGGCCATCGCGTGATTGAAATCGCGGCGGTGGAAGTGATCAACCGCCGCCTCACCGACAATCACTTTCACGTCTATCTCAATCCCGATCATGAGATCGACATCGGCGCCCAGCAGGTACACGGTATTTCGCTGGAATTTTTGCAGGACAAGCCGCGTTTTCCGGAGGTCGCGGATGAGTTTCTGAAATTCATCGCCGGTAGCGAGCTTATCATCCACAATGCGCCGTTTGACGTGAGTTTCCTCGACAGGGAACTGGGTTCGCTGGGGCGGGAGCCGCTGGCAACGCATTGCGCGCGCATCATCGACACCCTGAAGATGGCCAAGGACATGCGCCCCGGGCAGCGCAACAATCTGGACGCGCTGTGCCGCGCCTACGGCGTGGACAATTCCTCGCGCACGCTGCACGGCGCACTGCTCGACGCCGAACTGCTCGCCGACGTGTATCTCGCAATGACGCGCGGTCAGGAAAGCCTCATGATGGACATCGCCGAAACACCACGTGCCACCAGCACGGAAACCGCAACCACGCGCGCGCAACCGCTCGTGGTCATACATGCAGACGAAACAGAATTACACGCGCATCAGAATTATCTCGCGGGTCTCGACAAAGCAACCGAGGGCGCAAGTGTCTGGACACGACTTGCGGATACCGCTGAGTGAAGGTGTAGGTGAGGACTGAAAACGTCCTGCCTGATAAACTAACAAATTGTTTCTTTTTCCCGTTCACTGAATGACCGAAGCCGATACCTGCCGTGAACTCATCACGCCCAAATTGCTTGAAGCAGGCTGGGGCGCAGCTCCTTACGCTATCGGCGAGCAACGCCAGATCACCGACGGGCGCATTCTGCTGATCAATGGCAAGGCGCGTCGGGCCAAGGTGAGGAAGCCGGATTACATCCTTTATTACCGCCGCGATTTTCCCATTGCGGTCATTGAAGCCAAGGAAATCGGCCTGCCTGCCGAGAACGGCGTCCAGCAAGCGCGTGAATACGCGCAGATGATGAACTTGCGTTTTGCCTACGCCAGTAATGGCCGACGCATCATCGAAATCGACTACTCCACCGGCACTGAGCGCGAAATCGAACGCTACCCCACGCCGGAAGAATTGTGGGCGCGGCTGAATCAATCGACCGCGCTATCCGAAGCGGCGCAGCAAACCCTGCGCGAACCCTACAACCTCACTTCCGGCAAAATTCCCCGCTACTATCAGGACGCCAGCATTCGCGCCGTGGTCGAAGCCATCCTCACTGGCAAAAAGCGCGTGCTGGCAACGCTGGCCACCGGCACCGGCAAAACCAGTGTCGCCTTTCAGGTGTGCTGGAAACTCTGGAACACCCGCTGGAACCGCAACGGCGAATACCGCCGCCCGAAAATTCTGTTCATCGCCGACCGCAATCTGCTGATCGACGATCCCAAGGATAAGGATTTCATCCATTTCGGCGACGCCCGCCACAAAATCAGCAGCGACGACGCCAGTCAGGCGCGGGATATGTACTTCGGCATCTATCAGGCGCTGGTGACCGCCAGCGACGATGTGTTCCGGCAATACCGCCCGGATTTCTTCGATCTCATCATCATTGACGAATGCCATCGCGGCGCGGCGCGTGACAGCAG
>JAITML010000011.1 GCA_031277395.1 Methylobacillus sp. | reverse complement strand
GAACAAAGTTTGTTCATATTCAGGTAAAGACTTTTGTTCCCGGCATAAAAACATGCAGTGTCGGTCTGAAGGCGGAGAAAGATTTTGGGGAACGATTTTTCTGGGTACTTGCAGGTATTCCGAAGTCTGACTCCACTGCCCTATTCGAGTACTACATCATCCCTTCTGCAGAAATGGCGCGGAACGTCAGTCAATTTCACAAACGCTGGCTGGATACGCCGGGAAAGGATGGTCAACAGCACAACGATAGTAAAGTCCGGGCAGTTAATGTGCCACCCAATGCCAAGAGTTACTTATGGAATATCGAGACCTTTCGTGAAAGATGGGATCTTGTCGCCGAACAACTCGATGGTTAACAAAATGTTGGTCGGGTGTGTCAATTAAACCCAGAGTCGCACCCAATATCAATTTTACGGTTGTCAAGCCAACTTCAGACTGGAGAAAACCAATGTGGATACTGTGGGGAATTGGTATAGCAGTTTTGTGCTTTTGTGCGTACCGCATTGTATCGAGTGTCGTATCAAGGTGTAGATACTGCCGCCGCGTCGGTGTATTGCCGAACGGTATTTGTTCACAATGCGGGCAGTATTTCGATGCCATGAATAAGATGCTGGACACGAAAAAATACGATTCGGTATACGCAGAGGCTGAACAAGCCAGGTTGGCGATTCAGAAAGATGTCGCAGACAAGATATATAGAGCTGCTGCTCAAATACGCACAACCAACTTTATTGCGGGCATAAAAAAGCAGCGACGTTTTTCTCCTGAAGAAGAACAAGATTTGAACCAGCTGGCAGCAGATTTGAAACTGGGTCTGTCCTTCGACGATGAGACTCGTCATCAACTGGAAAAATACAAGCTTTTCTGGCGGATTGAAAACACGGGCGAGCTTCCTGTTGAAGCCTGTGACATTGCCTTGCAAGCCGGTGAAATATGCCATTACACAACCGACATTGACTGGTACGAACAAAGAAAAGTCCCCAAAGTGCTTGCTTATCAGGGTGTCACCGGACGTATCAAAATTGCAAAGGGTCTCTATTACCGTCTTGGCGCTCTCCAGCCAATGAGCATTTCAGAAGATGTTTGGCAGCAGATCGATTCTGGGTGTCTATACATAACAAACAAGCGCATCATCTTCATGGGTGTTTCAGGAAACAAAGTAATCGACTACAAGCAGATACTGAGCTTTCAACCCTATGCTGACGGTATAGAAATTGATAAAGAAACCGGAAAAAGCCCGATTTGGAAAGTTGAAAATGATGCGGATGCGTTGGCAATGATTTTCGGCACGCTGTTTCTGCAGAAATTAATGCTTGTCAATGAGGATGCGGCTAATAATTATGTTGCTTCAATGCGTGGGCAATCTGATCAGCCTCTGCCGAGTTAGCGTGCGAGAGCATTGAGAAACAGGGGCAAGAAGAGGAGGCACAAATGTTTGCCGTAATAGGATGGCTTGTGTTCGCCATCATTCTCCTTGTCATATTCTTCCTCCAATGGCTCTGGCGGGACGATATTGAAGAACGCAAAAACGTGGAGCGAAAACATGGAAGCGGTTTTCCTCTGCGGAAAAACAAGGGCAAGTAAGCGCGGCAGGCCGGGTTGAGTGTGGCGATCCCCGGCGCGGCTATTCAACAATTTTGGATATTGCTGTGCTCAATCTTGCCAACGGCGGTTGCGGGGCTTAAATCTCCAACACCCCCCTCCGGCAAGTCTTCGCCCCCTCCACCCTCGATAACGTCGGCAACAAATTCAATCCCGTCCGCGCCTTCAACGCCAGCGCGTGATCGCGCAAATCGCGCAGTTCAACCCGCACCGGTTCGCTCCCTGCGGCGAAGGCAATCACGTTCCCGCTGTCACACGAAGGAAACGCCAGCACGCGATCCTCGAAGGTATCGGCGAGTCGTGCCAGGCTGGCTTTGTAACCTCGGCTGCGTCCCAGCAAATTCACCGCGAGAATGCCGTGCCGGCCAAGCCGCGCGCGGGCGGCGAGGTAGAAGGGTTCGCTGTCGAGTGCGCCGGGGCGGGCGTCGGCGTCGAAGCCGTCAACCAGAATCAAGTCCCAGGTTTTGTTGTTGCTGGCGATGAAGTCCACGCCGTCGGCGATGACGATGTTCAATCGTGCCGGATCTTCCGGCAGTTTGAAAAATTGCCGCGCGGCGTGGACGACGGCGGGTTCGATTTCCACGACAGTCAGTTGAGTTTGCGGAAAGTGGCGATACAGAAACTTGGTCAGCGAGGCCGCGCCCAGGCCGATCAACAGCGCCTTGCGCGGGAAGCGCGAATCTTCGCGCAACAGCAGCGAGGCCATCATTTCCTTGGTGTATTCGAGTTCCAGATTCCACGGGCGCGCAATGCGCATCGCGCCTTGTATCCAGTCGGAGCCGAAATGCAGCGTGCGGACGCCTGCGTCTTCGCGGATGTCTATCGTTGCCATTGATTTAGCAACCACCGCGCCCAGTCCGTCAATTCACTCGCCGTCATGCCGGTTTGACGCCTTGCTCGGCCAGTGCGTCACCTGCTGCGCCATGCAGATGCACGGCCAATAACAACGCTTGATCAGCTTCCAAACCTTGCGCGATGAATGCGCCGATCATGCCCGCCAGCACGTCGCCCATGCCGGGCGCGCTCATGCCGGCGTTGCCGGTGCGATTGATGCGCGCCTTGCCGTCGCGTCCGACGCAAATGCTGCCTGCGCCTTTCAACACGACGCTGCAATGCAGTTCCTGCGCGAGTTGCAGCGCGGATTCGGTGCGATCTGCGATGTCAGCGCCGAGCAAGCGCGCGGCTTCGCCGGGGTGCGGCGTGATGACGGTGGGCGCGCGACGGACAATCAGATCGTCGCGCAAATCGGCGTGGCGCGCGATCAAATTCAGCGCGTCGGCGTCCAGCACCAGCGGGTAGTTTGTTCGCAGAATGTCGCACAGCAGTTTGCGCGCGGCAGTCGAGACACCCAT
>JAITML010000008.1 GCA_031277395.1 Methylobacillus sp. | reverse complement strand
CTCAAGCATCCGTAAAAAAATACCGTGTCAAATGAAAAAAGATCGGCGCGGCGAAGCAGATGGAATCGACGCGATCGAGTATGCCGCCATGGCCTGAAATCAGTACGCCCCAATCTTTTGCACCCATCGAGCGCTTGACGGCGGAGAGCACCAATCCGCCGATGACGCCACCCGCCACGGTGACGGCGGACATCAGCGCGGCTTGCCACAGATTGAAAGGCGTGAGCCCGTGCAGCAGCGTGCCGATGCCGATGGCGAGCAGACCGCCACCGATCAAGCCTTCCCATGTTTTTGACGGACTTACCAGCGGCGAGAGTTTGTGTTTGCCCCACAGTTTGCCGCAGACGTATTGAAACACGTCGCTCGATTGCACCACGATCAAAAAGAACAGCAGCAGCGGGCCGTTGTTTTCGAAATAATCGGGTATCGGCAACAACATCAGCGCGGGCGCGTAGCTTAACGAGTAAATGCACACCATCAATGCCCACTGGATATTTGCATTGCGTTCCAGAAATTCGTTGGTGTCGTGAGCGAACGCGCTGGCGGCCGAGAGCGCGGAAAATCCGTACACGGGCAAAAAGATCGAGAACAATGCGTACCAGTGCATCGCCAGTAACAGGTATTGCACTGGCAGCGCGATGTAATAAGCCAGCACCAGCGGCCAGTAATCCGAAGGTTTGGTCGGTGTCAGTGTGATGAATTCGCGCAGCGCGAGGAACGACAGCATGAAGAACAAAAACAGCGTGGCGTACAAACCGAGCCAGAGCGCGATGGTAATGACCACGATCATCACCCACCATGCCACGATGCGCTGATTCATGTTGATAATCGTGGTGTTGTCCGCACCCAGCTTCGCGCGCAGCGCCATGCCTGTCAGCGTGAACAGGATCAGCATGGCGAAAATACCTGCGATGGTTATCCAGAAAATAGATGGCATGGTCAGGGCTTGTTCGTAATTGAATGTTGAAGATGCAACACGGCGTCGCGCGCCCTGGTGAGAAAATCGCTTTTGGTACAACCCGCAGCACCGGGCACAGGGTCGCCGAACAACACCTGGCAGTTGATGGGCACGGGCAGCCATCGGCCTTTGGGAATCACGCGGATGAGATCGGACAGATACACCGGTACGAGCTTCACATCGGGAAAGTCGGATGACAGCCGGTAAAGCCCGCTTTTGAACGGCGCGATTTCGCCGGTCAGGCTGCGCGTGCCTTCAGGAAAAACGATGATGGACCAGCCCTCAGTCAATGCTTCGCGTATCATCTGCAGCGGGTCTTCTCTTTTGGCGCTTTGGCGCGTGACGTACACCACGCCCAGCACCTGCGAGCCTATGAAGCGGCGCAACGGCGTGGCATCCCAATAATCCCGGGCGGCGACAGGCCGCACATGCGCGCGCAACTCCAGCGGCAATGCCGCCAGAATGGCGAGCGTGTCGGCGTGGCTGGCGTGATTGGCGAAATAAATTGTTTGTTGCGTGGAGGGCGGTGTGTTCGCGTAGCGTCCGCGTGCGCTGGCGATCAAGCGCACAAATCCGAGCAACCAGCTCTGCAGCAATCTACGCATGATCTTTTTCTTTCTGTTCAGCGTGGAGATCGCGCACCAGCGCGCGAGTGCGTGTCACGCAAGTCAGTGCACTGCCGATGGTGATAATGATCAGCCCGGCAAGCAGGCTGACATGGCGAGTGTGCAACAGGATTTCGACGATGGTAGCGGCACAGGCGAGCGTCAATACCGCCATGCGATGTTGTTTCGCCATCGGCCCGATGAAGCGCTGCGGCAATCCCACCGAGCCGCCGAACACCCGCACATACGCCGTCAGCGCAGCAAACAGCGCCGCTGCCCAGCCCAGCACCGGCATGGCGATGGCGTAACCGGCGGCGATCAACAGCACGCTATCCGCGACACGATCCGGGAACTCGTTGTAAATCGCGCCGACGACGGATTTTTTGCCGCCTTCCACGGCGACCAGTCCGTCGATGACATTGCACAACAGCCGCAATTGAATGCAGGCGATGGCTGCCAGCATGGCGAGGATGCTGTCGAGATACAGCAAAGACCACGCGCCCGCACAGGCGAAAATTGCGCTGGCAAAGGAAATCTGATTAGGCGTGACGCGCGTTCCGGCAAGCCACGCGGACAGCGCAGTGATGCCGCGATTGGAACGCGATTTGATGGGGCGGCGACTGGGATCCATGTTCAGTCAGAAGGAATAAATCAGCATCATGAAAATGAATTATAAACCCACCTCATCTTTGTGGGGATGCAAAGCATGCTATTCGCCGACGGGTGGGGATGATTTGCTGTTAGAATCCCCGAATCAAAATCACATATATCGCTACCATGGAAACTCTGTCCATTACCATCTCCATCCTCGGCGGCGTTGGACTGTTTTTGCTTGGCATGTCAGTGATGACCGACGGCCTCAAGGCGATGGCGGGGTCGGCGTTGCGCGTGGTGCTGGGCAAGGCGGCGGCGACACCGACTTTGGGTGCGTTCTGGGGCGCGATTATTACCTTGCTGGTGCAATCTTCGAGCGCGGTGACAATGACGACCATTGGTCTTGTGAGCGCCGGGTTGCTCACATTCACGCAAGGTCTCGGCCTCGTATTCGGCGCGAATGTCGGCACGACAGGTACGGCATGGCTGGTGGCGTTGATCGGTGTGCGCATTTCACTTTCGGCTTACGCGCTGCCGCTGATTTTCGCAGGCACGATGGCGAAATTGCTGGGCAGTCCGCGCGTCGCAGCGATGGGTGCCGCGCTTGCGGGATTCGCGTTGTTGCTCTATGGATTGACAACCTTGCAGGAAGGCATGAGCGGACTTGCAACCATGTTGCATCCGTCCGATTTTCCTTCGGTGCTGGGCGAAGTGGGTGTGGATTGGATTTCGGGCACTGCCGGGTTATTGAAGCTGATTGCCGTTGGCCTTGTGATGACGACGGTCATGCAATCTTCGACCGCATCCACCGCCGTTACGATTTCGGCCTTCTATGCCGGAGCCGTGAGTCTGGAGCAGGGTGCAGCGCTCATCATCGGGCAGAACATCGGCACCGCGACCAGTTCCGCAATGGCGGCCATAGGCGCGAGCACCACGGCCAAACGGCTCGCTGTTGCTTATGTGCTATTCAAAATCATCGCGGCCTCCATCGCGGTTGCGACCTTTCCGTTTGTGGTGGCGCTCATGCGAACGGTCAGCGCCACCATTGATGGCATGACGTTGCTTGCCGCTTACCACACGGCGTACAACGTTGTTGGCGTTGCGGTGTTGCTGCCCGCGACGGGCTGGTTCACGCGCGTGGTCGAACGCATCCTGCCGTTCAAGCAGACAGCATCGCAGCGTGTGCTGGATCCCTCCGCGCTGGCCAATCCCGTGATCGCGGTGGAAGCTGCTCGGCGCGTGGTGGCCGATGTGCTTGCGGCGATTTCTGTCTCGGTCTCCGCAAAACTTTCCGGCGGAAACAATTTTACGGCGCGGGAAGCAGAGGCTGCTGCGGCGACACTGGAAGAGGTGCGCGATTTTCTTTCTGAATTGCAGGAGCCTCCCGAAACCGAAGCCGAGCGTCGGCGCATGACGAGCACCCTGCACGCGCTTGATCATGTCGCGCGTCTTGCGGAAACGCTCGCGGATGATGAGTTGCTGAAACAAACGACCGACGATCCCTATGACCTTCGTCTTGCCGCGCTGTGCGCGCAAGCCATGCATGCGGCGCAAACCGTCGGTGAATCCGTTACGGCAGAAGCCGTGCTCAGCGCGCAGTCCGCGCCCATAGGCTGGGATGCGACACCCGAAGTCCAGGCCGCGCTCACCGAAGCGGAAAGCGTCTCCCGGGAGCTCGACATCATGCAGCGTGACCATCGCGCCGCCATGCTTGCCTCTGTCGCTCCGGAAAAACTCACCGCTGCTGACGCTTTCGCCCGCATCGACGCTGCCCGCCAACTCGCTCGCACCGCGCACCATGCATGGCGCGCGGCAGCGCATTTGTTCGGACATGGAGGATGAGGTGGAAAGCACTGAAAAACAAGACAAAACCTGTGCTATGATGAAATGCCGCTATTGCGGCGCTTCAGTTTGACAGGGAGCCATGCGCTCTTGTTGGAAGCCTCTTTGCGAGGATTAAAACAGGATACAAAAATGACAAGTTCCAAAATCGCACTGTGCAGATTTGCATCCGCGACCTTGCTGGTGGCGCTGTTCATGTCCGGCTCTCCGGCGCTGGCGGGGGAAGCGAGGGCAGGCGCATCGTCGTCAGTGGTAGTCAAGATTGTTCCGGCCGGAAGTCCGCAGGAGAAAGATGTGCTGGCGGCGTTGAGTGACGCGCTGCACGATGGCGTGCCGCCGCGCACGCTGGATGAGGTCAATCAATGGTCGGAGAAATTGACGGCGGCGCTGCACAAAGGCGGTTTTGCGGTGGGTCAGGTGTTGATGACGCAGGAAGACTGGGATGCGAGCGCCAAAACCGGCCAATCGGTATTCACGGTTTTTCCGGGACGCATCAGCGAGATCGAGGTGCAGAACAAATCCCGCATGAATCAATCGCGTGTCGAGAAGATGATCGCCAAGGCGCTGTGCGGTCAGGCGCCGGAGGAGCTCAATAACGGCGCCTGTTTGTTTGATACCAAGCGTTTTGAACGCGCCACCCAGCTTTTGCAGGATTTGCCCGGTGTCGCGCTCGGCGGCGCGCCGCAATTCGGCCCCGGTAAAGGCGTGGGCGATGTGAAAACGACTTTCAGCATTGCGGAAAAAGGCGATCCTTTTTCCATCGGCGCATCGGTGGATAACAGCGGCATTCAAACCACCGGACGCACGCGCGGCACAGTATCGGCTTCAGCGAACAACTATTTCGGACTGGGCGAAGATTATGCCGTCAGCATCACCCGCAGCACCAAGGGCATGTGGACCGGCGCGCTTTCGGGCGGCATCCCCATACTCGCTGACGGCTTGCGTCTCACCGGCGGCTTTACCCGGCAGGAGTACACGGTTACCGAAAATGGCTTGTCGTTTTCGGGTACGTCCAACACCGGCATGTTGGGACTGGCCTATCCGTTCACGCGTGGACTGGATGCCAATCTCTGGGGCAGCCTCTCGTATCTGCACAGCAAATCCAAGGTGGATTATCGCGATTTTGGTTTTTCGACCACTGCGACGCTGGATGCGGTCAAGGCTTCGCTCTCAGCCAACAATGGCGACCGCGCGCAGCAGATGCGCACCGATCAATGGTCTGGCCAGATTTCGCTCACCTACGGCAAGCAAAGCAACGATGATCCGCTTGATGAATTCGGCCCGGATCGCGCCGGCAACTACGGCAAACTTTCAGCCTCCGGCTTTGCCAGTTGGGCGCTCAATCAGAGCGGGGATTTCTTCGTCACCGCGCACGGCACCGGCCAGTATGCCAACAAGAATCTGGACGGCAGCGAACAACTTGGCGTCGGCGGCCCGTATGCCGTGCGCGGCTACCGCGCGGACGAACCCATGCTCAATGACGGTGTGCTGCTCGGCGCCGGGCTGTACAAGCGCTTCTCGATCGCCGAGGGACATCAGATGCAGATCGGCCCCATCATTGATTATGCCTACGGTGTTGCCAACCACGACACATGGACGGGTTGGGAATCGAGCTATCCCCCCGATGTCAAGGTCAGCAACTCGCGCCAACTGGCGAGCTACGGTCTTGAAGTGGCTTGGCTCACGCCCATAGGCGCGACGCTGACGCTGTCGGCCTCCAAGCTTTTCGGCGACAAATCCTGGATCAAACCCGAGGATGACTCGGTGCAATACTGGTTCACCGTATCATGGAACTCATGGAATCCCTGGGGCGCCAGGTAGGAAACATGGCGCCAGACAAACAATAATCGCCTGAACATTGCTGCCAATCGAGAGACCATTATGTTATGAGCGAAAAGAAATTATTTCAGATCAACGAATTTGAATATCACTGCTACCGGCGTGACCGCGAAACGGCGGGGCGTGAGCTGGTGGCGTTGCTGGAGCGCATCGACCAGAATTACGGCGTGATGACAGGCGTAGACGACTGGGCGCAGTCCGAACAGGCGCTGGACATCATGGACGAGCACCTGACCACGCGGCTGGCGTCGGCGATTACGACGTTGGTCACTGATCCCGAATTCACCGTTTCCGATTTTGGTGTCGGCAAGCTCGCGCATTTTCAGCGCTGGCTGTCGTCGCTGTTCGCGGTGACGCCGATGCGCAACGCCGATCATATTTTGCGTTCCTTCGGCACCGACCCTGCCGCGAAAAACACGCTGGCGATACGTGGCGGCGATCTGCGCAAATTTCAGTTGTTCTATCTGGGCGATTCGGAAATGCGTCTGGATTGGGATGTGTTCTGGGCGGCCAATAAAGTCGCGGCAGCCAATCTGGCGGTGTCGCTGCTTTCAACGCGATTGGTGGCATCGCCTTCCGCGCACCAAAAACGCGAAATGCTGTTGCGCTGGATACCGGACAAACTCGATCAGGTGGACTGGGATCAGATTCCTTCCGGCGTGCTGCACGACGCTTACATGCATTGCAGCTACGCGGATATTCCTTCCAAACACGACCTCAAAAAACCGATCAACGCGATCATCCGCCGCAAGCTCGCCAGCCTCGGTCTGTTTGACGTGACGCGCAAGGCGCAAGCGCCGGTTGCGGGCAGTGATCCGGTCACGCAGGGCAAACCGGTGCTGCTCGTAGTGCTGGAATGGTTCTCGAAGAATCACTCGATCTATCGCACGCACTCGCAGACCATGGTGGCGATGCGCGACAAGTTTCACCTGATCGGCATGGGCTATAACAGTCGGGTTGATGACGTGGGGCAGGAGTTGTTCCATGAGTTCATCGCGCTGGAAGGCAACGACATTTGGGAGCACGTTGCCCATGTGCGCGAAGTGAGCGAGGCGCGCAACGCGCAGGCGTGCTACATGCCCAGCGTGGGCATGTTCCCGATCACCATGATACTCGCCAACCTGCGCGTGGCGCCGTTGCAGATGATGGCGCTCGGCCACCCGGCGACCACGCACGGTCACGCGATGGATTACGTGGTGGTGGAAGAAGATTACGTTGGCGACGAAGCCTGCTTCAGCGAGAAATTGTTGAAGCTGCCCAAGGACGGCATGCCGTATCGCCCGCCGTCGTCCATGCTGGAATTGAAGCTCGAACCCGGCACGCATCTGCCGCCCAAGTTGGCGCCCGAAACCGTGCGC
>JAITML010000042.1 GCA_031277395.1 Methylobacillus sp. | reverse complement strand
CGCTTTCTTTTTTCACGCTGGATGATTTCAAGCGCGACGGCTACGTGCATCTCAAGGTAGGCGAACCCGACACGCGCGCGCCGCACAAGGAGGGCAACTTCCCCACGCCGTCCGGCAAGCTGGAATTCAAATCAAATGCGGCAGCCGGCGGCAATTTCGTCGCCCCGCCGTTCCGCCAGTGCTACGAAGCCTTTCAGGGTGGCGAGCCAGTGGATCCGCTGCCGAGCTATGTGCCTTGCCGCGAACGGCCGGAGACCAACCCCGAACTCGCGAAACGCTATCCGCTCAACATCATCACGCCCAAGAGCCATGCCTTCCTCAACTCGCAGTATGCGAACGAGGAACACAAACTGCGCGCGCAGGGCGATCAATTTGTATTGATTAACCCGAGCGACGCCGCCACGCGCGGTGTCAAGGAAGGCGATTTTGTGCGCGTGTTCAATGGGCGCGGTGAATTTCACGGCAACGCGCGCGTGACCGACGATACCCAGCCCGGCGTGGTAGTCGCGACGCTGGGCTACTGGCGCAGCCGCAACCGTGGCGGCGGCGCGGTCAACGTGATCAGCTCCGACGAGTTCGTCAACATGGGACACGCGCCCAGCCTCTCGGACAATCTGGTGCAGGTCGAATCCGCTACGGCGTAGTCGCGACACGCAAGATTTACTGGCCGGTTTCCGCGCAGCGGAACCGGCCTTTTTCATGGTCAAAAATAGTGAGCGTGAGAACTGCAGATGTGTAGATCGCCGGAGAAACGACTTACTTTTTATTTCCTTGGGCTTCCTTCCGAACCATCTCCTCCTTCACCGCATCCTGTATCTCCTGCATTATCTGCTCTTGCGTCTTGAGGCCTCCGCAGTCAAACTTTTCAATTGCAATTCCGAAACGAAGGTATGCTGGGCTCCGTCTTTTCCCATAATGTTGACTGTTTCCATCTTGGTAGTAACCAGATCGTCGGTGGCTATAACCTGAGACTTCAACGTGCCAGTCTTGTTCTTGCACGACATCTCATAAGTGGTACGGTCGCCACTGCGATCAACTATCTTGGGCTGCGTACACTCCGGTAGCTGTGACATGGAAAAAACGGTCTGTGAAAAATAATTCTTGCCTGACTCCGGGCCCCAGCACTGGTTCCGCCCTGTCAGATCGAGCCTGCCTTGGGCTATGCTGTCTTCTATTTTCTTGCGCTGTTCGGGTGGCATTTTAGCCAATTCCTGCTCCACTTCAGCCTTACCCTCTGCCAGCATATCCTTACGTATATCCTTACCATCCTTTTCCATCTTGATGATATTCATTTCCCACAGTCCGGGCTTGAGCACCGGGCCAGCAATAGTTTGAGCCTGAGCCGCGCCCGTAACCAAAATCGCATACAAGCCAAGCAAGACCGCTTTCATGATATTTTCCCCATGCCAATAATGTAGCGCCGCATATAACAGGAGTTTGGTACAGAAACTAACGAATGCCACATAAAGGCCCTTGGCATTGGAGCGAGTTGAAGTAGTAAACCGTAGAATGCCCCGGATTACCCTTGGGCGAAGGGACACCAACAGGGATAAAAAATGCAGCAGAATTCGCACCATATAATCCAGCCGGATAGGTAAATTCCTTGAGAACAACATAAGCCTTCACAAGGATTTTCGGTCGAGCCTGAGGGGTAGCAGGCGCCGATGATTTAGCAGCGACAGCGGCTACCCAGGCATCTATATCTGTGGCAGTTGCCGGGCGAAGCACGCCCTTGGCAACTGCATCATCAAGCCCGACTTTTCCTGCCCGAGGGGCACTCTTGTCACTGAAGCTCGCCGGTGATACAGCTGTAGAAGTTACCAGTTGGGTTACGGTCTTGAATGGCTCTCCGACGACAATGTTTCCAGGGCTGATACTAGTAAAAGTGTGATCAACCGGCTTGCCAAAAAACTGTTGTGCCATCAAATTAAGCGCACTGTTTTGTTCGCCATCGACATAAAAATAACCGCAAGCACCACCATTATCATAACTACTATTCAAAACCGGAACAGAACTCTGAAGGCCTGCGACCTCTTGTTTATGGTATCCCGAAACAAGTACCGCAGCGATTCGGGTACCCTCTGTCCAACTGATATTCCAGATGGCTGGCTCATAGGATCCCAACATGAGAGCAACTGGCCGGGTAGGACTGTTCACGGCAATATCAAATTGAGTTGCTACGTGCCCACTTTGATCAATCTGGAAATCCAGCGTCTTTCCCGAGTAACTACCTGCCGCATAGACAAGCATATTGTTCGGGAATTTCACACCTGAAAACGCACATACGTCCGAGCTGGAAATTGTCAACTCTGGTGCGGATTGCTCCATTTGGGCTACTCCGGCTTTCTGAGCAGTTACATCGGCTGGTGGCCTTGTGGCGTACTGATGCTGCTCCAGAATACGCTGCTTTTCCTGAGATGCCATTTCTGGCAGTTCCGCATCCTGCGCAACCTTCGGCTGTGGTTGTGCTGAGCGCATATACTTCGATTTCTGAAAATTTAGATAGCCCACCAATATCATCAGCAGCCCTCCGACC
This sequence comes from Methylobacillus sp., assembly GCA_031277395.1. Taxonomy (GTDB): domain Bacteria; phylum Pseudomonadota; class Gammaproteobacteria; order Burkholderiales; family Methylophilaceae; genus MM2. Next base: position 11,058 of record JAITML010000042.1, on the reverse strand, counting down.
AGAACCGCCCCAATCAGCAGAACCTTCAGATCGCTTTTGAACTGATCGTACGACGATGAAGGCTTGGCATAAGGTTGCCTGGTTACCGGAGTAGCGGTTGCCGGTACGGATGAAGTCTTCGCCGTCATCGCTGCTGTAGCTTGCGGATGCGCTGGAGTACTCGTCGCCGAACTGGTGTGCGAAGTTGCCCGCTCGGGTTTAGACGCAGGCTTTCGAGCGGGACGCGCTGGCGGGAATGGCGCCCACCAGCTTACGGCAAGGAACAAGCAACCCGCTGCAATGATCGCCAGGATGTTGGGCAGAGAGCCGAGCGAAGAGCCCAAGTCCAACAACACAATTTTTCCGGCGGCCAGCAATAGCAGACAGGCGCCGGTTGACCACATCAGCCTCTCCCGCAAGCGATGCCCACCAATAGTCAGCAATGTACCAGCAGCGACCCATACCAAGGACAACAGCATGGGAGCCATCCGCTGTAAATCCATCACGGTCAGCAGATAATTGTCCGGCCCCCAGAGGCGCAATGCTTGCGCCTGTAAAAACAAAAATACTGTCAAAGTGCCGATGAGCAGATAGCGCCGTGCTTGGGCGCTTTCCGGCTCGTCTTGCGTAGCCCAATACGCACGCAGAGCCACATAAGCGAGGGCAAGCAACTCGAATATCACACTCCACACGTCACGCTCGACATATGTGATCAGGCGCATGGCCAGCAGTGCCACCACCAAATAGAACACCGTCGGAGCCAAGCTCCGCTGCCAGTGACCGTCGTGCGCCAACTGCCGCCGCGCCAGCACCGCGCTGATCAACACACCAGTCATCAAAACCGTCAGGCCGAAGGGCATACCTTTCCAACCCATCTGCTGCCCGGTCACCCATGCCCACGGCCACAGAGCCAGCGGCAATAGCACCATCACTACGCCAGCTATTACGCCACGGGAATCTTCATCCGGGTGGCGCAGCGTCGTCTGCACCAGTGAAGCCATAGCAAGCAACGCACCCAAGGCGGCCAGCGCTGTCCACGGTAGCGCCGTTTCGGTGGCAGCACTTTGTCCACTGACGGTAAGCCAAACCGCCAGCGTTGCTGGCACAATCAGATGCGGGGTGAAACGGCGTAGCAGGAACAATACGCCGCTGACGATCAAGCCGGTAACGAACAGAATGATGGGCCAGTTATCCAGATGCAAATCCATCAGCAAACGGATTAGTGTCAATGCACCCCATAAGCCACCGGCCCAGCCCATGACTTGGGACATTCCGTTATCATGCCGCCGCGTCACCCAAGCGGTTCCCAGCAGCGCACCAGACAAAACGAAGCTCTCGACGTATCCCTGCCATGTAATGCGCGATGCTGCCAACCCGAAAGCACTCTCGGCAATATGCGCCAAGGTCAGTACCAGAATTGCCAGCCCTAGCCAACCTTGCTGCGCAGTCTGCAAGCCCAAGCGTGGCGCGCTGGCGTATAGAGCGCAGGCAATCAGCATGCTCAGCAGCACCCAAGGCAGATCGCGCAGATACATTGCGGCAGCCAGCAACAACATCGCGCCGGCAAGCCATAGGTAGCGCACAGGTGACTGGTTCATGGCTCGCGCCAGTGCTGCACCCAGCAGCCACACGCCAGCCAATAACGCGATAGCTATCGCCAGCGATCCACCACCATCATTTGGAGCCAGCTTGAACACCAATGCCAGCGCCGCCAGTGGCAGCGCCCAAGCATAGCCTTCATCGGCACGCTGTAACCATGCTGCACGGCGGTTGCCGCGCAGCCCTTCCAGCAATGGCATGGCCAAGTGCACTCCCGCGAGCGCCAGCAACATGGGCAGCATCACGTGATAATGCTGCGGCGCATAATAATTTTTTGACCAACCGAAGAATAATGTTGCTGCCAGCGTGAACAGGAAGCTCAGATGAATCAGCGCGCGCCAGCTACGCACAGTCACCATTGCCAGCACCAGCAAACTCAACAGCAGATAATACCCGTTGAGCACCAGCGGCCCTGCTTCACCCAGCGCAAAATAAGGAGCGATGAAGCCGCCCATCATCGCCAGCACCGCCATCGACTGTGCTCGCTCGCGCACCGCAATCACACCTACCATCACCGCCACCAGCACCAGCAGCGAGAGCGCAGTCGATTGCGGCACATAGCCAAATAGCGCATATGCGCTATAGGCCGTGAGGTAAGCCACACCACCCGCTGCGCCAGCCAGTGCCAGCCGCAGACCACGCCGCTCAGGCCGGGTACGCAACGCCAGCGCGGAAAAAGTCAGCAGCACGCTTATCACCAAGCCGCTTCCCAGTTTCAACTCACTGGGAAAATCTATATTGATGAGCAGATAGCGCAGCAGTGCGCCAACCCCAAGAATAATCAACCCGGCGCCCAACTTGGCCGACCAGTTGCCGGTAGTCAGCCAAGCCCATAACCCGGTCGAGCGTATCAGACGATCATCAGCCGAACCTTCCAACCCCAACAGTCCGACGAAGATGGTAATAACCAGCATTACAAAAGCCAGCGTCATCATTTGTACTCCCCTCTCATTTTTCGATTTTTACAACTTGCTTTTCGTATTACTTTAATTCAAATCCTCTTATCCTAAATTTCCAATGGTGATTCTAGTCCCTTATCGCTCATTGTGAAAGTGAAGATGTCAAAAATAAAAATATTTGGCATTTTGATGATCTTGTTACAATCTTTTGGTTCAGGTATTTATCAGGAGATACAGTTATGAGTGAGTTCTACGGCAAGCAGCACCGCGCATTGCAGCAGGAATTTGATACGGAAAAAATGGCGAATCGCGTGAGCGAGATGATCGTGTTGCCGGAGATTCCGGATGAGCATCGCGCTTTTATTGAGCGCCGGGATTTTTTCTTTCTGACCACCATCGACCATCGCGGTTATCCGACCTGCTCTCATAAGGGCGGAGATGTCGGTTGCGTCAAGATCGTCGATAACAAAACACTGGCATTTGCCAGTCTCGATGGCAACGGCATGTATCTCTCGATGGGCAATATCGCGCTCAACGGCAAAGTCGGCATGTTGTTCATCGACTTTGAAACGCCGCATCGCGTACGCGTCCACGGAGATGCTCGCGTGAGCCGCGATGATCCGCTGCTGCGGGAGTTTCCGGGAGCCGAATTGATAGTGCGCGTCACCCTCGCCGAAATCTTTATCAACTGTCCGCGTTACATCCACCGCTACCAACGCGTCGCCACCTCGCCTTATGCTCCCAAGGCGGATTGCCCCATACGTCAGGCGCAATGGAAACGAATTGACGCCATGCAGGACGCGCTGCCCGAGCGCGACAAAGACCTCGCCACCGAACTGGGCGGCATCATCACGATGGAAGAGTATGGCGAGATGGTATTGAAGGGTGAAGGCTAAGAAATCAGCAATCGAACAGCTTGATAAAAAGACCTCCTTAAGGTACTATTGTCAGTACTTTAAAAAGCACTCTTGGAGCCATCATGGCAAACTTGGTTTTGGCGGAAACCACCGCCAGCGTTTCCGAACTGAAAAAAAACCCCATGGGAACGGTTGCCGCCGGAGAGGGAGCGCCAGTCGCCATCCTCAACCGGAATGCACCGGCCTTTTATTGCGTCCCGGCAAAAGCCTATGAGGCGCTCATGGAAAAACTCGAAGACATGGAGTTGAACGCCATTGCAGATGCCCGCAAGGAGCAGCCTGTCATCGAGGTCAAGCTGGATGAGCTTTAAACTTGGTTTTCTGGAAGAGGCGCTAAAAGAGTGGAACAAACTGGACAATGGAACCCGCGAGCAATTCAAGGCAAAGCTTGCCGAACGATTGGAAAATCCGCGCGTCCCTTCCGCCAAACTAAGCGGCCATAAAGACCGCTACAAAATCAAACTGCGCAGTGTCGGCTACCGGCTCGTGTATGAAGTCCGCGATGGCGCACTTCTTGTGATCGTCATTGCCGTTGGCAAACGCGAACGCAGCGCGGTGTACAAGATCGCGACCAAACGCTAGATGCGGCTTCCGGTTTGATCAGGAGCTTCCTGATTCCAGCGTATATGTCGCATCCTCATTCCCGAGGGTGCGTGTGAGCCACGGCATGACGGTTTGCAATTCTTCATGCAGTGTCCATGGCGGATTGAGGATGAACAATCCACTGCCGTACATGCCGTAACCGTCGAGGTTGGGCGCGTGAACATCGAGTGCGACATTCAGCCAATCTTCGCGCGCAAGTTTTTTCAGATTTTCCAGCATCATGTGAATTTCAGGACGTTGCAGTTTGGGATACCACAGCGCGTAAGTACCGGTGGCGAAACGTTGCAGCGCGCCCTTGAGCGCCGTGATGACGTGGCGGTAATCGTCTTTTACTTCGTAAGGCGGATCAATGAGAATGATCGCGCGGCGCGTGGACGGCGGGAGCAGCGCCTTCAATCCGGCGAAACCATCGGTCTGCTCAATCTGCACGCGACGCCTGCCGTGCTCAAACATATCGCGCAGCAAACTCACATCGGTCGGATGCAACTCAAACAAACGCAGCTTGTCCTGCGGCCGCATGAGTTTCCACGCGATTAACGGCGAGCCAGGATAACGCTGCTCATCTTCCCGCGCGAGCGTCACATAACGGCGCAACATCTCTGGCAAATCGTCGCGCATTTGCAGTTTGTCGATGCCGGTTTCGTGTTCTGCATTTTTCGCGGCGAAGCCGGTGCCAAGTTGATAGCAACCCGCGCCCGCGTGGGTGTCGATAAACCAGTATGGTTTGTCCTTCTGGTTGTAATAATCCAGCATGAAAGTCAGCACCGCGTGCTTGAGCACATCGGCATGATTCCCGGCGTGGAAGGCGTGACGGTAACTCAGCATCAGAGCAGTCGCCCGAGTATGAAGCCGATCACGATGCCGATCAGCAATGAAATCGTCAGCCCGCGATAGGCGAGCACATCCTTGGAATAACCGCGCCTGATCGCGATGAACGACAACAAATAACCCACCGCATTGATTACCCAGATCAGCGGAATCGCCAGCACTTTGACGAGCAACGGCCCGACTACCGGAATCAGGCCCAACACGCTCACGATCCACGCGAACAAACTGGATGCCAATCCATACACCACCGCTCCGCCGACAATGACGTGCTTGTCCACACCAAAATAAAAACCCAGCCAGATAAGAACAAGCAGCGCCACAAGCAGCGGCACCATGATTTTCCAGTTCTTCAGGATGGCACGGCGGGCGGGTTGGGAATCACCGGAATTTTCGGCGGTCATGGATTTCAACGGCAACGTTTAATTTCTCAAAAAGGCATGTGCGGCTATCCCGCCACTTCCACCACCGGAATCACTTTTTTCACATATTCCGACATGCGGTCGAAGTTGAGATAGCGGTAAATGTCATCCGCGTTTCTGCCCAGCTTGTCGCCCACCAGCGCGAGATATTCTTCCGGCGAGGGGATGCGCCCGAGACGCGCGCAGACCGCCGCGAGTTCGGCGGAGCCGAGATAGACACGCGCCTCCTTGCCCATGCGGTTGTCGAAGTTGCGGGTGGAGGTGGAAAACACCGTGGCGCGATCAGCCACGCGCGCCTGATTGCCCATGCACAGCGAGCAGCCCGGCACTTCGGTACGCGCGCCGGCACGACCGAAGACGGCGTAAGCGCCCTCCTCGCGCAATTGCGCTTCGTCCATGCGCGTCGGCGGTGCGATCCACAGCCGCGTCGGGATGATGCCCGCATCGTCCAGCACTCTCGCGGCGGCGCGATAATGGCCGATGTTGGTCATGCACGAGCCGATGAATACTTCGTCTATCTTGTCGCCAACCACGGCGGACAGCGGCTTGATATCGTCGGGATCATTCGGGCAGGCGAGCAAGGGCTCCCTGATTTCATTGAGGTCGATTTCGAGTACATACGCGTATTCGGCATCGACATCCGGCTCCAGCAATTCAGGTTTGGCGAGCCACGCTTTCATCGCATCTATGCGACGGCGCAAGGTACGTGCATCCTGATAGCCGTCGGTGATCATGCTCTCCATAAGCACGATGTTGGATTGCAGAAATTCGATCACCGGCTCCTTGTCGAGACGCACCGTACAACCGTTGGCGGAACGCTCGGCGGAAGCGTCGGCGAATTCAAACGCCTGTTCCACCTTGAGCTTGGGCAAACCTTCGATTTCGAGAATACGGCCATTGAAAATATTCTTTTTCCCCTGCTTGCCGACCGTCAGTTCGCCCTGCTGAATCGCCGCGTAGGGAATCGCATTGACCAGATCGCGCAGCGTAATCCCCGGCTGCATCTCGCCCTTGAAACGCACCAGCACGGATTCCGGCATGTCGAGCGGCATCGCGCCCATCGCGGCGGCAAAAGCAACGAGGCCGGAACCGGCGGGGAACGAAATGCCGATCGGGAAACGGGTATGCGAATCGCCGCCGGTACCGACCATATCGGGCAATATCATGCGATTAAGCCAGGAATGGATTACGCCGTCGCCGGGACGCAAGCTCACGCCGCCACGACTCGACATGAATTCGGGAAGTTCGTGCTGCAACTTGATATCCACCGGCTTGGGATAGGCCGCGGTATGGCAAAAACTCTGCATGACGAGATCAGCGGAGAAGCCGAGACAAGCCAGTTCCTTCAACTCATCGCGCGTCATTGCGCCCGTGGTGTCCTGCGAACCGACGGTGGCAATCGCTGGCTCGCAATAAGTGCCGGGGCGCACACCCTCGACCCCGCAAGCTCTCCCCACCATTTTCTGCGCGAGCGTGTAGCCCTTGCCCGTATCCTTGGGCGCGACCGGCTTGATGAACAGATCGGACGGCGGCAGCCCAAGCGCCTCGCGCGCCTTGGCGGTAAGGCCACGACCGATAATGAGTGGAATGCGTCCGCCCGCGCGCACTTCATCCGGCAGCGTGAGCGGCGCAAGTTCAAAAGTGCTGATGACCGCGCCTGCCTCATCGGTAATTTTGCCGTCGTATGGATGAATCACGATCACGTCGCCGGTATCGAGCCGGCTCACATCGCACTGAATCGGCAGCGCGCCGGAATCCTCGGCGGTATTGAAAAAGATGGGCGCGATCTTGCCACCGAGCACGATGCCGCCGGTGCGCTTGTTGGGTATGCAGGGGATATCCTCGCCCATGTGCCACTGCACCGAGTTAATCGCGGATTTGCGCGAGGAACCGGTGCCAACTATGTCGCCGACATAGGCGAGCGGCAAACCCTTTTGCTTGAGTTCAGCAATTGTGGCAAGACCGTCCGGCATTCTCGCGGTCAGCATGGCCTTGGCGTGCAGCGGAATATCTGGACGCGACCAGGCTTCCTGCGCCGGAGAAAGATCATCGGTATTGGTTTCGCCCGGTACCCGGAACACTACGGCATGTATCTGTTCCGGCAACGCAGAGTGCGCCGTGAACCACTCGCCCGCCGCCCAGGATTCGATGAGGCGTTTTGCATGCGTATTGCCCGCCTGCATTTTTTCCCGCATGTCATGGAAGGCGTCGAATATCAGCGTGGTGCGCGACAAGGCAGCGGCAGCTTCCGCGCCCAGCGGCGTATCCAGCAGCGCGACCAGCGCCTGCACGTTATAACCACCCAGCATGGTGCCGAGCAATTGCACCGCCCGCACCGGCGGCAGCAACGGAGAAATCGCCTTGCCCTGCGCCACATCGGATAAAAACGCGGCCTTCACATAAGCCGCCTGATCCACACCTGCGGGAACCCGGTTTTCCAGCAGATCAAGCAGCGTCGTTTCCTCACCCGCAGGCGGCTGCTTGAGCAAATCAACCAACGCGGCAACCTGCCCGGCAGAAAGAGGAAGCGGAGGCAGCCCCAGCGCGGCGCGCTCGGCCACGTGGTCACGATAGGCATTCAACATGATTCAAGTGTTCCGGAAGATGGCTAAAACCGGAATTATAATGGCGACGCCTGCTCTTGCGTCAGAAGTTGCCTGGTTGGAGATTTTTTGGGGAGTTACAAAAATTGCTTTTCATCCGGGAAATTTTGGGTTTGCCCAAGTGATAAAGTAATCTATCTCCTTTGACAGTACTGGCGAATCAGGTGACGCTACTGCCGTTAGAATTTGTCGTCTAATTTGTAGTTAGGCATATTGGGATATATCTATGCGTTCAATCCATCCATCATTGTTGTCACTGTATTTTTTGATCTTCAGCTCAGAAGTCTTTGGTCAGTGTTTTCCTAACGATATGCAAGATCGGTCAGCAGTCGAACTCACAGCTTGCAGCATAGCAGAGTATCAAAGGTGTACGGAGTTATCTCCAGAATTTAAAAGCAAGGTATTGATGGATAATAATATTATTACCAACGACCCAAGGTATGAAGAAATCCAAAAATCGAAGGACTTTGATCGTTTCAAGAAAGAATTCTATGAAAACCTTGTCGCCACCAATTGGAATGGTTGCAAAGCTATATTGCGTGATACAGGAAAAAGACCAGTTATAACTCCACACTAATCGGTGGTCTAACATTGTTCAACTCGGACGGTTAATTTGGCCGTTAGGCGTAGCCATATCACACAAAGAAATAGCGAATGCTAAAAATCCTGCACAAATGCGTTTTCATTGCTGCTGCCTGTGGCAGTATGTTAACGGCCCATGCACATACCCAAAACCCGGATGGAACAGTCATATGCAGTCCCACGGAAAATATTGCGGTGTGCTTCTTCGCGGGCGCGGTTGCACAAGGAGATCACTCCGTAAAACCAGTGATGGATGCACTCACAGATGCCCTTGTTTTGCCCCTCACAGAGCTTCGTACCAAACGGTATGCCAACTACACAATGGTGCCGAATCAATGGACATTTGAGGAAGTTTTGGCAGGCACTTATACGAGTGGTTCGCGGATGCCCAATGGGAACATTGTTGGCCCCGGGTCAGAAGGTTTCATGGAAGCCGTCAAGCAACCCGAAGCCATACCCGTATTGAAGAAAGCATTGGCTGACATGGTGAATGCTGCCCGTGAGTACGGATCATATGGCGGGCAAGCGACAGGCGGAATTGAGGATTTGAGCAACTATGAATACGTTGTCCAAAATGAAATTTTGACCCCATTTTACGATGAACAACTACGCGCATACCCTGTCAAGCCTGCGCCTGTTGGGAAAAAAGCGCCACTACAGTTAAAGGGAAACCGGGAAGCGTTGAGATATAAAACCAACCTCGGTCGGGCCTGGAATGAGGCTACGGAACCCAATTTTGCCGGTCATTATTTCGCGGTGGACAGTATTGGCTGCGGAACAGGATGCAGGGTTACTTTCGTGATTGAGTGGAATACGGGGCGTATTTTCAAGGTGCCCTATAATGCCTACTTTCATTCGGAGAGAACAAGCCGGCTGCTTATTTTGTTTGACGCGCCGTATTGCACAGCCGATGGCCCGCCGATACTTTATGTTTTTGATGGCGCGAAGTTCCGGGAAATCAAGCATGACAAATGCAAGAATCATGGACCGATTCGCGCCGACCGGGCAGAATAGATATACCCGAATCAACAGGTGAACTATCCCCAGCTACCAGCAGTAAAGGATCAAATGTGAAAAAGTTTGCAGTTTTCATTGTTTCGGCCGCATTGTTTTCGATCAATGTCGCCGGTTGCGCTGCTGATTCTTCGCGGCACTATTCCCTATCGGATGTGCAGGGAGCCTGGTGGTCGAAGTGCAGCGATCCTGCGGTTGAATTTCTCATCCAGAACGATCGGTATTCCGGTGATTTCTTCGACGATCACAAGCTCTCCGTCAAGGACAATATCCTCACATTTGAAGATGGATTAGTGGTTGGGCATGACGTGAACGTAAGTGGAACGCCGCTTGCCTTTCTCATTATCAGCATAAGCCCCTCCGAGTTGGTTCTTCGTCGAGTGACTGCTGAGCGAGATGACAGGGATTGGAGGCTCCTTTCTTGCAAGTAATATCGGTTTCAGCCATGACTTCTTCGTTAAGCAAGCCACTTCCTGCTGTGTGAGGCTGAGCCCCGCGTTCAAGCGGATCCGGTGACGCGCGCTACTCAACTCATACTCGTTAGGCTGGCGGACTTCCGAGATCGGAAAGCTCACAAAATAAAGCAAGTAGGATGGGTGGAGCCGAAGGCGATACCTATCCTACTTGCTTGCTAAACTTTCCCAAGGCAGTCCATCCAAATACGCGATGACTTGCTTTCTTGAGTTATCCTGTTTTGAATTTTTGGAATGGCAAGATGGACGGGCTATGCTGAAACTCGATCTGATTCATACGCTGGCCTTCGGCGGCCTTGTGCTGCTGCTGGGTCACGGGCTGCGGCGCTGGATTCCGGTGCTGGGGCGGGTGAACATCCCGGCGGCAGTCATCGGTGGACTGCTGGTATCGCTGGCCGCATGGATAGCATACTCGCATGACGTGCAGTTGTTCGTATTCGATACCACGCTGCAAGAGCCGCTCATGATCGCGTTCTTCACCACGATAGGCTTTGCCGCGAGTCTTTCGCTGTTGCGCGTGGGCGGCCCGCTGGTGATGAAATTCCTGCTGCTGTGCGTGGGCTTTGCCGTATTGCAAAACGTGCTGGGCGTATTGCTCGCACTGGCGCTGGGGTTGCCGTTGCCATTCGGATTACTCGCCGGGTCAGTGACGTTGACCGGCGGCCCCGCAACCGGACTCGCGTTCGCGCCGCTGTTCGAGCAGGTGGGCGTAACGGGCGCGGCATCGATTGCAGTGGCGATGGGCATGGCAGGCATCGTCAGCGGCGCGCTGGCCGGCGGCCCGATATCGACCTGGCTGATACACCGCAATAACCTGCACGGCGAAGGCGACATGCGCGCGCAAGTGGCGGCCGAGCACATCATGGACGAGGCGGCACTGCCGACGCCGCAGGCGGGCGTTTCGAGCGACGATGATGACGAAGTGTTTCCGATGTTGAAAAATCTCATCGCGCTGCTTGCTGCGATGTGGGCCGGACACGGGATCAGCCTGCTGATTGAACACACCGGCCTGACGATGCCGGCTTATATCGGCGCGATGCTCGCGGCGGCGGTGATTCGCAATGTCGATGATCGTTTCGGTTGGCTGAAACTGTCGCCGCGCGTGCTGGATACGGTGGGAGCAATCGCGCTGTCGCTGTTTC
>JAITML010000069.1 GCA_031277395.1 Methylobacillus sp. | reverse complement strand
TCAGCCGTCAAGATAATCTTCGGCGCAACCCGCATGTCACCCTCCGTTCTCCATCTACAGATCATTGTAACGGATATGACTTGTTAAGATTTATTAAGAATGCAGCATTACACTAGACGATCATTCGCGTTTCAACCTATGCCTTGCCGCTTGTGATGATCAACGCGGCGACACCGTCAAATCGCGCCTGATCGACACCTTTCGCCGCTACGGCTTGCCGCGCCGCATGACCATGGACAACGGTTCGCCTTGGGGCGGCGATAGCGATGGATTAGGCTACACGGCCTTGACCGTCTGGCTGATGCAATTGGGTATTGGCGTCAGTCATTCGCGCCCCTATCACCCGCAGACCCAAGGCAAGGACGAGCGTTTTCACCGCACGTTGAAGGTGGAGTTGTTGCAGCATCGCCGCTTCGCAGACAACACGCAGGCGCAAGACGTTTTTGACCACTATCGACAACAGTATAATGCCCAGCGTCCGCACCAGGCCTTGGGGATGCAAGTGCCGCTGCAACGCTATCATGCGAGCGAAGTGACTTATCCGGAGACTTTGCCCGAAGTGGAGTATCTGGCGACGGACAAGGTGTACAAGGTCAGCAAATCCGCGCATATCGAGGTCACCGGGCGTCGCCACAAGATTGGTAAAGCGTTCATCGGCCAACGAGTAGCCTTGCGCCCCACGGAACAGGACGGGTGCTATCAGGTCTGGTTCAGCCGCTTCGAGATCGGTGAAATCGACTTGCGCATGACATGACATGAATGCAACAGGCGTCACCCATGTCTCCGAACACCTGTTACCTATGTCTCCAGGCTATACAGGTTGCGGGGGGGGGGATTGTACTCCTTTACCAGCAAAGCCAACAAAGCAAGTACTTGCTCAGTATCGCAGGCTTGCGAAGCCTTGTCCAAAAACTCCAGATTTTCCGTCAGCGTCGTCCAGGCCAGGCCATCTTCGTAAGCCCTCATGATCAGAGGGTGTGTCGTGCCTTCGACATTTTCGCCAATCAGCAATTCCTCATAGAGCTTTTCGCCAGGCCGTAAACCCGTGATTTGAATGGCAATATCACCATCTGGATGCGCTTCGTCACGTAATTCCAGACCGCTCAAATGCACCATGCGCCGCGCCAGGTCGATGATCTTGACGGATTTGCCCATGTCAAGCACATAAACCTCCCCTCTCCGGGCCATTGCCCCGGCCTGAATCACCAGCTGAACGGCCTCGGGAATTGTCATGAAATAGCGGGTGATGTCGGGATGGGTCAAAGTGATCGGGCCACCGGCGGCAATCTGTTTTCGGAACAAGGGCACAACCGAGCCTGAAGACCCCAGCACATTGCCAAAGCGCACCATGCAAAAGCGCGTCGCGCCCCCCTGTTGAGCCAAAGCCTGCACAATCAGTTCGGCCAGCCGCTTGCTGGCGCCCATGACATTGGTTGGACGCACCGCCTTGTCGGTGGAAATCAATACAAAAACCTCGACCCCCGCTTTCAATGCGGCTTCCGCCATGCGCCGCGTACCAATGGCATTGTTGCGCGCCCCTTCAATCGGGTTATGCTCCACGATTGGAACATGTTTGTATGCCGCCGCATGATATACCGTCTGAACCCCGAAACTTTTCATCACCACTTCATTGCGATGCTGGTGCATCACCGAACCCAGCAAGGGCACAAGCTCGACATCCTGCTTGTCGCGCGCGCAGAACGCCGCCAACTCCTGCTCTATCGAATACAGGGCAAATTCGGAAAGCTCCATCAAAACCAGGCGCAGCGGCTTGAGCTTGATAATCTGCCGACATAACTCCGATCCAATCGAGCCGCCCGCGCCGGAAACCAGCACCACTTTCCCCGTGATGCAACGCCCGAGAAGCGCCGCATCCGGCGCTGCCGATTCCCTGCCCAGCAAATCTTCGATCTCGACCTCCCGGATGACGTCAATCCCAAGCCTGCCGCTGATCACATCTTCCAGGCCGGGAATTATTCTGGTCTTGCACTGGAATTTTTCCAGTTGCTCAATGATCTCCGCCCGCCGCGCCCGGCTTGCCGAAGGAATCGCCAACAACAGTTCATCGGCTTCCACGACCTCCAGCACCGACGCCAGATCATCTACCGGATATACCGTCAACCCGGCCAGTTCGCTTTTTTGCAGAAGCGGATTGTCATCGACAAAAGCCACCGGGAGATACTCCCGCCCGGCGCGCAGCGTATGGGCCAATTGCGTACCGGCCCGACCAGCCCCATAAATGATAACCCGCCTGCGCAAACCCTGGCGACGCTCGCCGCGCTGAAAATAGCCACGCACCAAAAACCGGCTTGCGCCAATATAGACAACAGCCAATAGCCAGTAGATACCCAGCACCCCGCGCGACAAACCCGTTGTATGCGTCAAGGCGACTCCGGCAGCCAGTAACGTGACAGAGAGCGAAACACCGCCGACAATCGTGAATAGCGCGCGATCCTCCATAAAGCGAATCACCGCGCGATACAGCCCCAGCCTGATGAAAATCGGAACCGCCAGCAAGGGCGCCGCGACCATCTGCCAGGCATAGGGCTTCAAATCAGGCGTCAAGGTCTCAAAACGCATCGCCAAGGCAGACCAATAGGCGGCGCCAAGTAATAACAGATCGACCGCTATCGAGATAAATTGTTTTTGCCGCCGTGGCAATCCAAGAAGTTTTTTAAGCAAGCCAGCCCCTCATTTCATCGTAAAACAAACCGGGTGCGATTCAAACTGCTGCAAGGCGTTGTTTTGCCCGAAAAGCCGAAGCCCCCCTCTCCCCTTGTGGGAGAGGGCTGGGGAGAGGGGTAGCCGCCGTAAGGCGGCCTTGGCTGTCGACTACAGCAAGAATGAAAACCGCTTCCCCCTCTCCCACAAGCCTATCCTGAGCAATGTCGAAGGAGGGAGAGGGGCCGCGTCCCGATTGGCGGCGCGGCAATGGATACGCCGCAGGCCCTCTCCCAGCCTTCACCCCAAGCGCAATTCTACCGTTCCGTCTCCCGCCATTGGCAAAAATCCTGTCTCTGCAAGGCCAACCGCCTTCCCATACCGCGCCAAAAAATCAGCAAGACACGCGATCTCCCCGCCCTTGCCCCGCAACCGTCAGAAAGATGTAACGGAAGTAATTGAACAAGGAAGCGCGGGCCAGCATGGCCGCATCCATTTCCGCCAGTAACGCGGGCGTCGACATATCGACGCCTTTGACCTGCGCCAGCCCGGTAATGCCTGGTCGGGCGTCAAACACGCCGCGCTGGGCGCGCTCGGCGATCAGTTCCGTCTGGTTGAACAAGCAGGGGCGCGGGCCAACCAGGCTCATCTCGCCTTTGAGCACATTCCACAACTGCGGCAACTCATCGAGCTTGGTGCGACGCAAAAAACGTCCCCAGCTGGTAATGGATGAGCCATCAACCAGATGCGAAGCCACCGATGCCGTGCCGGGTTTCATGGTACGGAATTTGACGAGGACGAAAGGCTTTTGCTGCTTGCCCACCCGCGTTTGCAAAAACAGGGGGGAGCCGATCATGAAAAAACCCGCAAGCCAGATTAAAAAGAGAAGCGGACTGCCCAGAAGTAAACCGGCTACAGAAAAAATGAGGTCGAAAAAGCGTTGCATGTTGAATTACGCGCTCCTGTCTGCCGCGCACATCTGCGCAATACCCTTGGCGAAGCGTACCTTGGGCGACCAGTCAAGAAGCGCGCAGGACGCTGCGGGATCAACCTGAAAATTGCCCGCCAGCTTATCGAAATAGGCGGCTTTCCCAATCAAGGCGCACGCCGCTTTCAACAACCCCGGCGGCACGGCAAAAAGCCGCGCGGGTTTTCCCGAGGCGCGGGCGATGGCGCGTAGCAAGTCGGGCGTTGAAACATCTTCCCGGTCAGAAATCAGCAAAATCCGTCCGGCGGCATCGGGATGGGTGGCGGCAGTGAGCAGAAAATCCACGCAATTCGGAATGTTGGCGAAACTCCGGCGGTTGTCGATTCCAGTCAGCGGCAGAGGCAGGCCGCTTTGCGCCAGCTTGATAAGCATCGCCATATTACCCTTGACGCCCGCGCCATAGACCAGCGGCAGACGGACAACCACCGGCTCAATAGCAGCGCGAGTTTCATCGGACAATAAAAACGCTTCCGCCGCCAGTTTTGATTGCGCGTAAACGTCATCTGGACGCGGCTGGGCGGGCGTATCCTCCCGGAACGGTTGGCCAGCCGCGGATGCCGCGCCGTAAACCGTGACCGAACTTGAAAAAACAAAGCGGCGTACCTGCTCTTTTATCGCGGCTCGCGCCAGCGCCCGGGTCATTTCCAGATTGTCCCGAAAATAAATCGAGCGGGCGGATTCGGACGCGTCATGTCCATGATGCGCGCGACCCGCGAGATGGAAAATCACCTCCATGCCACGGCAAGCCGATTGCCAGGCGGCAACATCAACTTCGCTCCGCGCGACCCGAACATATTCCACCCCGTGGGCATTGGCAGTTCCCGCCAGCTCTGCCGAGACAACCGCCCTGACTTCATGCCCGGTATTGAGAAGATGCCGCACAAGGTGAGCGCCAACAAAACCATTGGCGCCGGTAACAAGACATTTCATGGGGAAACGCCCCTCAATATTCCGGTCATGCGGACAAAGCCCGCACAACTTGCCGCGCGGCCTGCTCAGCAGAAAACTCCCGCGCAAACAAACGGGAACAACGTGACGACAAGACGCTGTCCGTCTCAATTTGTATCAAGAGCTTGTTTGCCAATTGGGCCAAATCGGCAATCTGATTGTTTTCACAAACTTCGCCCACTTGCTCGCTGCGGATCAGGGCAGCCAGATCATTTCCTTCATTGACGTTGGCCAGCACGGGCAGGCCGCTTTGCATATAGGTCAAAAACTTTCCCGGAATGTTATGCGATTTATGCCGAGGATCAAGCGCCACCACGCCCGCGTGACATTGCGCATAGAGATCCGGTATTTCGTCCGGCTCGATCTCGTCATAAAACAAGACATTCGTCAGCCCTTGCGCCTGCGCCCTGTTTTTCAGGCGTTGCGCCTCGCTGCCGCGCCCCACGAAGAGAAAACCGACATCCGCGCGCGTGGCGAACTGTCGCGCCAGGTCGATCAGAATATCCATGCCTTGCGCGATACCCATATTGCCTGCGTATACAAATATCCTGCGGCTCGTCAGCGGTGTGTTATCAACACGGATTGGGCAACGCGCCTTTACTGGCTTGTCCAGCCAGTTTTGCAAAACTTCGAGTTTGCGACCGGGTTGTTGCCGCCATGCCGCAAAATACGGACGGTTGCTTGGCGTTTGCACGCCGATGATATCCGCCACCGCATACTGGTAACGGGCGACTGCGGCAAAAAAACGATACGGCAGCCCCCGCCCGATCAGGCCGACATCCGCCGCCCACTCGGGAAAAATATCTCGAATAATCAAATATCCTTTACAGCGACTGCTTTTCTTTAGGGCGCTGACCAAATATCCATGAAAGATAGAGGGGGAATACCACGCCACGCCATCCCATTTTTCCATAGCCAGCGGGCTGCGCCGCAGATTGCGCAACATGGCGAATGGCGTCAGAAATTCGCCGATGGCGCGGCGAACATAGCCGACATCTCGGGTTGGGGGCGCTTTCAGGCACAGAGCGCGAACGCCACCCATGTCTTCCATTCGCCAAGGCGTCTCAAGGTCTGCCGCTGGCAGCAACACTGTCACCTGATGCCCCTGACGCACAAGCTCACGGGATAAATCCCGCATTTGCACCGCGCACGATGTGCGCAATGGTGGAAAGTGATCTGCGATCAGCGCGATTCGCACGGTTTGTCTCTTCAATATTGTTTCCAGACTACGCGCTTCACGTAGTCTGTATAGCTGTGGATGATGCGCACCACTTTGTCACTCACATTGGGCATACTGTAGTCAGCCACCAGACGCAAACCGCGTTCGGCGCCTCTGGGCTGGCTTTGCAAAATCGCCAGCCCTTGACGTACACGGTCAATCTCAAGGCCGACCATCATCACGGCGGCTTCTTCCATGCCCTCTGGTCGCTCATGCGCCTCGCGCAAATTCAGCGCCGGAAAATTGAGAATGGAGGACTCCTCGTTGATCGTGCCGCTGTCGGACAAAACCGCTCTGGCGTTCATCTGGAGCTTTACATAGTCATGGAAGCCCAGCGGCTTTAACAGCCGCACTTGCGGATGAAATACCGCGCCGCTGGCATCCACCCGCTTCTGGGTGCGTGGGTGCGTAGACACCACCACGGGAAAACCATAGTCTTCGGCAACCGCATTGAGAACCTCAACCAGTTTCGCAAAATGACGATCTGACTCAATATTTTCCTCGCGGTGGGCGCTGACGACAAAATACTGTCCGCTCACCAGCCCCAGCCGCGCCAACACATCCGACGCCTGAATTTGCGGCAGGTAGTGGTGCAGCACTTCATACATCGGGCTGCCGGTTTTAATCACCTGGTCGGGCGGCAGCCCTTCGCGCAGCAGATAGTCTCGCGCAATCGTGCTGTAAGTCAGATTGATGTCCGCCGTGTGGTCGACGATGCGCCGGTTGGTTTCTTCCGGCACGCGCATGTCAAAGCAGCGGTTGCCCGCTTCCATGTGGAATATCGGAATCTTGCGCCGCTTGGCCGGGATCACCGACAGGCAGCTATTGGTATCACCCAGAACCAGCATGGCCTCTGGTTGAACTTCAGCTAGCACGCCATCAACAGCTGTAATGAGATTGCCTATGGTATTGGCCGCGCTTTGGCTGCCCTCGGCGCTGTTCAAAAAGAAATCCGGCTTGCGTATACCCAGATCATCAAAAAATACCTGGTTGAGTTCGTAGTCGTAATTCTGGCCGGTATGCGCCAGGACATGATCGCAATGCCGGTCGAGCGCCGCCAATACACGCGACAAGCGGATGATTTCTGGCCGTGTCCCCACAACCGACATGACTTTAAGTTTTTTCATTACGCAACCTTGCTGGCGATGGTATCGGGTTTTTGCCGATCAAAATTTTCATTGGCCCAAAGCATGACAATCATTTCGTCATCGCCCACATTGGTAATGTCGTGCGTCCAGCCGGGAATGGTATCGACAATTTGCGGTTTGTCGCCACTGGCGCGTAACTCGACCAGTTCGTTGGTTAGCATATGACGGAATCGGAAAAGCGCCTGACCCTTGATGACCAGAAACTTCTCAGTCTTGGTATGGTGATAATGCTCGCCGCGCGTCACGCCGGGGTGCGCGGTGAAGTAGCTGAACTGCCCACTGTCAGGGGTTTTCAGCATTTCCACAAACACGCCACGCAAGTCAGCGTGTTGCGGGACTTCGTAAGAAAACTGCTCAACGGTCAAATAGCTGACATAGGTCGTGTACAAAGCGCGTGTCAGCCCCGTTCCCACCCGCTCGCTCAATAGCGAAGTGCGACAGTTACGGAAAGCCTCAATTTGCCTGGCCAATTCTCCCAGCGTAATGCTGTATTCCGGCGCGACCACGCCATTCGACAAACCCGCTGACGCGCTTAAAGCCTCAATCAAGGTCGAGATTACATCGTCGATGTACACCAGTCGCAATATCGCCGACGGGTCATTGACCTGAATGGGCAAGCCACGTGCGATGTTATGGCAAAACGTGGCAACCACCGAGTTGTAGTTTGGCTTGCACCATTTGCCAAAGACACCTGGCAAACGAAATATCACAACAGGATTATGGGTAGCCTCAGCCAACGCTTGCGCGGCTTGCTCCGCCGCCAGCTTGCTGCGTCCGTAGGGATTGTCGCGCTCGGCCTGGGTGGAAGAAGTGAGCAACAGGGGAATTTTTCGGCCTGTTTTTTCTATCTCTAAGCGAACGGCATCGCACAGCGCCAGAGTTAGCCCGGCATTCACTTCAGCAAAGGCGCTTTCCTCTTTGGGCCGGTTTTCACCCGCAAGATGAATAACGGCATCCGCGTCTGCCACGAGCTTTGGCAGGGTAGCAACATCATCACCTCGCACAAAGGCGATAACAGAGAAATCGGGAAATTCGCTCAAACGCAATAGCAAATTCTTGCCAACAAAACCATTGGCTCCGGTTACAAGCACTCGGCAAGTCGTTTTCGCCATTGTCTTATTCCTCCGGTTCGACCTGTTCGCCTCGCATCATCGCTTGCATGAAGCGTAGCTTCATCAGCAAGGCTTGCATTCCCGGCACATCAAGGCGAATGGTATTGTGAGAGTTGTACTCCACTGCCTCGGAAATTTTGACTTCGCCTGAGTCCACAAACTTGCCGTAATTCAGATCACGCAAATCCGGCGGTACACGATAATAGTCACCCATATCCTCCGCAGCGACCATTTCCTCCCGACTGAGCAATACCTCAAACAATTTTTCGCCGTGGCGCGTACCGATGATATTGATTGGGTGTTGAGATACGCCCAGCAATTCTGTCAACGCTTGGGCGAGCGTTTCAACCGTTGCCGCAGGCGCTTTTTGCACAAAAATCTCGCCCGGCTGCCCGTGCAGAAAGGCGAACAATACCAGGTCGACCGCGTCATCCAATGTCATCATAAAACGGGTCATATTCGGGTCGGTGATGGTAATCGGTTGCCCAGCGCGTATTTGCTGCGCGAACAGCGGAATCACCGAACCACGCGAAGCCATCACATTGCCGTAACGGGTGACGTTAATCACCGTATGGCTACTGGAGCGCGATTTCGCCACCGCTACTTTTTCCATCATGGCCTTGCTAATGCCCATCGCATTGATGGGGTACACGGCTTTATCCGTGCTCAGGCACACCACGCGCCTGATTCCACAATTAATGGCCGCTTCCAATACGTTTTCTGTCCCCATGACATTGGTTTTTACCGCTTCGAGCGGATGAAATTCACAGGATGGCACTTGCTTCAATGCAGCGGCATGAAAAATGAAATCCACGCCACGCACGGCGTTGAGCACCGATTGGTAATCACGCACATCCCCAATGTAAAACTTCAATTTGGGGTTGTTGTATTTTTTACGCATGTCGTCCTGTTTTTTCTCGTCCCGGCTAAAAATACGCACTTCATACAAATCCGAATCGAGAAAGCGGCGCAAGACAGCATTGCCGAAGGAGCCTGTGCCGCCAGTGATGAGCAGTATCTTATTTGAGAACATACAGTATCCTTGGTAACAGGTAAAATGGCTTCAAGAGGACCAAACCGATTATCGAAAATAGCGCTTTTCAGCGCCAAGCAAACGCATGACATTGGCGCCCAAACGAATAAGCCAACGCTTGTTTTTATAATCATGGAATGTTTTTTTCGGAAGTTCAAATAAATGTTGAAGTTCAGCTACCGTCAAGTCCAACCTGCGCGCAACATACTCAAATTCCTGCCGGAGAAACGCCTCATCCAACTCGGGACGAGAAATCCGCGCCAGCGCCGCGTCGCGCGTCATCTGGCCGGTCTGGATCAAACTTGAAAAATGGGCGCGACGCTTCTCATAGCCAAAGCGCCGGGGCAGCCAATAATCCTCATAAAAACGGGTAAAGCGCGACTCGTGATGTTTGTGCTGAAAGCGTTGCCAGCCGAAGCGACGCTCCAACTCATCTTCCGCTTCTTTCTTGACATAGGGAACACAATTAAGTGGATGGTACATCTTCATCCCCAGTACTTTTTGATACCAGAATTTGTATACCAGAATATCCACCAGCGGAAAATCATCAATAGGCTTGCCATCGCCATGCCGCTTCCAGATATCGCCAATCAGTGTTTTATCTATACCCAGATAC
>JAITML010000080.1 GCA_031277395.1 Methylobacillus sp. | reverse complement strand
CGAAGATTCCATGAGGTGCATCTGTTGCAACGGCCCCCCATCGGTCTTCCCATACTGGCGACGGAGGCTGCGGCACTGACTGTGGTGCTGACTGCTGTTGGCCGTATCCAGGGATGGGCGCGCACACCGGCTGGCAGACTCCTTGAGAGCACTGCATGTCTACATCGTACATTCCCTGAGGACAAGGCCCCTCCGCGTGCGCAGCCACGCTCGCGCCGAGCAAACCGGACAGCAGCAGTGCACGTGCAAGCATGCCAGAGACGGTTTTGCGGCGCGAAATGGAAAACATGAGCTGACAAATTATGTTGTCTGAAAACATGTTTACGGTCCCGGCGCTCAGATCGAATCATTCTGGATGCGGACCAGCCGCCAGCATCCACCGGTTTGCTGGAAGTGGTACGTGATCTGGTAGCTCGTATCTTCCTTGAGCAGTTTCACGCTGGCCTGATCGCCATTGACCACGGGCGCTTGCGCCTTGAGGCCATTTTCTTCCGCCATCAACGGAAATTGCAGTTCCTTGGCGGGCACCATATGGGTCACGGGTTTCGGCTCGGGCTCAGCGGTGGCGTCAATGGAGTCATACTGCAACGGATCGGCGACAAAGGCTTGCTGGATGCGCGCGTCATCGGCGAAGGCGCGCAGGAACACGTTGAAATCCGAGGATGGGCAGGAGGCAGCAGCGGCTTTGTCCGCCGCGCCGCTTGCCGCCGTCGCGGGGGACACGATTTCCCAGCCATTCACGGCCAACTCCGCTTCTTCGCCAGGAGTTTGCCAGCGGCTGATGTCGCCAAAAGCGCCGACCTCCAATATCTGATCGCCGCGCTTGAACTTCATCAGGGCGTGGGCATCGCCGCTGGCCGCGCTCAACTCGGGCATGGCGTCGCAAATCTGGCAGGAATCCAGTTCCGGGTGTGCCGCGCACAAGGTTTCATGGCCGCCGCCGACCACATTGGCCCGGCATTCGGGATCGGGCGCGGGCTGCCAGCCTTGGGCCAGCAGCGCCTGGCGCGCGTCGGCGTAAGCCATGCCGAGCTTCAAGACAGAATCGGGTGATGCGGGCGCGGATGCGGCTGCCGCCGGGGGCGGCGGGCTGTTGTCGCAGCTTGCCAATAAAAAGCTCAGTGCCAGAACAAGACCAAAGCGTAAAATCATCATGATGGTTTCCTACGTAAGTGGTGAATCAGCCATTGACTGCACAGCCGGATGTTAGTTCTTGATGCTCTGACAATGGGCAAATATCGCTTTCCAATCCCAAATCCCATGATCCTGCCAGCCACCCCGTTTCATCCAGCCCTCGCCCAGCCTTCGACTGGATGTGTTCGGGGCGTGGGAGATGGAGAGGAAACTTCTTGGCCACTGTTTTATCATAACGCTAGCCGTGTGGCGTTGTATTTGATTCAGATTATGCAAACCGGGCAGCCGGAGCCTGCATGGATCAGCGTATGGCGATGCCGGAAACCCGGGGCAGATAAATTATCGCGCGGACTTTATAATCATGGAATCCGGAGGCTTGCGCTGTGCGCGAGCCGGTAAATTTTTAGCTCATACTTGCTGACAGGAACCCTGCTTTGACCCACGCGATTTCCCCCACCGAAACCCGTTTGCGCGAGATACTCGCGCGCCGCATCATGATACTGGACGGCGCGATGGGCACGATGATCCAGCAATACGGGCTGACGGAGGAGGATTATCGCGGCGAGCGGTTCAGGGATTTCCGGGGCGAAGCGGGCGAGTTGGCGAATCACCCGGCCGGTTGCGCTTGCAGCGCGCATGAAAAACCGCAGCACGGTGCGGGGCGTGAATTGTTCCTCAAGGGCAACAACGAACTGCTCACATTGACGCGGCCGGAGGTGATCCGCGAAATTCACGGCAAATATCTCGCCGCAGGCGCGGATATCATAGAAACCAACACCTTCGGTGCGACCGCCGTGGCGCAGGCCGATTACCAGATGGCGCACCTCGCGTTTGAGATGAATGTCGCAGCGGCCAAACTCGCGCGCGCCGCGTGCGATGAATATTCCACACCCGACAAACCGCGTTTTGTCGCGGGCGCGCTCGGGCCGACTCCAAAAACTGCGTCGATTTCACCGGATGTGAATGACCCCGCCGCGCGCAATGTGAGCTTCGACGAACTCGCCGCAGCGTATCTGGAGCAGGTACGCGGGCTGGTGGAGGGCGGCGCGGATATCCTGCTCGTGGAGACCATTTTCGACACGCTCAACTGCAAGGCAGCATTGTTCGCAATCGAGAATTTTTTCGACGAATCGGGGCAGCGTTTGCCCGTCATGATTTCCGGTACCGTGACCGACGCTTCCGGCCGCATTCTTTCCGGCCAGACCGTGCCCGCGTTTTGGCATTCGGTGCGCCATGCGCGTCCGCTATCCATCGGCCTCAACTGCGCGCTGGGCGCGACGCTGATGCGACCTTATGCGGAGGAGTTGTCCCGGATCGCCGACGTTTTCGTCAGCGTTTATCCCAACGCGGGTCTGCCCAATCCGATGAGTGACACCGGTTTCGACGAAACGCCGGACATCACATCCGCGTTGCTGCGTGAATTTGCCGATTCCGGTTTCGTCAATATCGCGGGCGGCTGCTGCGGCACCACGCCCGATCATATCCGCGCAATTGCCGAGACGCTCAAAGACGTGCCGCCACGCGCGACGCCGAAAATCCCGGTTGCGACCCGGCTCTCGGGTCTGGAGCCTTTTGTTATCGACGACGATTCCCTGTTCGTGAATGTCGGTGAGCGCACCAACGTCACCGGCTCCAAGGCGTTCGCGCGCATGATACTCAACGGCGAGTTTGATACGGCGTTGTCCGTCGCACGACAGCAGGTGGAAAACGGCGCGCAGGTGATCGACATCAACATGGACGAAGGCATGCTGGATGCGGTTGCCGCGATGACACATTTTCTCCGGCTCATCGCCTCCGAGCCGGATATCGCGCGTGTGCCGGTCATGATTGATTCTTCCCGCTGGGAGGTGATCGAAGCCGGTTTGAAGTGCGTGCAGGGCAAGTCCATCGTCAATTCGATTTCGATGAAGGAAGGCGAGGCGGAATTTTTGCGCCAGGCCGAACTTTGCCACCGCTACGGCGCGGCTGTGATCGTGATGGCTTTCGACGAACAGGGGCAGGCGGATACCTGCGCGCGCAAGATCGAAATCTGCAAACGCGCCTACGATCTGCTCGTGGAAAAACTGGATTTTCCGCCGGAGGACATCATCTTCGATCCAAACATTTTTGCGATCGCAACCGGAATTGAGGAGCACAACAACTACGCGGTGGATTTCATTGAGGCCACGCGCTGGATCAAACAGAATCTGCCGCATGCGCGTGTCTCGGGTGGCGTGTCCAATGTCAGTTTCAGCTTCCGCGGCAACGAACCCGCACGCGAGGCGATTCATACCGTATTTCTGTACCACGCGATCCAGGCGGGCATGACCATGGGCATCGTCAACGCGGGCATGGTAGGCGTGTATGACGATCTCGATCCCGAACTGCGCGAGCGGGTCGAGGATGTGGTGCTCAACCGCCGCCCGGACGCGACCGAGCGCATGATCGAATTCGCGGGTACGCTGGTCGCCGGTGGCAGGAAGGAAGCCGCGACGCTGGAATGGCGCGGCGCGCCGGAAAATCCCGCACCGGTGGAAAAGCGCATCGAGCACGCGCTGGTGCACGGCATTACCGAATTCATCACGCAGGATACCGAGGAAGCGCGCCAGAAAATCATGGCCGCCGGAGGCCGTCCGATCAACGTGATCGAAGGCCCGCTCATGGATGGCATGAATGTGGTCGGCGATTTGTTCGGCCAGGGCAAGATGTTTTTGCCGCAAGTGGTGAAATCCGCGCGCGTGATGAAACAGGCGGTGGCACACCTCATTCCCTTCATTGAGGAAGAAAAGGCCGAGGAAGAACGCCGCACGGGCATGAAGGCCAAACCCAAGGGCAAGCTGGTGATCGCTACCGTGAAGGGTGACGTGCATGACATCGGCAAGAACATCGTCGCGGTGGTGTTGCAGTGCAACAATTTCGAGGTGGTCAATCTGGGTGTGATGGTGCCTGCCACGGAAATTCTCGCCACGGCCAAGGCGGAGAACGCCGACATCATCGGCCTCTCCGGTCTTATCACGCCGTCGCTCGAAGAGATGGCGCATGTCGCGCGTGAAATGCAGCGCGACCCGCATTTCCGCGGCCTCGGAACGCCGCTGCTGATAGGCGGAGCGACAACTTCGCGCGCGCACACTGCCGTAAAGATCGCGCCCAATTACGAAGGCCCGGTGATCTATGTGCCGGATGCTTCACGCTCGGTGGCGGTGATGCAATCGCTCATGACGCCGGAGCAGCGCGAAGATTATATCGCCGGAATTTCCCGCGACTACGAACGCGCGCGCGCGCAACACGCGGGCAAAAAAGGCACACCGCTGCTTACGCTGCAAGAGGCGCGAGCCAACAAGATCAAGGCCGATTTTACCGGAGCGGATGCGCCATTGAAGCCGAGATTCATTGGCCGTCGCGTGATTGAGAACATTGATCTTGCGACGCTCGCGGACTATATCGACTGGGGCCCGTTTTTCCAGACCTGGGATTTGGCGGGTGCGTATCCGGGTATTTTGCAGGATGCGACGGTGGGCGAGGCTGCGACCCGGCTGTTCAACGAAGGCCAGGCCCTGCTCAAAAAAATCATCGAAGGACGCTGGCTTGCCGCGAGCGGTGTGATCGCGTTGCTGCCGGCCAACAGCGTCAACGACGACGATATCGAGATCTACACCGATGAATCGCGCAACGAGATTGCTTTTACCTGGTACGGCATGCGCCAGCAAAGCGTGAAGCCGGTGATCGACGGCGTGCCGCGCCCGAATCAGTGTCTGGCTGATTTCATCGCGCCCAAATCTTCGGGCATCGCCGACTATATCGGCTTGTTCGCGGTCACCGCCGGACTGGGCGTGGAAAAACATGAAAAACGTTTTCTCGACGCGCATGATGACTACAACAGCATACTGATCAAATCGCTCGCCGACCGCCTGGCCGAAGCCTTCGCCGAATATCTGCACGAGCGCGTGCGTACCGATTTCTGGGGTTACGCGCCCGATGAAAAGCTCGCCAACGCCGAACTTATCAAGGAGGCTTATCGTGGCATCCGCCCCGCGCCCGGTTATCCGGCCTGCCCGGATCACACCGTCAAGCCCGACATGTTCCGCCTGTTGCGCGCGGAAGAAATCGGCATGACGCTCACCGAATCGTTCGCGATGATGCCCGCGGCCGCGGTATCCGGTTTTTATCTCGCGCACCCGGCATCGCGGTATTTCAGCGTGGACAAGATCGGTCAGGATCAACTGGATGATCTCGTCGCGCGGCGCAGCCTTCCGCGCGAATATCTGGAACGCTGGCTCGCGCCCAATTTGTGACCGGCGGCTTTTAAGCAGAACAAGAACAGGAAAACCATGCACATACACATCCTCGGCATCTGCGGAACTTTCATGGGCGGTATCGCCGTCCTTGCCAAGGCCGCAGGCCATCGCGTCACCGGCTGCGACGCCAATGTCTATCCGCCAATGAGCACGCAACTCGAAGCGCAAGGTATAGAACTCATTGAAGGTTTCGGTGCGGAACAACTGAGCCTTGCTCCTGATATCTTCGTCATCGGCAACGTTGTCACGCGCGGCAACCCGCTCATGGAAGAAATCCTCAATCGCGGTCTGCCCTATGTTTCCGGCCCGCAATGGCTCGCTGAAAATGTGCTGCATGATAAATGGGTGCTTGCCGTCGCGGGTACGCACGGCAAAACGACGACTGCCTCCATGCTGGCGTGGATACTCGAATACGCGGGTCTCGCGCCGGGCTTTCTGATCGGCGGCGTGCCGGAAAATTTTGGCGTGTCTGCACGTCTGCCGGGCGAACCACGTCAGGAAAAAGGCGGCCGCTCGCCGTTCTTTGTGATCGAGGCGGATGAATACGACACGGCTTTTTTCGACAAGCGTTCCAAATTTGTGCACTACCGCCCGCGCACGGCAGTGCTCAACAATCTGGAATTTGATCACGCGGATATCTTTGCCGATCTCGCGGCGATAGAAACGCAGTTTCACCATCTCGTGCGCACCGTGCCCGGTAACGGCCTCGTGATCGCCAACGGGCGCGAGCAAAGTCTGGAGCGCGTGTTGCAGCGCGGCTGCTGGACGCCGGTGGAATTGTTCGGCGTGGATGATGGCTGGGCGGCGGGCGCACCGGATGAGCACAACGGCTTCGAAGTGATGTTCAATGGCCAATCGCAAGGCCGCGTGCAGTGGGATTTGCTCGGCGAGCACAATCGCATGAATGCGCTCGCGGTGCTCGCCGCCGCGCGTCATGTCGGCGTGCCAACAGAGGTTGGCATTGTCGCGCTGGGCGAGTTTCGCAACGTCAAACGGCGCATGGAGATCAAAGGCGTCGTCAACGGCGTGACGGTGTACGACGATTTCGCGCACCATCCCACGGCGATAGCGACAACGCTCGCGGGTTTGCGCGCCAGCGTCGGCAAGGCTCGCATACTCGCCGTGCTGGAACCGCGCTCCAACACCATGAAGCTGGGCACGATGAAGGCCGCGCTGCCCGGCAGTCTCGCAGATGCGGATCGCGTTTATTGCTACACGGCCAATCTTGGCTGGGATGCGGCGGCAGCTTTGAAACCCTTGGGTGACAAGGCCGAGACACATGATGATCTCGACCGGCTGATGGAAACGATTGCGCGGGAAGCGCATTCAGGCGATCATATTCTCATAATGAGCAACGGCGGCTTTGGCGGCATACACCAAAAATTGCTGGGGAGACTAAGCGTTTGAAATCAATCAAGCTGGGGGAGTGGACGTGGAAGACCAGTACGATGGATATAGCCATCGTGCTTTCGCTCGCCGCGCATATCGTGATTATCGTGTTCGTCGGGTTCGACACGATCAAGAGCACGATCAAGGATAACCTGCAAACGCTGGAAGTCGTGCTGGTCAACGCCAAGACCAAGGACGCGCCAACCAATGCGGACAAGCTCGCGCAAGCCAATCTTGATCGCGGTGGCAACACCGATGATAAGCGCAGTGCGAAATCACCCCTGCCGGCCGAAAAAACCGACGCTGAACAGCAATCCGACAAAACCACCCAGGCCAAAATCCAGGCGCAGAAAACGCCGACGGAAGCACCGGAAAAAAAGAAACGCGACGATCAGGAAAAAGAATCGCAGGAGGTGATGACGCAGCCGGATTCACCGCGCAAAGTTGACGATGAGCCGGTCAAAAAAGTCACGCCGGTGACATCGGATACCTCCGATCTGGCCGCGCGCTCGCTGGAAGCCGCGCGACTTGAAGCGATCATTGCCAAAAATCAGGAAGACTACAATTCAAAACCCAGACGCAAAGCTGTGGGTGCGCGTACCAAGGAATACCGTTTTGCGACTTATATCGAAGCCTGGCGGCAAAAAGTCGAACGCATAGGCACACTGAATTACCCGGCTGTTGCCAAGGGCAAGCAGTATGAACTGCGGATGACGGTTTCAATTCGCAAGGATGGCACGGTTGAAAAAACTGTGATCAATAGCAGTTCCGGCAACAAGGAACTGGATGATGCTGCAAAGCGCATCGTTGACATGGGCTCGCCCTATCCTTCCTTCCCCGACGATATCAGCGCGGATACCGACATTCTCGATATCACCAGAACCTGGACATTCACTCAGGAAGACAAACTCTCTTCGCAGTGAGTTGCCCATGACCGCTACCTACTACCAACGCCACATTTTTTTCTGCCTCAACCGTCGCGATGACGGCGCAGCCTGCTGTTGCGATCATGGCGCGGAAGCCATGTTTGACTACATGAAACAGCGCGTGAAAAAACTCGGACTCAACGGCAAAGGCAAAACCCGCGTCAACCGCGCCGGCTGCTTTGACCGATGCGGCGAAGGGCCGCTGCTGGTGGTCTATCCCGAAGCGGTCTGGTACGCCTATGTTGACCGCGAAGACATCGACGAAATCATCGAAAGCCATCTCCGGCAGGGCAAGGTCGTCGCGCGGCTACTGAAGTCATAGCATCGCGCTATTTGCACGCTTGGGCAGTGAGCGCCTTCGCTGTGCCGGGTATTTCCTCGATCCGGTTTTTTTGCGCAACGCGCCAGCCGGTCCAGCCACGCGTCAAGCTCCAAAGCTCGAACCAGTGCATGACGCCGCCGTGTTCGATAACAGCAAAAATACGTTCCCGATTGACGGCAGCCAGATTGAAGCGGCTGGAAGGATAATCTTCCGGCCCGCCCGCATCCGTAAGCTGGAATGGCTCGTTGCTGTCGGCGAGGTACTTGCGATTGCCGTTGGAGAGCAGAGCGACTACCTCCCGAGGCAAGTCCGCGAGCGAACGTGCTTCAGAAAATGTGAGGCCGGAACAATCATTATTTCCCGCCGCATGAACAGGCAGCGCAGCAAACAAAAGCATGAGCAACAGAACGCGTTTCATTGAGCAGTTTCCTGTTCCGGTTGACGATATTTAGCCGAGACGCGCGGTCAGCGCCGCGCGCAGCAATACCGCGAGATTGCCGGGAACTTCGCGCGCCGCGCTGTTACGCTTCATTTCTCCCCAAATCGGATTGGGAAAGTGCGGGTCATCCACAAAACGCGGAATGACATGCCAATGCACATGCGGCACGACGTTACCCAAACTCGCGAGGTTGATCTTGTCCGGATGCAAAATCTCGCGCAGCGCCGCTTCCGTCGCATAGACCGCCGCCATGAGTTGATGCTGCTCGGGCGGAGGCAAGTCGGTCATTTCCTTGATATGCCGATTCAAGATCACGCGGCAAAAACCGGGATAGTCGGCATTGTCCACCAACACAACACGGCATAGCGTGTCCTGCCACAGAATATCGCTGCCGGGGTTGTCGCAAAGTTCGCAGTTCATGTCGCACAGGGTACCATGTCCGGGAATTTCATCGCTAACGTATTACCAAATATGGAGAGTGGTGAAAGCAGCCAGTCAGCGCGCGGTTGAGCCAAGTTTGTAAAACCTGACTTTTGGAAGCCATAATGATGGTCACGCAGATTGGGGGAGGTGAAGATGTTGGGCTTTTCTTTTTCAACAGGAGCTTGAAAATGTTTTTCGACCTGATTCACGGGAAACAAGCCTCCTTGCCTCATTTCGGCAAAGCAATGAAATTCACAAAGACAAAAATCACAAAGACGATGCTGGCGACATTGTCTTTTCTGGTCTGTGCAAGCAATTCTTTTTCAGCAATGGGCGATACCGCGAGTGCCCTTCCGTTGAAGGAAGAGGCTTGTCAGGTAAAGACGATGAAACAGGATACCGACGAGACGCGAAAACAGTGCCGGCAAGCGGCGGAACAGGGCGACGCGAACGCGCAAAATTACGTTGGGATTATGTATGCCGATGGTTATGGTGTGGAGAAAGATTATTCGGAAGCGCTGAAGTGGCTTGAAAAAGCGGTGGCGCAGGGAAACGCAAAAGCGCAAAACAACATGGGCTGGATGTATGACAAAGGCCATGGTGTCACAGAGGATGACGCGGAAGCGGTGAAGTGGTTCAGATTGGCAGCGGAGCAAGGCGTTTCGGTGGCGCAAAACAACCTTGGCCAGATGTATGCAAAAGGCCATGGTGTTACGCAGGATTATGCGGAAGCAGCGAAGTGGTACAGAAAAGCGGCAGAGCAGGGGCTGGATACAGCACAAAACAGCCTTGGCTGGGTATATGCAAATGGTCGTGGTGTCGCGCAGGATGATGCGGAAGCGGCGAAGTGGTACGCAAAAGCAGCAGCGCAAGGGCTCGCGGGTGCGCAGCACGAAATGGGCATGATGTACTACTCCGGCCGGGGTGTGGAGCAGGACTACGCGAAAGCGGCGGAGTGGTTCAGATTGGCAGCGGAACAGGGAGTCGCGTCGGCGCAAAACAACATCGGAGCAATGTATCTGAATGGCCTGGGTGTCAAGCGAGACAGCGTCGAAGCCGCGAAGTGGCTCAAAAAAGCAGCGGAGCAGGGAGTTGCAGAAGCGCAACAGAACCTTCGCAGGCTATATGCTTCCGGCGAAGCTCCCATGCAGGATGATATGGAGGAAGCAGCAAAGCTCAAAAAGGCTGCGGAACAGGGAGATGCGGAAGCCCAATACAAACTCGGGCTGATGTACAACATTGGCCAAGGCGTTAAACAGGATGTCAACGAAGCGCTGAAGTGGATCAGATCGGCGGCGGAACAAGGCCATGTGCAGGCACAGAACATGATGGGCGAGATATTCATGACTGGTTACATAGATGAAGATTACAACGTGTATTACGACACGCCATGCGGGAAAGCGGAAAAATGGTTCAGGATGGCGGCAGACGCAGGTAATGCGGATGCGCAATACCACATAGCACAGATGTATGAGATGTTTTATGAGTATGGTAGTTGTGCCGCCATCATGAACCGGGATGATGCGGAAGCGGTGAAGTGGTACAAAAAAGCGGCGGATCAGGAGCATGCACAAGCGCAATATGAACTTGGCCGTATGTATGGAGCAGGCCGTGGTGTCGCGCAAGATGATGCAGAAGCATTGAGGCTGTTCAAATCGGCGGCAGACAAGGGTAACCCGGATGCTGCATACATGCTGGGATCAATGTATGAAAGAGGCGATGGCGTTCCGCGAAATCTGGTGGAGGCTGTGAAGTGGTACAGAGAGGCGCTATACCACGGAAGCCCGTTCGCACAATTCGATCTGCGCAGGGTGGAACAGGCGCTTGAGGAGGAAAAGGTGATGAAAGACACAAAGGAGTGATGCAGACCACCCGGTTTCAATCAAAGGGGATCGTTACGGGCGGGCAGCAAAAAGGGAGCCATTGGCTCCCTTTTCGTTTCTCGCAATCATATTTGCTTACGCGAAATTTGCTTCCGCGAAATTCCAGTTGGCGAGGCTGTTCAGGAAGTTCTCCACGAACTTGGCGCGCAGGTTGCGGTAGTCGATGTAGTAGGCGTGTTCCCACACATCCACGGTCAGCAGCGCCTTGTCGCCGGTGGTCAGCGGGGTGCCGGCGGCGCCCATGTTGACGATATCGACGGAGCCATCGGCCTTCTTTACAAGCCATGTCCAGCCGGAGCCGAAGTTGCCGACGGCGGAAGCCTGGAATGCCTTTTTGAATTCGTCAAAGCTGCCCCATTTTTTGTTGATCGCATCCGCCAGCGCGCCCGTGGGAGCACCGCCGCCATTGGGCTTCATGCCGTTCCAGAAAAAGGTGTGGTTCCACACTTGCGCGGAATTGTTGTAAAGGCCGCCGGAAGATTTCTTGACGATGTCTTCCAGCGCGGCATTTTCAAATTCGGTGCCTTTGATGAGGTTGTTGAGGTTGGTCACATAGGTCTGATGATGCTTGCCGTAGTGAAATTCCATGGTCTCCGCGGAAATAAACGGAGCCAGGGCGTCCTTGGCATAAGGCAATGGAGGAAGTTGATGTTCCATGCTTGGTTTCCTTTCTTGAGGAAGTTAATAATTCGGAACTGGCTATTTTGCCATAAAAGCTGAGTGTATTGGTCGGGTACTATGCGGGGCATATTCGTTCGTCATTCGGCAAGCCCGGGACGAACGAAAAGCCGTTACAACCGTTCCTTCTTTTTCGCTCGCGGATGCGCTTCGTCATACACCTTGGCGAGGTGCTGGTAGTCGAGATGGGTATAGACTTGCGTGGTGCTGATGTTGGCGTGGCCGAGCAATTCCTGCACGGCTCTGAGGTCGCCGCTCGATTGCAGCAGATGGCTTGCGAAGCTGTGGCGCAGCGTGTGCGGGTGGACGTTGCCCGCGATACCTTGTTTGATCGCCCAGATTTTCATGCGGTATTCCACCGCGCGCGCGGTGAGCCGGTGCCCGTTGCGGCTGACAAAGAGTGCAGTTTCATCGGCATTTTTGAGCAGTTCGCGGCTCGGCAGCCAGGCGCGGATGGCGGCGATGGCACATTTGCCGACAGGCACGATGCGGGTTTTGTTGCCTTTGCCGGTGACGGTGACGATGGCTTCGTTGAGATCAAGATCGTCGGGGTCGAGGCTGACCAACTCGGCGAGCCGCAAACCCGACGAATAAAACAATTCCAGCATGGCGTGATCGCGCTGCGCGAGTACCCCGTCTGCTTTGATATCTACGAGCTTGACGGCCTGGTCAGTGGAAAGCGATTCGGGCAGGGACTTTTCCGATTTGGGCGGGCGCATGCCGGTGCAGGGATTGTGATCCATGCCGTGGCGACGGTTGAGCCAGTTGAAAAATCCGCGCCATGCGGACAACATGCGCGCGATGCTTTTGCCGCCCAGACCTTTACTGTGCAAGGCCGCGACAAAGCGGCGGATATGGGCGGATTTGAGATCGGCGAGCGCGGTTTCGCCCGCGAGTTCCTGCAAGGCGCGGATGTCGCGCGCGTAGTTTTCACAGGTCAGCGGACTCAAGCCGCGTTCGCTGGAGAGGTGCGAAAGATAAGCGGCGAGGTAGTCCATCTGCCTGTGCGACTATAGTGGATAGCGCAGCAGCGCGACGCTGATAAGCTCGCCGATGCGCTTCAGATACAGCGTGTCCATTTCGAGATAAAACCGTTGCGGGTCTGCGCTTGCCATCGCGAGCAGGCCGAAGGTTTTTTCGCCGCGCAACGGAACCAGCGCATACGATTTCAGCGGCGCGTCAACATCGTCAAACCAGTCGTCCAAATTCGTTCCGGGCATCGGGCCGCAGTAAGGCGCACTCATGGCTTGCGCGCGCGTGATCAATGCCTCATCGACTTCTTCAAATTCGGCGCGGTCAACATCGTTTTCATCCTGCGGCTTCGCCCACAGGCGGATCGCCGCGTGCGGCACCTGAAAATCCTCGCGCAGATGACGTGAAACGGTATGCATCAACGCATCGAAACTACCCGCCGCGAGTATGTCCAGCGTGAGCCTGTGCACCTTGTCGCTGATGAGATCATTTTCTTCACCGAACTGGATCAGCTCGGCCAGTTTGACTTCCAGTATGCGTATCTTGTCGCGCTGCGCCAGTTGCTGGCGCTCGGCCAGTGAAATGGTGCCGCTGCCGTGCGGGCTGGGCAGATAAAGCTCAATCAGCAAATGCGCATTGCGCTCAAAAAATTGTGGATGCGCGTGCAGGTAATCAATGATTTCGTCGTCGTTCTGCATGATTGTTTTCCTTGCGTGATTGGTTTATGCGCCTATTCTAGGCCATATCCGGCGGCGGTTCGACACCTCCGGGGCGGCGATGGCGCGGATAGCTCCACAAATACTGCTCCGGTTTGCGGCGGATCAGCGTTTCCAGCGCGTGATTGATCGCCTGCGGCGTGGGCGCGTCCGCGAGCGGCTCGATATGCAGCGCGTAACCGCGTCCATACGGCAGACGTTCGCCGAAAGCCATCAGCACCGTTGCGCCGGTCGCTTCGGCGAGTTTGTGCGCGAGCGTCATGGTCTAGGCAGGACGACCAAAAAACTCCGCCCACTCACCTTCGTTTTTGCCGGGAGTCTGGTCAGGCAAAATGCCGATGGCCTCACCTTGTTTGAGCGCCTTCAACAGCTCGCGCACACCTTTCAGCGTAGTCGGCGCGAGGCGAAGATTGTCGCGCGCGCGACCGATGATGAGCGGCATCATCCACGTTTTGCGCGGCGGGCGAAACAGCACGCTGATGGGGCGGTGCGCGGCGTAATATTGCGCGGTGATTTCAAAACAGCCAAGATGCGGCGTGAGAAAAATGATGCTTTTTTGCGCCGCCCACGCTTGTTCCACGTGTTCCCAACCGTGGCAAACGCGCATCCAGTTGAGCAGCACAGATTGCGGGCGATACCAGATCGCGATGGTTTCCAGCGCGCCCTTGCCCGATTCGCGCGCGGTGGTGCGGCACAAGCGGCGCAGTGAAGTTTCATCGGGCGCGATGCCGCTGGCGCGCAGATTATTGCGGGTTCTGCGCCCCATGCGGCCTGTTCCAAAATAAATCCGGCCAAGAAAACTGCCCAGTGCATGGAGAACGGGGAGGGGCAAATGCGCGATGCCTCGCAACAACCAGGTCAGCATGAGTTCCTTTTTCGATCTGTGCGTGACGTAATTCTAACAAGCTTCGTCGTTCAGCGCCTTGCCGCATCAGCGATGACCGGCGATTTTTTATTGCTGCTCTTGTGACAAGCAGATTTCACGGACAATCAGGGTAGCTCTTCTCCGCACATAGCTCGTCAAGTTTGTATTTGCCATCACGCAAGCCCACAGCAGCCTTGCGATACCAGGTGACCGCCATCGCTTTATCCTTGGCAACACCGCGGCCTTCCTCATACATCCGGCCAAGCAGGTAAGGCGCCAGAATATCTCCCTGCTCCGTCGCTTTGCGATACCAGTCCATGGCCTGCGCGTAATTTTGGGTGACGCCGTCTCCCTGCTCATACATCTGGCCAAGCTCGGTTTGCGCCGCTGAGTGCCCTTGCGCGGCGGATTTGCGCGTCCAGGCTACTGCTTGCGCCCAATCCCTGAATAAGCCGCCCGCACCCCAAAAATACTTTCGACCCAAGTAAAACTGGGCATCGGCATTGCCCTGCTCGGCAGCCTTGCGATACCAGACAATCGTCTGCGCATCGTCTTCGGCAATATCTTCACCATTGTCGTAGGCAGCGCCTAGCTCGAATTGCGCAGCCGCATCGCCTTGTTCGGCGGCAGCGCGCAATTCGGACAAGGCCTTTTCCTGCGCTGCTATTGCCTGTGCCATCATCGAATCATCGGTATTGCAAGCCGGATAATTTTTCTCCTTGCACAGCACGGCCAATTTTTCTCGGGCATCGTCATCGCCTTGCGCGGCGGCTTTGCGATACCAAACCGCAGCCTCGGCGCGATGCTGGGGGACACCAAAACCATCATCGTATGCATAACCAAGGTGAAATTGGCCGCAGACGCTGCCCTGCTCCGCGGATTTACGATACCAGTCGACGGCCTGTGTCAGGTTCCGTTCAACGCCTTTGGCATTTTCATACATGACACCAAGATTGCATTGCGCGTCAGCGTGACCTTGCTCCGCTGCTTTTTGAAACCAGAACACCGCCACGTCGTCGTTTCCCAGATCGTGTCCCAGTACCTTATTGGCGAGGGCATTATCCAGCGCTTCACTTTCGTCGCGGACAATACCCCGACCCGCCGAGTACATGCGACCAAGATTGTTTTGCGCTTCGGCATAACCTTGCTCGGCGGCCTTGGTGAACCAGACAACGGCTTGCGCATCATCTTGGGGAACACCTTCGCCTTTGGCGTACATCAAGCCAAGATCATTTTGCGCTGCCGCATCGTCTCGTTTGGCAGCCATGCGGATTTCGGCTGTTTCATCCTGCGCGCATGCTGATATGACCAGAGACAGGGCCAAGAGGAGCGCAGTTTTTTTCATGGCATGTTTCTCCAGCGGAATTTCATGTAAAGGCTATCACGTTGCGCAACCAGCTAGACTGGTTTTGGAAAATTCCGGCCGACCATCAGCGGCAAGTCGGCATCTCCCATTTCCTCTCTCGGGACGTATTGGCTTTGTCCCACCAGATTTTTGCCTGCGCGCAATCCTTGGGCATGCTACGCCCTTGCATGTACATCATGGCAAGGTTGTATTGCGCGTCGGCATCTCCCTCATCGGCAGCTTGGTAGATCCAAAACGCATCCTGCGCGATGTGAAAATCAACTTTGGCTGCGGGGTATCCCCCCAAATCAGCGGCTTGGTATATCAACGCCATGGCTTGAGCTTCATCCTTATCCACGCCCCAGCCATTGAGATAAACCTGCCCGAGCGCATATCTGGCTTCCGGGTCGTGCTGGTCAGCCGCTTTGCGTAGCAAGGCCAGACCTTCGCTGTTCGGGATGCCCCGGTTGTCCCTGTGCATTTCACTGAGCCGGTACAGGGCTTTGCCGTGGTTTTGATCGGCAGCTTTGCGGAGCCAGGCCGTCGCTTCGGCTTCGTTGCGTTTTACGCTATTGCCCGTGCGATACATTTCGCCGAGTGCGTATTGAGCATCGGCATATCCCTGATTAGCCGCCTTGCGAAACCAGCTCACGGCATGGTTATTGCTCTTCGTCTCGCCAAACAAACCATTCTGGTATATCCAACCAAGCTGGTATTGCGCTGCTGCAAGCCCTTGGTCAGCCGCCTTGCGAAACCAGCGCGTGCTTTCCGCGTCGTCCACGAAGAAAGCGAGCGCATATTGCGCTTGGACGTGTCCCTGATCGGCAGCTTTGCGGTACCAGTTTGCCGCTTCAGCGGCGTCATGCACTGCGACGTAGGAGCTTTGAGCGGTTAAACCCCAGCCGTGCATGTACATCATGCCGAGCATGTATTGGGCTTCGGCATTCCCTTGAGTGGCAGCCTTGCGGATCTGGGTCAAACTCATGTAGTTGCCATTCCGACTTTTTAGTTTATCCATCTGATCGAGGATTTCCTGAGCTACGTCATACACTTGGTCTTGGCTGGCTTTGCGTAGCCAAGCCACGGCCTTGGCGGTATCCAGCGTCGTCATCGTATTCAAGCCGCCGAAATACCAGCTTGAAAGTATGTATTGCGAGAAGTTATCTCCCTGTTCGGCTGCCTTGTGGTACCAGTGGAAAGCCAATTCTGCGTTTTGGGGATCATCTGGGTTGGCTTTATATTGATAAATCCAGCCAAGCATGTATTGAGCCGCAGCGAATCCCTGATTAGCCGCTCGGCGAAATTCACTCTCAACGATGTCCAACGGCACATCGTTACTGAAGTAAAGGGCTCGGGAACCAAGCTCGTATTGCGCCTTGACATGTCCTTGGTCGGCAGCCTTTTCGAGCCAGAGTACAGCCTTGTCATCCGCGTCGTCCCGGCCTTTACCCCAGCCGCTCCGATACATTATGCCGAGATTGAATTGCGCTTCGGCATCGCCTCCCTCGGCGGCAGCGAGTAACTCGGGAAATTGGGCTATGCTGGGGAAGGCATGCTTTGAAGGAATGTTCTGTGCCCAAGTGGATGCGGCAAAACAGAGCAGGAATAAAACAATCAGGTTTTTCATATGTAATTATCCGAATAATTAGCTGCCGTTTTTACATTTCGGAGAGACCGCAGCATGTTTCTCCAAAAAGATTTAAAGATTTCAGGTTAAGGTAATCATCAAGAGCATTTGGGCATCTGCGCCTCATTCAGTCCGGATTTTCGCCACCAGACTTTTGCCTGCTCGCATGCCGATATGACTAGACACAGGGCTAAAGAGGAGAACAAATTTTTTTCATGGCGTGTTTCTCCAGCAAATTTCAGCGAAGTTTATTGTGCGGAACGGGCATCACGGGCAATCGGAATATTTTTTCTCCTCGCATAATGCCGCAAGGTTTTTTTGTGCATCGGCATAACCCTGCTCGGCGGCCTTGCGATACCAGGCAGCTGCGCGGGCCTTGTCCTGAGTGATGCCATCGCCTTCGTCATACATATTGCCAACATTGTATTGGGCTGGGGCATGGCCCTGTTCGGCAGCTTTGAGATACCAAGCAAACGCTTGCGCGTCGTCTTCCTTGACTCCCCAGCCTGCATCATACATCCGGCCAAGACTGTTCTGAGCTTCAGCGTCTCCTTGGTCGGCCGCTTTGCGATACCAGAACACGGCTTGCTCATTGTCCTGAGTTACGCCCCTGCCGCCGTCACGGTACGCCATGCCCAAGCCGAATTGAGCCTGCACCAGCCCCTGTTCGGCGGCCTTGCGCCACCAGAACAGGGTTTGAGTATTGTCCACGCCGATATACATCAGACCAAGGTTGTATTGGGCTTTGGCGTAATCCTGTTGCGCCGCCTTGAGAAAAAAAACCATGGCCATGGCAGGATTCTGGGCGACGCCTTTGCCATAAAGATACATCTTGGCAAGATCATTTTGAGCGTTGGGGTAGCCTTGCATAGCCGATTTGAGATACCAGGCTACGGCTTGCTTATCGTCCTCAGAGATACCTTCGCCATTGTCATACATCTGACCAAGCTTGTACTGAGCCTCGGCATCGCCTTGCTCGGCGGCAGTGCGCACCTCGGGGAATTGATCTGTGCCGGGAGAAACATACCCTGAAGGGAAGTTTTGCGCCCAAGCGGGCGCAGCAAAGCAGAGCAGTAACAAAACAATCAGGTTTTTCATATGTAATTATCCGAATAATTGGCTGCCGTTTTTACATTCGGAGAGACCGCAGCATGCTTCTCCAAAAAGGTTTAAGGTTTCAGGCTAAGGTAATTATCAAGAGCATTCGTGTATTTGCGCTTCGCTCGCGCCGGATTTTCGCCACCAGGCTTTTGCCTGCTCGCAATCCTTGGGTACCCCTGCACCACCCCGCGCGTACAGATTGCCGAGCTGATAGCGGGCGTACTCATGTCCTTGTTCATCCGCTTTGTGCAGCGTGGCAAGCGCAGCTTGATACCAGAGATTGGCTTGGGCTTGATCTTGAGGCACATTCACTGTTTTCTCGCCCGGCGGCCATCCCTCCGGGTTTTCGTACCGTTCGCCAATGACAAGCTGAGCTCCGAAATTTCCTTGCCGGGCTGCTTTGCACATCCATAAAAAAGCCTGAGTATCATCCCGATAGGCAGCATCGCCGTCGTAGGGCGAGGGGTCGCTGTATATACTGACGAGCGCAAGCGAGGCTTTGGCATCGCCCTGTTCAGCCGCTTTGTTTAACCAGACGATGGCCTGCGCCTTATCCCTGGCAGTACTCTCGCGGCCATAGTTGTACATCTGCCCCAGTTCGTATTGCGCCGGGGCATACCCTTGCTCGGCGGCCTTGCGGTACCAGGCAAAGGCTGTCGCGTAGCCATCTTTGCTGTATATTTTGTCGTTGTCATACAACCAGCCAAGCTGGTATTGCGCTTCGGCGTAACCCTGTTCGGCGGCTTTGCGTATCCAGGTTTCAGCTTGCTCCTCGTCCCATTTTTCCCACACGATGGTTTCGCTGAACCCGTACATCCTGCTCAGCCGGAGTTGCGCGGCGGCACCGCCACGCTCGGCATCGCGGACAGCCTGCTCGAAATCGGCAAGAGACGGGCGTATGGGCGGATCGGGAAATTCAGCGTCGGCTGGCATGGGCGACGGCAGCGCGCAGGTCATGACGGGTTCCGAGCAAGCGGTCAGGAGCAGCATCAGGGCAAAAAGGAGAAGCAGTTTTTTCATGGCATGATTTTCTGTAATCGATTCCATACTGTCTGTGTTCGCGGGGCAGGCATTACGGACAGCCGGAATATTTTCTGTTTTCACACAACTCCGCGAGACGTTGCTGCGCGGAATAATTTCCCTGTTTGATGGCCTTTTTGTACCAGGATATTGCCTGAGCCATGTCCTGCTCGACACCCAAGCCGCGCTCGTACATGTTGCCGAGAGCGTTTTCGGCAGGATGGTATCCTTGCGCGGCAGATTTGCGATACCAGGCGATGGCTTGAACATCGTCTTCCGGGACGCCCTGACCGAAGTAATACATCTGCCCCAGATCATACTGGGCATCAGCATCACCCTGTTCAGCGGCTATTTGAAGTTTCTGCGCTTTCCGCAGCGCTTCTTCGCGCATATCAATTTGATGCTGTGCGAAAGTGTTTCCTTGTGCGGCTGCCTTGCGGAACCATGCTACGGCTTGAGCGTCGTCCTTCGGGACGCCACTGCCGGAGGCATAGGCAAGACCGAGAAGTAATTGAGCATTAATGTGCCCTTGTTCCGCCGCCTTGTAGTACCAAACTGCGGCTTCAGCATTGTTTTTCTCAATACCATCGCCAAAGTTATAGAGATTACCAAGTTCATACTGAGCATCGGCAAGCCCCTGCCCGGCTGCCTTGCGGTACCAATTTGCGGCCTTGGCGATATCGCGCTCGCCATCAATGCTTTCGTCACCATAGTGATACAGCTTGCCAAGCGCATATTGCGCCTGCGCGTCGCCATTTTCGGCGGCGGCCTGCAAGGCTTGAGCGTGATCACGGGCTTCCTGCTTGCGGCGCTCCTCCTGCGCGTCCTGCTCCCAATCTTTCAGCGTATTTATCGCGTCTTCATTGCCTTGCGCAGCGGCCTTGCGGAACCACTTCTCGGCTTCAGCCATGTCCTTTTCAACGCCATCGCCACTTGCATACATCACGGCGAGCCAATCCTGCGCTTCGGCATGTCCCTGCTCGGCGGCCTTGCGCCACCAGAACACCGCCTGAACATCATCTTCTTTTGTATTGGGTCTTGTGTGGTACATTTTGCCGAGCTTGTATTGTGCCTCGGCATCGCCTTGTTCAGCGCGTGCGTGAGTTTCCAGAATTTTCAACGTATATTGTGCACGAACTTCTCCCTGCTCTGCCGCCTTGCGCAGCCAAGCTGCGGCTTGAGCATTGTCCTGCACCACGCCATCGCCTTTCGCATATCTGATGCCGAGTTCGTATTGGGCTTTAGCATTGCCTTTCTCAGCGGCAGTTTGCAATGATTCCAGCGTCTCTGTCTGCGCTTGCACGGGCGCGGCAAAGATCACAAGTGAACAAAGGGCAAAGGCGATAGCAAATTTTTTCATCGGCTAATCCAGTTTGACGGTTTGGGCAAAAACAGTACAATTATGCCGTTTCCGCCGAGTTAAGGCACCCTTTCGGGCGCTCAGGACAACTTGCAGGGCGGCTTATAAATTCTGCTAAAGCGTCGCCGCTCCCTCCCCCGAGCCGGTCACGCCGGACAATGGGGAAAACAGTCAAGGAGCACGTTATGTCCAATCACTATCTTTTCACCTCGGAGTCGGTTTCCGAAGGCCATCCCGACAAGGTTGCCGACCAGATTTCCGATGCCATTCTCGATGCCATTCTGGCGCAGGATCCCGCTTCGCGCGTGGCCGCCGAGACGCTGACCAACACCGGCCTCGTGGTGCTGGCGGGCGAAATCACGACCAATGCCAATGTCGATTACATTCAGGTCGCGCGCGAAACCATCAAGCGCATCGGCTACGACAACACCGACTACGGCATCGACTACAAGGGCTGCGCGGTGCTGGTCGCCTATGACAAGCAATCGCCCGACATCGCACAGGGCGTCAACAAGGCTTACGACAACAATCTCGATCAGGGCGCGGGCGATCAGGGCCTGATGTTCGGCTACGCCTGCGATGAAACGCCCTCGCTCATGCCGCTGCCGATTTATCTCGCGCATCGCCTCGTCGAGCG
>JAITML010000078.1 GCA_031277395.1 Methylobacillus sp. | reverse complement strand
ACCTGGAAAGACAAAAGCGGCCAAAAACAGGAACGCACCGAATGGCATCGCATTTCCATGTTCGGCAAACTGGCCGAAATCGCCGGACAATACCTCAAGAAAGGCTCTTCGGTTTACATCGAAGGCCGCCTGCAAACCCGCAAATGGACAGACAAGGAAGGCGGCGAACGCCAAACCACCGAAATCGTGGCCGATCGCATGCAGATGCTGGGCGGTCGCTCCGGCGGCGGCAACGCCTTCGAGGTCATGGATGACGGCGACGGCGCACCGCAACAACCAGCCCGCGAATCATCCGGCGGCGGCGTCAAACCCGCAGCAAGCGGCGGCGGCTCCGGCTTTGATGATTTCGATGACGATATTCCGTTTTAACTTTTATCAAAGATAATTTTGTAGCGGACAATGGCCTGTAACAGTCCGCTTGGCTCGCTCGCCAGGAGTATTACGCCATGACAGTTCATTTCAGAGTTGTACTTAGTCATGCTTTCTTGGCGATACTTTTTCTTCCAACTTCTGGCGCTTATGCCCAGGATCGTTGTGCCAAGGCACAGTCTGGGATCGAATCCACGATCTGCGGCGACTCCAATCTGAAGCAGCTTGACGCAAAGCTAAACCATGTTTACTCCCTTGCCCGACAATCTGTTTCGGACAAGAATGGCTTGCGGAGTAAACAATTAAATTGGCTTCGCATGGTTAGAGATAGATGTGAGACCAAGGAGTGCTTAACCCGCATTTATCAAGAGCGCATTGCCGAGCTCGTCGACATTTTCGTTTTGTCCGTACAAATCTCAGAAACACCCATGTCTGATGGCGAAGCCGAAAAAACATGTGTTGCGTTGGCTGGCTTGGCTGACCGTGAGCAGTTGGCCAAACTAGCAATACCAGGCAGAGATCAAGGAATGCTTGATGCGAGCGTCATAGAATCAGGGTGGGGGTTTTCGCAGGAAGAAAAGGAGCAGTTAAAGGCACGGGATCCATGGTCCAATGAGCCAAGTACTATCTATAAGCTACGCCTCACATCCAAGGGGAACCCAACACGTTTTGCCAGTTTTTTCATTGGGGGTTCCTGTGCCTCATATAAGGTTAGTAACATTTCATACTTATCAAATTCAGAAGGCGATGATGTTGAAAGTGACGATGTTGGTATTGATGAGGTGAGCGATCCTGATGAGATCATACGTTGGGCATATTGGGGTGGCGGGGACTATCCAATTTTTTATCACGGTCGCAATTACATGATTACCGCAGATTTGGCTAACAAAAACCACATAAATATGGCGTCCTGGATCAAACCTGATGGAAAGATACGGCCTTTGTGTCTGTTTTCAAGGGAAATCACCAAGATGAAAGTAGTTTCGGCGAAGAATCCTGAGTTATGTTCCAAGATTGCAAACGACAGTTTGGAGCCGTTGTCATGGAAACCTATCACGGAAGACTTACCTTTTACCCCCAGCCAAGTTTATCGAGATGAATTCGTAACACGCTATAGCAAATATGCTGATGAGGTTAGCCTTCTCTCCATCGATATTGATGGAGATGGCAAACCAGAAAATATTGGAAAGTTTGTGTATTACTCAGGCGCCGGCTGCGGATCAACTGACATTTGGCTATCCATCTTTGCGAAAGATTTTGAAACGATAGTAAATAACACATTATCCAGCCAATTTGAAAAACTGCGCAGCGGCTCAATGGATATCTATAAGGTTAAAGGCCGGTATTACATCGCAGCAACTCAGAATGATGCGGATGCTGGCGTTGTTCAGATTTCAAATGGAGAAACTGAGCAGTTATGCGAATTTAAGTACCTAATGAAGACCACAATATCGCATCGCTTCAAAATTGATCCATAGATGGCCGCCTATAGACATGAAACCATTTCATAAATACCTCCTGTTGACCATGCTATCGCGTAGCGATAGCATCACCTCATGATTATTGGTTTCCACTGCCTTGACACCAAGGCGCTATTTCACCAAAGACGTATAATCCCCTTGGATTTTGGATATGTGAGGAGAACGCAATGTCAGAACTGAAAACACTTCGCGACTTGGTTGGCCTAGGTGACGCGGCCAGCGCGGTCGCAAACTCGGCGCTGATTATCATCGACGCGCAGAACACCTACTGCGAAGGCATCATGAAACTGGATGGCATGGAGCAGGCTTTGGCCGAATGCAAAGTTCTCCTCGACCGTTTCAGAAATGCCCGCCGCCCGGTGTTTCATATTCAGCATGACGCGGGACCCGGTACTCCCTACGATGTAAACAGCCGCATCGGGCAGATTGTCGATTTGCTCGCGCCTGCGAACGGCGAACCGGTCATCACGAAAAACTACCCCAACTCTTTTGCGGGCACGCAACTGGATGCCTTGCTGAAACAACAAGGCATTGAAAACCTCATCCTCGTGGGTTTCATGTCGCACATGTGCGTGAACTCCACCGCGCGCGGAGCATTCGATACGGGTTATCGACCCACCGTGGTCGCTTCCGCCACGGCAACCCGGGCTTTGCCCCTCAAAATCGCGGGAACATCTCTTTCATCCGCGCAGGTACACGCGGCGGCGCTCGCCGCGCTTTCGGACTTGCCAGCGGCGGTGGTGGCTTCAGCGACGGATGTACCGACTGAATAAAGAGATGCTGAAATGGAGAAAGAGGAAGTAAAACCTCGCCGCCCCGGATCTGCTCTCGCCAT
The DNA here is from genome assembly GCA_031277395.1 of Methylobacillus sp. Lineage (GTDB taxonomy): Bacteria > Pseudomonadota > Gammaproteobacteria > Burkholderiales > Methylophilaceae > MM2. The sequence goes on along the minus strand of JAITML010000078.1, from coordinate 33,217 downwards.
GGTCTTGACCGTTTGGGTCGGGTTCTGGGCGATCATGTTTGGATACATAATACAGTCGTTCGCCTCCTTTTTTTCCAAATTTGGCGCGAGCCTTCCGAGCCTGACCCAGGTTGTACTGAATAACTCGACTTTGATTTGGGCGGTGCTGCTGCTCAGCTTTCTGCTGCAACTGGTGTTGTTCATTCTTCTATGGCTCCTGAGGTCATTCGCCCTGCTCCGGTGCGTTCAAGTCATGTCGGGACTCAATATCGCAGCGCAGCTTGTTTTATTCATGGCAATGTACCTTCCGATCTTCGAAATGCGGGCTCCCCTCTAACGCAAGCCCATGACGATATCGTTCCCTTCGCCTGAAATTTTCCTGTTCTTGATGTTTGTGACGCTTCTGATGATGGCGCTCGCTGCCATCGCTCCATTTCTCATCGTGTCCAGCATTTTTCTTGGCTGCACCGCCCGCTGGCGCTCCATTGGCTGGTGGCTGCTGGCTTCCGGCCTTGTGACCGGCAGCGTGGTTTTGCTTGCCATGGGGGAACCCTTGCACGAGCCGGTTCTCACCAGCGCCATCCTGTTTGGCTGTGGCTATACCTTGGGTACGGGTGCGTATGCGTTATGGATGCTTATCCGACGCAAGCAGCTCGTCCGCCTGAAAAGCGCCTGACGATTCAGGTATAATCTCGCTTTTTTAAGGAGTTACGCCATGCCGATTTACGCGTACCGTTGCTCCGCATGCGGACATGCGGAGGACATCATGCAAAAGATGAACGCCGAGCCTCTGACCGAGTGCCCGCATTGCCATCAAGCAACTTTTTCCAAACAACTGACCGCGCCCGGATTTCAGCTCAAGGGTAGCGGCTGGTATGCAAGCGACTTCAAGGGTGGCGCGGCCAAACCCAAGGAAGAATCCGCGCCTGCGGCCACACCTTGCGGCGGCAATTGCGCCTGCCATTGATCGCCGCAGAACGTCATTCAAATGAAGCGTTATCTCATCAACGGCTTGCTGGTGCTGGTGCCACTGGGGATCACCGTTTGGGTGCTCTACCAACTCATCGGCATCATGGACCAAAGCATGGAGTTGCTGCCCACCGCGTGGCAGCCGCAAACCTGGTTCGGACGCCGCATTCCCGGTTTGGGCGCGATATTGAGTGTGATAATCGTGCTGGGAACCGGCATGATTGCGACCAACTTTTTCGGCCGCCGCATTCTGGAAGGCTGGGAGAGAATTCTCGGGCGCGTGCCAGTGGTCAAATCGATTTATTACAGCGTGAAACAGGTGTCGGATACGCTGTTCTCCGATTCCGGGCAGGCGTTTCGCAAGGTATTGCTGGTGCAGTATCCGCGTTCCGGCAGTTGGACGATCGCGTTCCAGACCGGCCAGCCGGGCGGCTCCGTGGCGCGGCATTTGCCGGGCGATTATGTGAGCGTGTATGTGCCGACCACGCCCAATCCGACTTCCGGTTTTTTTCTCATGATGCCGGTGAACGAGGTCATCGAACTGGAGATGACCGTGGATGAAGCGCTCAAATACATTATTTCCATGGGCGTCGTCGCGCCTTCCAACAAGACCGCCGATACTTCCGTCGGTGCCTGATCAACTTTTCATTTTCATAAAGTCTTTATGCGTACTCATTACTGTGGCGAACTCAACAGCCAGCACATCGGCCAGACCGTAACTCTTTGCGGCTGGGCGCACCGCCGCCGCGATCACGGCGGCGTGATTTTCATCGACCTGCGCGACCGCACCGGCATGTCGCAAATCGTGATCGACCCGGATACGCCGGAGGCGTTCAGCATCGCCGAAAGCATACGCAATGAATTCGTGCTGAAAGTAAGCTGCAAGGTGCGTCATCGCCCGGAAGGCACGGTCAACCCCAATATTCCGACCGGCGAGGTTGAAATGCTCGCGAGCGAAATCGAGATTCTCAACCCTTCGCTCACGCCGCCGTTCATGCTGGATGACGACAATCTTTCCGAGACCGTGCGTCTCGAACATCGTTATCTCGACCTGCGCCGTCCCGCGATGCAAAAAAATCTCATGCTGCGTCATCAGGTCGCCAAAACGCTGCGCAACCATCTCGACAGCCACGGCTTCATCGAAGTTGAAACCCCGATGCTGACGCGCTCTACACCCGAAGGTGCGCGCGATTATCTGGTGCCGTCGCGCGTGCATCACGGCATGTTTTTCGCGCTGCCGCAGTCGCCGCAACTGTTCAAGCAACTGCTCATGGTGTCCGGCTTCGACCGCTATTTCCAGATCACCAAATGCTTCCGCGACGAAGACCTCAGGGCGGATCGCCAGCCGGAATTCACCCAGGTCGATATCGAAACCTCCTTCCTCGGTGAAAATGAGATCATGACCATCGTCGAGGACATGATTCGCAAGATGTTCAAGGAAGTGCAGGACATCACCCTGCCCGACCCGTTCCCGCGCATGCCGTTCAGCGAAGTGATGAGCCGCTACGGTTCCGACAAGCCGGACATGCGCGTCACGCTCGAAATCACCGAGCTTACCGACGTGATGAAGGATGTCGATTTCAAGGTATTTTCCGGCGCTGCCAACATGGCGAACGGACGCGTCGCGGGCCTGCGCATTCCAGGCGGCGGCGCGCTCACGCGCGGCGAAATCGACGCCGATACCGAATTCGTCAAGATTTACGGCGCCAAGGGACTGGCCTACATCAAGATCAACGACATCACGCAACTCAACGAAACCGGCCTGCAAAGCCCCATCGTCAAGAACATCCACGTCAACGCGCTCAAAGCCGTCATTGAACGTACCGGCGCGGCGAACGGCGATCTGGTGTTTTTTGGCGCCGATCAGGCCAAGGTGGTCAACGAGGCGCTCGGCGCGTTGCGCGCCAAAATCGGCCACGAAAAAGGTCACACGGATGGCCGCGCCTGGGCGCCGCTGTGGGTGGTGGATTTCCCGATGTTCGAGCGCGACGAGGAAGCCGATCGCTGGGTCGCGCTGCATCATCCCTTCACCAGTCCCAAGGACGGCCACGAGGACATGCTCACGAGCAACCCCGGCGCCTGTCTCTCCAAAGCCTACGACATGGTGCTGAACGGCTGGGAAGTCGGTGGCGGCTCGGTGCGTATCCACAAGCAGGAAGTGCAATCCAAGGTGTTCGATGCGCTCAAAATCAGCCAGGAAGAAGCACAGGAAAAATTCGGCTTTCTGCTCGATGCGCGGCAATACGGCGCACCGCCGCACGGTGGCCTCGCCTTCGGTCTGGATCGTCTGGTCACGCTCATGGCCGGCGCAGAGTCCATACGCGATGTGATCGCCTTCCCCAAGACCCAGCGCGCGCAGTGTCTCATGACCCGGGCGCCGAACGAGGTCGACGAAAAGCAGTTGCGCGAGTTGCATATACGCGTGCGCCAGCAAAACGTCGCCGGCTGAAAATGAATCCGCTTGCGAGCCTGCGCCTTGCCGGTGCAACACGGAACTCATTTGCCGGATGATGGCTCCATCCTGAAAGCGTGATGGCTTACAAACAGCCGGTTTCCGTCCTCGTGATGATATACACGCCGCAGCTTGACGTGCTGCTGCTGGAGCGCGCGGATCGCCCGGGGTTCTGGCAATCTGTCACCGGCAGTTGCGAGCCAGGGGAAACCCTGCGCGAGACGGCGATGCGCGAAGTGTTCGAAGAAACTGGACTGGACACCGGAAAATACAATCTTTCGGATTGGCAACTGACGCATGAATACGAAATTTTTCCGCACTGGCGGCACCGTTACGCGCCGGACGTCACGCACAATATCGAGCATGTGTTCGGCCTCGAGCTTCCTGGCGCGTTGCCGGTCACGCTCGCGCCCGGCGAGCATCTGGGATACGAATGGGTTCAATGGCGGCAAGCGGCTCTCAGGGTATTTTCCTGGACCAATGTGGAAGCCCTGCGCACCTTGGGTGAACGTCACGGATTAACGTTGTAGAATTGCGTTTTTGAATCACGGGTTCCTTGAATCACGACTACTGCCATGCAAACAGCGCCCATCCAGTTCGAAAAATATCAGGCCGCGCGGGAAGATGATCTCCAGCAGCGCATCGTCGCTGCGCGCCAAAAACTCGGCGATCGGCTCGTCATTCTCGGCCATCATTATCAGCAGGAAGGCGTGTACAAACACGCCGACTACACCGGCGATTCGCTCAAACTGTCGCGCTATGCCGCCGAATCAATTGCGGAATACATTGTGTTCCTCGGCGTGCATTTCATGGCGGAAGTGGCGGATACCCTGTCGCGCCCCGAGCAGACCGTAATCCTGCCCGACATGGCGGCGGGCTGCTCCATGGCCGACATGGCGAATCTATCCAAGGTCGAGCGCTGCCGCCGGGAGTTGTCCGAACATTACGATTTCGACGCGCTGTTCACACCGGTCACCTACATCAATTCAGCCGCCGACCTCAAAGCATTTTGCGGCGAGCATGGCGGCATCGTCTGCACCTCCAGCAATGCCGGCAAGATCGCCGAATGGGCTTTCGCGCGGCGCGAGAAAGTGTTGTTCTTTCCCGATCAACATCTCGGTCGCTGGACAGGTTACAAGATGGGTATTCCCATTGATCAAATGGTCGTATGGGATCCGGATCTGCCGCTGGGCGGATTGAGCAAGGAAGAAATCGATCGCGCCAAAATCTTGTTGTGGAAGGGCCATTGCTCGGTGCACCAGATGTTCCGCCCGCAGGACATCATCAAGTTCCGCAACGAATATCCGGATGGCAAGGTGATCGCGCATCCCGAATGCAATTTTGAAGTGTGCCGCCAGTCGGATTACGTCGGCTCCACCGAATACATTTTACGCACCGTGACCGAAGCGCCTGCGGGTTCCAAATGGCTGGTCGGCACCGAGCTCAATCTGGTAAACCGCCTCGCCGAGCGCATGAAACCCGAAAACAAACTCGTACGTTTCATGTCTTCGATTGTGTGCGAATGCTCAACCATGGCGCGCATCGACCCGCAACACCTCACCTGGACACTGGAAAATCTCGCCGAAAACAATGTTGTGAATCGCATCCATGTCTCGCCCAGGGAAGCCGGTCTTGCCAAGCTCGCACTGGATCGCATGCTGGAAGTTTCCTGACAGAGTTCATGCGCAAACTGCGTATTATCGCCTTCAACATCCCCAAGGGTATGACCAGCTTCTCCAGCGTGTTTCCGCTTTTGCGTCTGGATCGCATTTATGTGCGCGGCTTTCATGTGCAGCACGCAAAAGTCCACAGCAGCGCGGTATTTTCCTGCGTCTCCTGTCATGCCACACTCTCCGTCACGTTGTTGCCGCTATGATTTTTTCGCACGGGAATCAGGTCACTTTACTCCGCAATGGCACGGAGTTTTTCCCCGCGCTTGAACGCGCAATTGACGAAGCGAAATATGAAATCCAGTTGGAAACCTACATCTACGAAGCCGATGTGATGGGTGAGCGCATCCGCGATGCACTCGCGCGCGCAGCCAAACGCGGCGTGATTTGCTGCGTGTTGATGGATGGCTTCGGCAGCCGGAGTTTGCCCAGGGACTTCATCCATGAAACACAGGCCATGGGTGTGCGCATGTTGTATTTTCGTCCCGAGCTTTCGTCGCTGGCATTGAAACGCGAACGCTTGCGCCGGCTGCACCGCAAACTCGCAATCGTGGATGGGCGCATCGCCTTCGTCGGCGGCATCAACATCATCGACGACATGAATGCACCCGGCCACACTCCACCCCGCATTGATTACGCAGTCAGGGCGCAAGGTCCGATTGTGGGCGCCATGCACGCTTCCGCGACACGCATGTGGCGACGCGCCACATGGGCGGCGCTGCAGCAGGTCTCGCTCGCAAAACTCCAACCTGATATCACACCCGTCGGCCACATGCGTGCGGCCTTCGTAAAACGCGACAATGCTCTGAATCGTCGCGCGATTGAAGGCGCCTACCTCGATGCGATTCATCGTGCCCGCAACGAAATCATCATCGCCAATGCGTACTTCCTCCCGGGTCGCCGTTTCCGCCACGCATTGCTCGCCGCCGCCCGTCGCGGTGTGCGCGTTGTGCTGTTGTTGCAGGCGCGTGTGGAATATTTGCTGTTCGATTATGCGGCGCGGGCGCTGTACGGCCAATTGCTGGGCGGTGGCATCGAAATTTATGAATACCATACGAGCTTCATGCACTCCAAGGTTGCCGTGATCGACAGTCATTGGGCAACGGTCGGCTCATCCAATATCGACCCCTTCAGCCTGTGGCTTTCGAACGAAGCCAACATCGTGGTCGATGACGAAGGATTCGCACGCGAGTTGCGTGAAGATTTGCAGCGCAGTCTGGATAATTCATCGCGTCGTGTGCATCGCAGCGACTGGAAAAAAACGCCCCTCACTCGCCGCATCTCCGCCTGGCTCGCCTATGGCTGTGTGCGCTTTTTGCTGGGCGTAGCCGGGTATTCCAAAATGCGGTGATGTTTGCCCTGATATCGGCAAACCCTTATAATTCACGCTTCGCCGGTGTAGCTCAGTTGGTAGAGCAGCGCATTCGTAATGCGAAGGTCGGGAGTTCGACTCTCTTCACCGGCACCATTTAAAAGGGTAGCTGAGCTGCCCTTTTTACTTTTACAGCGGCAGCTCATCCACCGTGAACAACCTGCGATATTCACGAATCGCGTAGCGGTCGGTCATTCCGGCGATATAATCGGCTACGGCTCTTGCGGGTTCTTCCCGGGCGCGTGTTTGAAACTCATCCGGCATCAGGAGTGGGTCTGCATGAAAGGCTGCGAACAATTCGCGGATGATGCGTTGCGCCTTGCTGCTCATGCGTTTGACGCGATAGTGGCGGTAGAGATGCTGACGCAGAAACTGCTTGAGTTCCAGTTGTTCCTGCTGCATTTCTGCGCTGAAAGCTATGAGCGTTCCTGCGCGACGTACTTCTGCGAGATCAGCCGGGTTGGCTGCCACGATATTCTTCCCGCTTTGCGCACACAAGTCGCACACTTGCGAATTAATCATGCGACGCACCGTTTCGTGTATGAGGCGACGCCCTTCCAACTTTGGATAACGTGCCCTGACCTCGAACAGATGGCGGGAAAAAATGGAAATGCGTGCAAGTTGTTCGAGTGTGATCAGGCCGGAACGCAGACCGTCATCGACATCGTGATTGTTGTAGGCGATTTCGTCCGCGAGATTGGCAACCTGTGCCTCCAGCGAGGGCTGTCGCTTGTCCAGAAAACGTTCGCCGATCTGACCAAGCTGTCGCGCATTTTGCATGGAGCAATGTTTGAGTATGCCTTCGCGTACTTCGAACGTGAGGTTGAGCCCGTCAAACTCCGCGTAGCGTTGTTCCAGAAAATCAACCACACGCAGCGACTGCAGATTATGCTCAAAGCCTCCATGCTCGCGCATGCACTCATTGAGCGCATCCTGCCCGGCGTGGCCAAAAGGCGTATGGCCAAGGTCATGCGCGAGCGCGATGGCTTCGACCAGATCCTCATGCAATGCGAGATTGCGCGCGATGCTGCGCCCGATCTGCGCGACCTCGATGCTATGCGTGAGGCGTGTGCGAAACAAATCGCCTTCATGATTCACGAATACCTGGGTTTTGTATTCCAGTCGCCGGAATGCGGTGGAATGGATGATGCGATCGCGATCACGCTGAAATTCGTTGCGCCCCTCGGGTGCGGCTTCGGGATGCTGTCTTCCCTGGGTATGTTCCGGGTGGGCAGCGTAGGGGGCGAGCACGCTCATGCAATGGCAGCCAGCGTTTCCTGCAACGCATCTTGTGAATAATTATCCGTAATAATGGCTTTACCTATGCCTTGCAGCAAGACGAGGCGAATTTTTCCGTCGGCAACTTTTTTGTCGAGACTCATCAGTTCCAGATATTTTTCGACACCAAGCGCTGGGGCATCCACGGGCAATTCGGCCGCCTTGAAAATGCGCGTGATGCGTGCGACCTCGGACGCCTTGAGCCAGCCCATGCGTTGCGACATGTGCGCCGCAAGCATGGTACCTGCGGCAACAGCTTCGCCGTGCAACCAGACGCCGTAGCCCATGCCGTTCTCAATCGCATGACCGAAAGTGTGTCCGAGATTGAGCAACGCGCGCTCGCCGCTTTCTTTTTCGTCTGCAGCCACAACTTCCGCCTTGTTCCGGCACGAGCGATCAACCGCATAGGCCAGCGCATCCGGGTCGCACTTCATAAGCAGAGGCATATTGCTTTCCAGCCAGTCAAAAAAATCCGGGTCACGGATGAGGCCGTATTTGATGATTTCGGCAATGCCTGCGGAAAGCTCGCGTTTCGGCAAGGTGTTCAGCGTATCGGTATCGGCCAGCACAAGCTGCGGCTGGTAGAACGCGCCTATCATGTTTTTGCCGAGTGGGTGATTAATACCAGTCTTGCCACCCACAGAGGAATCAACCTGCGCCAATAGCGTGGTTGGAATCTGAATAAACGGCACACCGCGCAAAAATGTGGCTGCCGCGTAACCGCACATATCGCCTATCACCCCGCCGCCAAGTGCGATCAGCGTGGTGTTGCGCTCACAACGATGAGTCAGCAGTGCATCGTAAACAAGGTTGAGAGTTTCGGCATTTTTATATTGCTCACCATCCGGCAGCACGATGGGAATGACATCAACATTTTTTTCGCGCAACGGCACCGCGAGTTTTTCCAGATACAGGGGCGCGACGGTAGTGTTGCTGACGATGGCCACCTGCTTGCGTTTGATGTGCGGCAAAATCAGATCGGCACGCGTCAGCAGATTGCGCCCGATGTGGATAGGATAGGCGCGGTCGCCAAGTTCAACGGTGAGCGTTTGCATGTTTTTTCAGCATTTCTTCCAGGCGTTGCACGATGATACCCACGGGCTGATCACCCGTGTCTACGGTGATATCCGCGATTTCGCGGTAAAGCGGGTCGCGTTCCGCGAAAAGCTGCTCCAATTTGGCACGTGGATCTGCGGTTTGCAGCAAAGGCCGGTGCTTGTCATTGCGCGTGCGCTGCCATAAATCATGGACATTTGCGCGCAAATACACCACCGTGCCGTGCTGACTGAGGTTCTCCCGATTTGCCTTGGCGAGCACTGCGCCGCCGCCGGTTGCGAGCACGATGTCATTCATCGTGACCAACTCCGCGATGGCGGCTGTTTCGCGCTTGCGAAATCCCGCTTCGCCTTCCAGCTCGAAAATCACCGGAATCTGCACTCCGGTTTTCGCTTCGATTTCGTGATCAGAATCATGGAAAGTCTTGCCCAGCCGCTTGGCCAGCAACTTGCCGACCGTGGTTTTGCCCGCGCCCATCAGCCCCACAAAAAAAATATTGCCCGTCATTTGCATGACGGGCATTTTAACTGATGCTACCAGACTGGTATATCACTCAATCTTCATTGAGTCATCCAGCAACCTGGGCGTGATGAAGATCAACAGTTCGTTCTTGGTACGGGTGTCCATCTTCTGCTTGAAGAGAAAACCGAGCACCGGCATGTCGCCAAAGAACGGTACCTTGTTGATGGTCTTGGTGGTCGTTTCCTCAAAGATACCGCCCAACACCGCCGTGTCACCGTTATCCACGAGAATTTTAGTTTCCACATTGTTGGTGTTGATCGCAGGCGCACCATTGACGTTCAGGTTGGCCACCGTATCTTTCTTGACCACCAAATCCATGTTGATCTTGTTGTCCGGCGTAATCTGCGGCGTTACTTCCATGCCTAATATGGCCTTCTTGAAAGACGTGGAAGTATTACCCGCGCTGGATGCTTCCTGATACGGAATTTCCACACCGGACTCGATAATCGCTTTTTGCTGGTTACCAGTCACCACCTTGGGTGAAGAAATCGTACGCGTTTTGTTGTCAGATTCAGCTGCTGAGAGCTCTGCAGTCAGTAGCAGATTCAAGCCGGAACTGAAGAATGTTGCGCCTATCGAACCTGCATTCATGCCTGCCACAGTAGCTGGCAAGTTACTCATCAACATATCATCGTAACCCGCAGTGCCACCCCCTTGTACCACATTTGATGCCGCTCCATTACCCGCTATGCCAACGCCCACTTTTTTGTTGTCAGCAGTCGCTATTGTTTGCGCTCCCAGCTTGGCTCCCAACGCTTTGGAAAAACCGTCATCCGCAAGCACAATCCGGCTTTCGATCAGCACTTGGCGTACCGGCACGTCGATTTGATTGATCATTTGCTCAATCTTGACCAGATTTTTCTCAATATCCTTGACAAACAGGGTATTGCTGCGCGCATCCACGAACGCGCTACCGCGCGCGGACAGCATAGAGTTTTTGGGATTTTTGGGATCCAAGAGCAGCATTCTAAGATCCGCTGCCTTCTGGTATTTGCCGATAAAAGACTGCGTTATCAGTGGTTCACGATCGGCAATTTCCTGCTCTGCATCCAGACGCGATTTCTCCTTGGCGGCCAGCTCTTCGTTGGGTGCGATCCAGATGACATTGCCGTTTTTGCGCATACCCAAGCCACGGGTTTGCATGATAATGTCCAGCGCCTGATCCCAAGGCACATCCTTGAGGCGCAATGTGATATTGCCGGATACGGTGTCACCGGTGATGATGTTGAAGCCGGTGAAATCAGCAATCACCTGCAACACCGAGCGTACTTCAATATTCTGGAAATTAAGCGACAGCTTTTCGCCCTTGTAACCTTGTCCGGAACCTTGAATCAGCTTTCTTGGGTCTTCCACAATCGGGCGTACGTCAATGATAAATTTATTGTCCGCCTGATAAGCGGAATGTTCCCACAAGCCTTTGGGTTCTATTGTGAGGCGCGCATTTTTGCCGTTCTGTATGGTATCCACATTCAGCACCGGTGTCGCAAAATCCGTCACATTCAGGCGACGCTGCAGATTTTCAGGCACCGAGGTGTTCAGGAAATCCACGATCACTTTCTGGCCTTGTTGGCGAATATCAATGCCTGTGTTGCTGTCAGAGAGATCGATCACGACACGGCCTTCGCCATTTTTACCACGCGTAAAGTCCACATTGGTCAGCGCATGTTGCTGCCCATCGCCCACCGTGGATTCCGCAAAGCGCGTGATGCCTGCTGTAGCCGTCTTGTCGCCGGTGATGGTGGCCGACGGTTGAAGCTCGATAGTGACTTCGTTGCCGTCCACCGTGGTGGTATATGACGAAGTCTGCGTAAGGTTGAGCACCATGCGGGTGCGTCCCTTGCTTTGGATCAGATTCACATTTTTCAGCACACCCCGTCCCACGCTCACCGAATTTTTCTCCAGCGCGCTGGTGGTGTTCAGAAAATCCAGCGTAATCCGCGCCGGATCCGTCAGCGTGAAACCGGCGGGTGAATCCTGAACCGGCTGACTGAGTGTGACCTTCACAGCCAGCTTGTCGCCCGGTAGCGTAGCAAATTCGACCTTCTGGATCGAATTCTGATCCTGCGCGCTCGCGGGTGTCGCCCACAGCGCCAAGCTCATCAAAGCCACACAAAGTGCAGCCAGCCATTGTCTAATGAATATACTGTTTTTCATAATCCCCACCTCGTTTATCTTGAGTCCTGCTGAACCATTAAAGCACTGTTGAAATTTAATCCTGCAAACCATTTAGTCCTGTTGAACTATGCTCGCCTGACGTTCCGTCCATTCACCGGTAAGCGCATCTTGCACCATTTCCTTCAATTTGACTTCAGACGGAGCCTCGTTGGAGATTTCCGTAATCACCCCGTAATTCAGGCCGAGATAATTGCCAACCTTGACCTGCTGAACAGTATTGTCCGGCGTCTTGATCAACGCAACCCTTGTTTTATCCTTGAAAATCGTGCCCACCAGCTTGAGACTTTCCAGCGGAAAAGCTTCCAGTGGTTGCCGCACATGCTTGCCAGGATCAAACCCTCCGGATTTCCCCACTGCCTTTCTGGGCGTAAACGGATCGTACAGAGCACCATCAGGATTATAGGCTACCGGTTGATAAGGCACGATTGCAGGCAAAGGTTCCACTTGACCCTGCAAGCCATTTCCCGAATCCTTCATCCAGCGGTCGAGATCATCCCCGCCATCTTCGCCGCACCCAGCCAGCAAAGCTGCAAGTGTCATAGCAAACGCCGCCCATTGAATTTTTTTCCCCATCCTCATCATGGCTCCATTTGCTGTCATTTTTGACCGCCCGGCTTGCTTTCGCTCTGATCAATGTAACGGAAAGTTTTCACGCTCGCACCCACCCCCAGTCTGCCGTCATTGCCAGGGACGATGTCCAAATTTTCCAGCGTGACAATGAGGGAAAGTTTTCCGAGATTCTGCGCAAACGCACCAAGTTGATGGTAGTTGCCACGCACCTTGATGGAAATCGGCTTGGTGACATAAAATCCGGCGGGAACTTCCGGCCCCGGCTTGAACTGCTCAAACTCCAATCCGGCTTCCAGCCCGGTCTGATTGATATCTGTCAGCAGGCGATCCATTTGTGACCTGTCCGGCAACTGCCGTAGCAGTTCCCCGAATGTCTTTTCAATATCCACCATCTGCTGCTTGTAGATGGGAAGATTGACCGCTTCCTTTTTCTTGGCCATAAATGTGTCGCGTAACTGCAATTCCTTGCCCTTCGCACTCTCAAGTGCCGTCATCTGACCATCCCACAGAAAATACCATCCCAGGAAAACAATGAGCACAAAGATAAAGGCAAGAATCACCACCTTGACAGGCAACGGCAAACTCCCCATGTTTTTGGGGTCGATGTTATTGAAATCCTCAAGTTTTATCGCCATCCCTATGCCTCCTATTTGCCTGCTTGAGCAGGCTTTTGCTCTTCTTTTTGCCTTACACTCATCGTAAACGCGCTACGCCTCAGATTACCCACCACGATCGCGCGAATTTCCATCAGATCGGGTGCTTCAAGATAGTTCGATTCATTGATATTGCGCACGAGCGCGGCAACCCGCGCATCGGTATCCGCCACGCCATCCAGGGTGATGACTTTACCTTTCTGGTGGATGGCTTTCAGATAGATGCCCTCCGGCAATTGGCGCGCCAACTCATCCAGCAAACTCACGGCACGGCCGCGACCATTTTGCAAATCCTCAACCACGCGCTTGCGTTCCAGCACAGCGGCAATTTTCTGCTTGAGATCCTTGATCTCGGCAATTTGTTGGTCCAGCGCAGTAATAGCTGTTTGCAACCGGGTGTTACGCTCATTCTGGGAGCTGATCCGGCTATCCATATATTGCCAGCCGAGAAATACGACCGCCGCCGCTGCAGCTGCCGCGCCCACCAACATCATGGTGAACTCGCGCTGACGTTCGGCGCGACGAATCCTGCGATAGGGAAGAAGGTTAAGTCGGATGGCCATCAGTCAAACCTCCGCAAGGCAAGCCCGCACGCGATCATAAGTGATGGGGCATCCGCCGCCAGATTTTTTTGTTTGACCCGGCTCGACACGGACATATTGACAAAGGGGTTGGCGACCACAGTATTGACACGGGTGCGCTCGGCGACGGCGACATCCACACCCGGAATTGCGGCGCAACCGCCCGCAAGCATAATGTGATCCGCTTTGTTGTACTGGCTGGAACTGACAAAAAGCTGCAACGCGCGCGCCACTTCCAGCACCAGTGATTGTTTGAAAGGCTCCAGCACGGCAGTCTTGTAGCCATCGGGCAAATCACCTTTGCGCTTGGAGATTTCGGCATTCTCGAAAGTGAGTCCATATTGGCGCTGGATTTCCTGCGTCAGCTGGTAGCCGCCGAAGGTTTGCTCGCGCGAGTAAATAAACTGGTTGTCGTGCAACGCGCTGACGCGCATTTTGACGGCGCCGATATCGACAATCAACACCGTCTGACCGCGCCCGCCGTTTGCAAGCTGATTACTGGCAAGTTCGTAGGCCGCTTCAGTGGCATAGGTCTCAACGTCCATAATAACCACTTTGAGACCGGCCTCTTCCACCACGCCGACACGATCTTCAATATTATCCTTGCGCGAGGCCGCGATCATGACCTCAACATCCGAGGGATCGCCCGGCGCGGGACCCAGAACCTGAAAATCAATATTGACGTCATCAAGCGCAAAGGGAATGTACTGACTGGCTTCGGTTTCGACCTGAAGCTCCATTTCATGCTCCCGCAGCCCGGCCTGCATCAGCACTTTCTTGCTGATGACTTCCGTTGTGGGCAACGCCAGAGCGACGCGTCTTTCGCGCGTACCCAGCAGTTTCCACGCGCGGCTCAACACAACGCCAACTTGTTCCAGGCTGGCGATGTGCCCATCAACAACGGAATCCTTGACCAAGGGGGCAATGGAATAATTCTCAAGCTGGTAAGCGCCAACGCTACCGCTCAGTTCAACCATTTTGACAGCGGTCGAACTGATATCCACCCCGATCAGCGGGGGTGTCCTCTCCTGAAAAAAATCAAACTTCAATCTGAAATCCCCTTTCGCGCATTTTTTTCATTCGGATAATTCTAATACTTTACGTTAGAGACTAACAGCAACCTTCGGCCATGTAAAGCTTTTTTCCCATGGTGTTCATTCAATCATATATCGACATATAATAGCAAACCAAATTTTGTTAAGAATCCACCGCGTCATGTTCCCTAAAAAATGGTGGCAGTTGCTGGCGCTCTCCGTGTTGGTACTCGGGATCGCAGGAACTGCCTTGGTCGCTTTGGCCGGAGTGCTGGTCTACTCCGAACTTCCATCTCTTGAAGCTTTGACGGATTATCGACCCAAGCTTCCGCTGCGTATCTATTCGGAAGAAGGGCAGTTGATCGGCGAGTTCGGCGAAGAGCGCCGGGCGTTCGTGCAGATAGAGGAAGTGCCGCCCCAACTCAAGCAGGCCATACTCGCCGCCGAAGACAGCCGCTTCTATCAGCACGGCGGAATAGACACCATAGGCGTGCTGCGTGCCATTCTCGCCAACATCACCTCCGGCGGCAAACGCGAAGGCGCGAGTACGATCACCATGCAAGTGGCGCGCACGTTCTTTTTGTCGAACGAGCGCACCTACAAACGAAAATTCAGCGAAGCCCTGCTTGCAATCAAGATTGAACACAATCTGACCAAGGACCAAATCCTGGAGCTTTACATCAATCAGATTTATCTCGGTCAGCGCGCCTATGGTTTCGCGGCGGCAGCGCAGGTTTATTACGGCAAGTCGCTCGACAAACTGACCACAGCGGAATGCGCGATGCTGGCCGGCCTGCCCAAGGGGCCGTCAAGCTTCAACCCCGTCGTCAATCCCGTGCGCGCCAAGCAGCGCCAGCAATACATATTGGGGCGCATGCATGAATTCAAATTCATTGACGATGCGCAATACAAGACTGCGATGGATGAACCGCTCAAGCTGCGCCAGTCGCGCCAAGCTTTCGACCTTTCCGCCGAATATGTCGCCGAACTCGTGCGCGAGATGATGTATCAGCGTTATCAGGATGACATTTATCGCAGCGGCCTCAAGGTTTATACCACGATACGCAAAGACGCGCAGGAAGCGGCCAACGACGCCGTTTTGCAGGGCATACTGGATTATGAGCAACGCCACGCCTATCGCAGCCCGGAAGGCCAGCTCTCGCTGGAGAACACCAATGGCGAGACTTTGGAGGCCTATCTGAACGACAAATTGGACGACATTGAGGAATTCCACTCGCTGATTCCCGCCGTGGTGCTTGAAGCCAACCCCAAGCTCGTCAAGGTTTATCGCAAAGGCGGTGAAATCGTCGAGATCAGTGGCAAGGATTTGCAATTCGTGCAAAAAGCCATGAGCGAAAAAACGCCGGAAAAACAGCGCTTGCAAGTTGGTTCCATCATCCGTGTCCGCCAAGTCAAGGACAAATGGAAAATCGCGCAACTGCCACAGATTGAAGCTGCGCTAATCGCTGCAGATCCGAATACCGGCGCGGTGCACGCACTGGTCGGCGGTTTTGATTTCAACCGCAACAAATTCAACCATGTCACCCAGGCCTGGCGTCAGCCGGGTTCCAGCTTCAAGCCTTTCATCTACTCCGCTTCACTCGAAAAAGGCTTTACGCCGGCCAGCGTGATTGAAGATGAGCCGATTGAACTTACAGCAGAGGAGACTGGTGGCAAGGCATGGAGTCCGCACAATTTTGACGGCAAATACGACGGCCCCATGCGCATGCGCGTGGCGCTCACCAAGTCGAAGAACATGGTATCCATCCGCATTCTGCAGGATATAGGCGTGGACTATGCGCGTGATTACATTACGCGCTTTGGCTTCTCCGCCAAGGATCATCCGCCCTATCTCGCAATGGCGCTGGGTTCAGGCTCGGTCACGGCATGGCAGATGGCCAATGCCTACTCGGTATTTGCGAACGGAGGTTACAAGGTGCAGCCCTACATCATCACGCGCATCACGGATGCCGACGGCAAGTTGATCGAAGAAGTCAAACCTGTCGTGGCCGGTGCCGATGCGCCGCGCGTGCTTGATCCGCGCAATGTGTTCATCATGACTTCGATGCTGAAGGATGTCACCCGCGTCGGTACTGCCGGTCGCGCGCGCGCGCTGGGTCGCAACGACATCGCCGGAAAAACCGGCACCACCAACAACCATGTGGATGGATGGTTCGCCGGATTCAATCCCAAGCAAGTAGCCGTGGCCTGGATGGGCTATGACCAACCCAAATCGCTCGGCGGGCAGGAAACCGGTGGCAGCGTGGCCTTGCCGATCTGGATGGCCTACATGGGCAAAGTACTGAAAGGCACGCCGGATGCATCCCTCCGTATTCCCAAAGGGGTGGTTTCCATCAAGATTGACCCTGTCACCGGCGCACAAGCAGGCGCAGATAAAGAAGACAGCATCTCCGAATACTTCTATCAGGAGTTCCCGCCGCCGACCGAGGAAGAACTGGCTGCGGCAGCCGAGGAAGCCGGGCTATCGTCGCCCGATGGAACCGGCAATCTGGGCAACCCCACAGAAACGCCCGCGAACCACTCCGGTACGACGGAGCCCCAAAAACCGCCCGCGAAACCAGGCGACTCAAACAGCGGCAACTTCTGGGAACAGATTCAGAGACGGTTTTAACCTCAGCACTCGATGAGGGAATTTGGAATGCGGGACAACTCGAAAAACCTGCGACGGCTGATCGCCCAGCAAGCCGCGCGCATGATGGCTGAAGAAGGATGGTCCGACTACGCCAAAGCCAAGCGCAAAGCCGCGCGCCAACTGGGCTGCGCCGAAGATCACAGCCTGCCGAGCAATGCCGAAATCGAACAGGAATTGCGGTTGCACCACGAAATTTTCAACAGCGCATCGCAACCGCAACGCTTGCACCTGCTTCGCAGCGAAGCCTTGCGCGTGATGCAACTGCTTGACCGCTTCAATCCGCATCTCGCGGGCGCGGTACTGGACGGCACGGCGGGACGCTATGCCGAAACCGACATCCACCTGTTTGCTGACAGCATCAAGGATGTCGAACTGTTTCTGCTCAATCAACACATCCCCTACGAATCCGACGAAAAAATCTGGCAACTCGCGGGCGAAAAACAACGATTTCCGGTTTTTCTGCTGGATGGCGCGCACGGCGTAATACGCCTCACGATTTTCGCCATTGACGACATGCGCGCGCTACCCAAAAATGCATCGCACGGGAACACGCAACTGCGCGCCGATATGGCGGAGGTCACGACGCTGTTACAGGATGGAGTGCATGACAATCTGTGAAGCTTCATCCGTCGCAATACACGCTCACGAAAAGCCTGCTGCTTTGCTCGCAAACTGAAGCCACCCTGCGCGTGTGGATCAAAACTTGTTTTTTGGTTTTGGCGCGATATCCTGTTTTGGTGCAAGCTCAGGGTCTTTCGCAGGCTCACAACTGCCTTCAAAAGGGAAATTTGACCAATCATTTTCGGCACGATATTCCCCGGTTTTTCTGTTTATCTCTATTGTAACGAAGCCTTCAATGAGATCTTCGTATTGTACGGATATCCTGTCCTCTGTAATTTCTGCTCCATCAGTACCCTCCCAATGATCTTCATACCATTCAAAAAAGTGGCCTGCCTCTACTTTGTACAAGCTATGTCCTGATGATTTGATTAAGTCATTCGCTGTCCTGCCTTTTCGGGCATACGAGCAGGAAATAATTACCGCTTTCGATTTTTCTGTTTTCGCTGAAGCAGTGGATTGAGCGCTCGACTTCTTTTCCTGCGCCGAAACAGGGGACGCAGCGACACAGATCAATATTGCCAATGTGGCAGGAAGCAGAAGATATTTGTTCACTGGATTCTCCCTTGGGTGGTTTTTGATGAATATATTGTAAGAAGGGAGGGGGGTTGTCAACGACAGACCCGGAAACAGCGGCAAGATCAGCATTAAACGCAAAAACAACTCAGGGCAGGGCGTGTAAGCAACGCCGTATCCGGTTGCCTGTCTCAGGCCGGTTGTGGTAGTTTACGCCTCAACCATATACCTTGAGTTGAGCCATTTCCCGCCATGTCCCAGACCAAAATTCCCCCTTCGCCCCTGCGCCCGTTACCCGCGCTGATTTTTGCCTCGCGCTGGCTGCAATTACCGCTGTATCTGGGTCTCATCGTGGCGCAGGGCGTGTATGTCTGGCAGTTTGGCGTGGAGCTGGTGCATCTGATCCAGCAGGTGTTCTTTCACCACAACGACGTTACCGCAGGCGCGCCCAGCGCGGAAGTGGCGATCATGCTGATTGTGCTGGGCTTGATTGATGTGGTGATGATTTCCAACCTGCTCGTAATGGTCATCGTCGGCGGCTATGAAACTTTTGTTTCGCGGCTCAATCTGGAAGGTCACCCGGATCAGCCGGACTGGCTGAGTCATGTCAATGCGAGCGTGCTGAAAGTAAAACTGGCGATGGCGATCATCGGCATTTCGTCCATCCATCTGCTCAAGACCTTTATCGAAGCGGGCACGGTCGGCATGCCGGTGTGCACGCCGGAACTGCTCGTCGCGCAAACCGGCTGCTCCAAGTTCACGTCTGCCGGCGTCATGTGGCAGACCATCATACATTCCATTTTTATCTTGTCGGCGGTGGGCGTGGCCTATACCGACCGGCTAATGTCGCTCAGCATGAGCGAGTCGGAAAAATCAACAGTGCATTGAAGTATGTTTTGCTTCGCGCCGCATGCGCGAATCAGAACTTGTTTTTTGGTGCCGGCTTATTCTGATACTCGTCTTTCATCGACTCGCACTCACCTTCTCCTTCTTCCTGAAATTTAGAATTGTCCGCCGTAATCTCCGTTTCGAAGCGTAACTTCCCGGTTTTTCTGTCTATTTCCATCTCTTGCTTTATTCCAGATAGTTCCCCGCTATCTTCTTCTCTATAAATCGTGCGTATTGTGTTCTCCGTGACCGTAGCTGTGCCGCGAGGCGCCCATTTTCTGGATGAACCATCTGCGTCCAATACGTAATAGCGGCCCGCTTCCACTTTAATGGCCATTGACGACACATATGCCTCAAATACTTCATCATCCTCAGAGAGTGTAGCGGCAAATGTACAGGATATGACTATCTTTTTCGTATCCTGCGCCGAAGCGGGAAACGCGGTGACAAAGGTCAACATCGCCAATGTGACGGGAAGCGGAAGATATTTGTTCACTGGATTCTCCCTTGGGTAGTTTTGGGTGATTGTAAGAGGGAGGAGAATATTGTCAATAACGCCGCAAACCCGGAAATAACGGCGCTTCGCAGCAACCGGTCAAGCTACTCCTTGATCCATTTCGCCGCCTCAAGCGCAAAGTAGGTCAGTATCCCGTCCGCGCCTGCGCGTTTGAAGCAGAGCAGCGCTTCCATGACACAGGTTTTTTCGTCCAGCCATCCGTTTTGCGTGGCGGCTTTGAGCATGGCATATTCACCGCTAACCTGGTAAGCGTAGGTCGGCACACCGAATGTGTCTTTCACGCGGCGCACGATATCCAGATACGGCATTCCGGGTTTGACCATGACCATGTCCGCGCCTTCTTCGAGGTCGAGCGCGACTTCGCGCAGGGCTTCATCCGCATTGGCGGGATCCATCTGGTAAGTTTGCTTGTTGCCTTTGCCGAGATTGGCGGCTGAGCCTATCGCGTCACGGAATGGCCCGTAAAATCCCGAGGCGTATTTGGCGGAGTAAGCGAGGATGCGTGTGTGGATGTGGCCGTTGAATTCCAGCGATTGCCGCACCGCTCCGATGCGGCCGTCCATCATGTCGGACGGCGCGACCACATCGACACCGGCCTCGGCATGGCACAGCGCCTGCTGCACCAGCACAGACATGGTCTCGTCATTGAGCACATAGCCGCTGTCGTCGATGAGGCCGTCCTGACCGTGGCTGGTGTAAGGGTCAAGCGCGATGTCGGTGATGATGCCAAGCTGCGGGAATTCCTTTTTGAGCGCCTGCACCACACGCGGCACAAGGCCTTTTGGATTGTATGCCTCCTGCGCATCCGGCGTTTTGAGCGACTGATCAATCACGGGAAACAGCGCCAGCGCGGGAATACCGTAACGTACACATTCTTCCGCAGTTTTCAGCAACAGATCGACGCTTTGCCGTTGCACACCCGGCATGGAATCCACCGCCTCAGCGCGATTTTTTCCATCGAGCACAAAGACCGGATAAATCAAATCGTTCGCGGTGAGTTCGTTTTCACGCATGAGCCGCCGTGAAAATTCGTCGCGACGCATGCGACGCGGGCGGGTGGAAGGGTATTTTCCTAAGGCTTTTGTCATGGGTTTTCCAAATCAGGCAAAGACGCGCGCGAGTTCCGCACCCGGATCGGGCTGGCGCATGAACGCCTCACCGACAAGAAAAGTATGCACGTCATGCGCGCGCATTTTCGCGACATCATTCGACGTGAAAATGCCGCTCTCGGTGACGACGATGCGATCTTCGGGAATGCGCGCAAGCAGTCCCAGCGTGGTTTCCAGCGTCACTTCAAAGGTACGCAAATTGCGGTTATTGATGCCCACCAGCGGCGTTTTCAGTTGCAGCGCCTGCTCCAGTTCCGCGCCGTCATGCACTTCAACCAGCACAGCCATGCCAAGATCATGTGCGATGGTTTCCAGCTCGTGCATGCGCGGCAAACTCAAGGCCGCGACGATAAGCAATATGCAATCCGCGCCCATCGCACGCGCTTCATAGACCTGATATGGATCGAGCATGAAATCCTTGCGCAGCACCGGCAACGCGCAGGCAGCGCGCGCTTTCAGCAGATAGTCCGCGCTGCCTTGAAAATACTGTTCATCCGTCAACACGGATAAACAGGCTGCGCCGTGCGCGGCATAAGTGGCGGCAATTTCAGCAGGTCGAAAATCTGCGCGGATGACGCCTTTGGAAGGACTGGCTTTCTTGATTTCCGCGATTACGGCTGCGCCTCCGGCTGCGATTTTGTCACGGATCGCGCCTGCAAAATCACGCACGGGTGCGGCAGCCAGCGCTTCTTCACGCATCTGCGGAAATGATTTTCGCTCGATGGCGGCAGCGACTTCCAATTGTTTGGTCGCGAGTATCTTGTTGAGAATATCGCTCATGCAGCGCGCCCGAGGGATTGCGTTTTGCGTACGAACTCATCCAGTTTGGCGCGCGCCGCGCCGGAGGCGATGGTATCGCGAGCCAAATGTATGCCATCTTCCATGGACTTCGCCACGTTGGCGGCGTAGAGCGCGGCACCCGCATTGAGCGTCACGATATCGCGCGCCGCGCCGGGTTGATTGTCCAATGCAGACAACAAAATTTCGCGCGATTCCTGCGCATTTTCGACACGCAAATTGCGCATGCCGGACATGGCGAATCCAAAATCCTCGGGATGTATCGTGTATTCGCGCACTTCACCGTCCTTGAGCTCGGCCACCAAGGTAGTAGCGCCGAGACTGATCTCGTCCATGCCATCCATGCCGTGCACCACCAGCACATGATGCGCACCGAGACGCTGCATCACGCGCGCCATGATGCCGACCAGATCAGGGTGAAACACACCCATTAGCGTATTCGACGTGCCGGCCGGATTGGTGAGAGGTCCCAGAATGTTGAAGATGGTGCGCACGCCCAGTTCGCGTCGCACCGCCGCGACATTTTTCATCGCGCTGTGATGGTTGGGCGCGAACATGAAGCCGATACCGCATCCGGCGATGCACTCCGCAATCTGCTCGGGTGTGAGCATCACATTGGCTCCCAATGCTTCCAGCACATCGGCGCTGCCGGATTTGGAGGATACGCTGCGATTGCCATGTTTGGCGACACGCGCACCTGCGGCGGCGATAACGAAAATGGTGGCGGTGGAAATATTGAAAGTGTGCGAACCGTCACCGCCGGTGCCGACCACATCAACGAAATGTTCGTGTGGCGGTACATACACACGCGTCACGAGTTCGCGCATGACGGTTGCCGCAGCGGCAATTTCGCCTATGGTTTCCTTTTTCACGCGCAGGCCGGTCAGCAGCGCCGCCGTCATTACCGGCGAGACTTCGCCCGCCATGATTTGCCGCATAAGCGAGAGCATTTCATCATAGAAAATCTCGCGGTGTTCTATGGTGCGCTGCAAAGCCTGTTGCACGGTAATTGTCATCGCGTGTTTCCGAGAAAGTTGCGCAGAAGATCATGCCCATGCTCGGTGAGTATGGATTCCGGATGAAACTGCACGCCCTCGACCGGCAGCGTTTTGTGACGCACGCCCATGATCTCGCCGTCATCTGTCCATGCGGTGACTTCAAGGCATTCCGGGCAGCTTGCGCGTTCAATCACGAGCGAATGATAGCGCGTCGCGGTGAACGGATTGGGCAGCCCCTTGAACACGCCGACATTGTTGTGCGACACCGGCGAAGTTTTGCCGTGCATGAGTTGTTTGGCATGAACGATTTTTCCGCCGAATGCCTGACCTATGCTTTGATGACCGAGGCACACGCCAAGAATGGGAATCTTCCCCGCGAACTCGTGGATCAGCGGCACGGAAATCCCCGCTTCATTGGGCGTGCATGGCCCCGGAGAAATCACAATATGCTGCGGCTTGAGCTTGCCCACTTCTTCCACCGTAATTTCATCGTTGCGAAACACGCGCACGTCCTGCCCCAGTTCACCCAGATATTGCACCAGGTTGTAGGTGAAGGAATCGTAATTGTCCAGCATCAGCAGCATGGTGATTTCCTACAGGCCGCGCCTGGAAAAAGTCAGCGCGGCATTGGTACCGCCGAAGCCGAAACTGTTCGACAGCGCGGTCTGGATGTTGGCGTCGGTTATGCAATTGCGCGCGATGTTCATGCCTTCCGCCGCCGGATCCAGCGTTTCAATATTGGCCGAGGCTGCGATGAAGTTGTGCTCCATCATCAGCAATGTATAGATCGCTTCATTCGCACCCGCCGCGCCGAGCGCGTGACCGGACAGCGATTTGGTCGAAGCGATAACCGGCACCTGCGAGCCGAATACCTCGCGGATTGCTTCCAGTTCCTTGATGTCGCCCACGGGTGTGCTGGTGCCGTGCGTGTTGATGTAGTCCACCGCGCCCTCCACACCTTGCAACGCGAGCTTCATGCAACGCACTGCGCCCTCACCGGACGGAGCGACCATGTCGAAACCATCCGAAGTCGCGCCGTAACCGACCACTTCGGCATAGATTTTCGCGCCGCGCGCCCTAGCGTGCTCGTATTCTTCCAGCACCACGATGCCGCCGCCGCCGGAGATCACGAAACCGTCACGATCAGCGTCATAGGTGCGCGAAGCTTTTTCCGGCGCGTCGTTGTATTTGCTGGACAGCGCGCCCATTGCGTCGAACATGAAAGACAGCGACCAGTGTTCTTCTTCGCCGCCACCCGCGAACACGATATCCTGCTTGTTCAGTTGAATCTGCTCCATGCCCGCGCCTATGCAATGCGCGCTGGTGGCGCAGGCGGAACTCATGCCGTAGTTGATTCCCTTGATTTTGGCGCCGGTAGCGAGGCAGGCGGAAATACCGCTGGCCATGGATTTGGTGACCATGTAGGGGCCAACGCGACGCACGCCTTTTTCGCGCAGCGTATCCACACCTTCCACGATGCTGGTATGCGATGCGCCGCCTTGCCCAACAATAAGGCCGGTGCGCAAGCTGGAAACCAGGTCTTCCGGCAGTCCGGCATCGGCGATGGCTTCCTGCAACGCGATCCACGCATAGGCGTGACCGTTGGCCATGAAACGCATGAGTTTGCGATCTATGAGTTCCTCAACATTCAGCTTGATGGATCCCGCCACGTGCGAACGCAGCCCCATCTTTTCATATTCCGGCTGAAAGGTGATGCCCGAGCGCCCTTCGCGCAGGCTGCTCAGGACTTCGGATTTGTTGTTGCCCAGGCTGGAAACGATACCCATCCCGGTCACGACGACGCGGCGCATAATCGTGTTCTCCTAAAAATTGTCCGTGCGCTTGAACAGGCCGACGCGCAGGTCATTTGCTGCATAGATTTCGCGACCATCCACTTCCATGCGGGCATCGGCAATGCCCACCACCAGTTTACGCATGATGACACGCTTGATATCAATGCGGTAGGTAATCAGTTTTCCGGTCGGCAATACCTCGCCGCTGAATTTGACTTCGCCCGCGCCCAACGCGCGACCATGTCCCAACCCACCCTTCCAGCCAAGGAAAAATCCCACCAGTTGCCACATCGCGTCCAGCCCGAGGCAGCCCGGCATGACCGGATCGCCTTCGAAATGGCAGCCGAAAAACCACAGATCGGGTTTCAAATCCAGTTCGGCCACAATTTGACCGTTGCCGTAAGCGCCACCGTCATCGGTAATGGAAACGATGCGATCAAACATCAACATCGGCGGCAACGGCAGTTGCGCGTTGCCCGGCCCGAACATCTCGCCGCGCCCGCAGGTCAGCAATTCTTCATAGGTGTAGCTGTTTTGATTTGGCATTGTATGAAATGAATGAGTAAGTCATGCGCTATTTTCGCCGGAAACCCTCTCCGGCGAAAGCCCTGTCAGTTATCCAGCCCGGCCAGCACCAGTTCCGCCGCGCGCAGCACGGCTCGCGCCTTGTTTCGTGTTTCCGTCCATTCGCTTTCCGGCACGGAATCCGCCACGATGCCGGCGCCAACCTGCACATGAAGTTTGCCGTTTTTGATGACGGCGGTGCGAATGGCGATGGCGAGATCCATATCGCCGTTAAAACCGAGATAGCCCACGGCGCCCGCATAAATGCCGCGTTTGGTTGGCTCGAATTCGTCGATGATTTCCATCGCGCGCACCTTGGGCGCACCGGAAACCGTGCCTGCGGGAAAGGTGGCTTTGAGCACATCAACCGCGTCCATGCCCGATTTCAGCCGGCCTTCAACATTGGAGACAATGTGCATCACGTGCGAATAGCGCTCGATCACCATGTTGTCCGTAACGCGCACACTGCCGGTCGCCGCCACGCGCCCGACGTCGTTGCGACCCAGATCCATCAACTGCACATGTTCCGCAAGCTCCTTGGGATCGGCGAGCAACTCCTCGGCCAGCGCCAAATCTTCCTCACGCGTTTTGCCGCGCGGCCGGGTGCCTGCGATTGGGCGCGCGGTCACAACGCCATCTTCCAGCCGCACCAGAATTTCCGGTGACGAGCCGACCACATGATGATCGCCCATGTCGTAATAAAACATGTACGGCGAGGGATTGAGGCTGCGCAAAGCGCGATAAAGCGACAGCGGCGGCGCGGGAAAATCCTGCGTCATGCGCTGGCTCAATACCACCTGCATGATATCGCCGTCGAAAATATAGCGTTTGGCTTTTTCGACCGCTTGTTTGAATCTTTCCTCGCCGAATTCAGACACGGCGATAGCGGGCGGCATCGCAGGCGCGCGCGGAATTTCCACCGGGCAGCGCAGATCACGCACCAGTTCATCCAGCCGTTGCCGCGCCCGGGCATAGGCATCCGGCTGCGTCGAATCGGCATACACGATAAAGCTCAGCTTGGCGCTGAGATTGTCGATCACGGCCAGCTCCGTAGTCACCAGCAGCAACACATCGGGCGTTTCAAGCGCATCCTTTTTTTGCGTCGCCGCCAAACGGCGCTCAATGTAGCGCACCGTGTCGTAACCAAAATATCCGGCCAAACCACCTGTGAAACGCGGCAATCCATCCAGAGGCGCGGGCTTGAAACGCGCCTGATATTGCTTGACGAAATCCAGCGGATTCACGTCTTCGGCGGTTTCCAGCACGGCTTCGTCCGTTTCCACGCGCACATTGCGGCCACGGCCGACGATGCGTGTTCTGGCGGGCAGGCCGATGAAGGAATAGCGGCCAAAACGCTCGCCGCCCTGCACCGATTCCAGCAGATAGGAATACGGGCGATTGGCGAGTTTGAGATAAAGCGAAAGCGGCGTATCGAGATCGGCGTAGGTTTCGGCGACCAGCGGAATGCAGTTGTAACCTTGTCGGGCAAGTGCGTTGAATTCCTGTTCGGACAGCGTGTGCAGCATGGGTTTCTCCATAATCTTGAGCGTTAAAAAGTCGGCATGACGGAAAACATCAATTCCGCCATCGCCAACTTGCGCTCAGGAATTTTTGTGTGCGTACGCGCATCATGCCGCTTTGCATATCAAGGTATTCGCTTCAAGCAAGCCGCCCACCACGGCATCCGAATCCAGCTCACGCACATCCCGCCCGTGGTTGTAGCCGTAAGGTACGCAGAACACATGGCAGCCTGCTGCGCGCGCCGCCTGCGTATCATTGGCGGAATCGCCAATCAGCAGCAATTCATCGGGGCGCATCTTCCATTGTTCGCACGCATATAGCAGCGGCATGGGATCCGGCTTCATTTTCGGCAGCGTATCGCCGCTCAAAATCAGATCGAAATAATCGTAAAGACCGGTGCTTTTCAACACCGGTCCGGTGTATTTGGCGATCTTGTTGGTGATGCAACCCATGCGATAACCGGCTTTTTTAAAGGCTTCCAGCCCCGCGACCACATCCGGAAAAGGACGACTGTAAAGATTGAATACGTCGCCATAATGACGATCGTAAATTTTGCGCGCGCGCTCGTACAACTCGGGCGCAGGTTCGTCGTGCATGGTGCCGGTAAGCACGCGCTTGATGAGTTGCGCGACACCGTTGCCGACGTAACCCGTCACCTTTTCCTCGGAAACCGGCGGCATGCCCAGTTCGGCCAGCATGCGGTTGGAAGCTTCCGCAAGATCGGGCGCGGTATGCAGCAGGGTACCGTCAAGATCGATCACAACCGCCTTGATGGGCAGGGGAAACTTGCTCACACCTTGGCCAGCGCGGCGCGCAACTCGGCGACTATGGTGTCGTAGCGATGCGGGTCGCTGTCCTTGCCCGCGCCAAACAGCGCGGAACCGGCGACAAATGTATCCGCACCCGCGCGGGCAATGTCGGCGATATTCTGAACATTCACGCCGCCGTCGATTTCCAGCCAGATTTCACGGCCGGTTTTTTCGGTATAAGCGTCAATTTTCGCGCGCGCGAGTTTGAGTTTTTCCAATGCCTGCATGATGAATTTCTGCCCGCCGAAACCGGGGTTCACCGACATCAGCAACACCATGTCGATCTTGTCCATGACATGATCCAGATAATCCAGCGGCGTGGCCGGGTTGAACACCAGCCCGGTCTTGCAGCCCTGATCCCTCACCAGCGACAGGGAACGGTCGATATGCTCGGAGCCTTCCGGGTGAAAAGTGATGATGTTCGCGCCCGCCTTGGCGAAATCCGGAATGATGCGATCCACCGGCTTCACCATGAGATGCACATCAATAATCGCCTCGGTCAGCGGGCGTATCGCCTGACACACCAGCGGGCCTATGGTCAGATTGGGCACATAGTGGTTGTCCATCACGTCAAAGTGAATAATATCGGCGCCGGACGCGATCACATCGGTGATCTCCTGACCCAGCTTCGCGAAATTCGCGGACAAAATGCTCGGGGCAATACGAAATTGCTTGCTCATGTTCCCTCCTCACGGAATCAGGCAAAAGCGTTATTCTAACCGTAATCGGCAGGCGGGAAACCCCATTTTATGGGAGATTCGTGTCTGAAATTGTTGCCACCGCGCACCTGATAACGGAAAATTGCGGGATGCATCTCTTTGCCCTTGGCGTCAACCATACCACCGCACCGGTCGCGATTCGCGAGCATGTCGCCTTTTCCGGCGAGAGCTTGAGTTTGGCCTTGCGCGATCTCACGGCGCATCGGCCTGTGCGGGAGGCGGCCATTCTTTCCACCTGCAACCGCACCGAGTTGTATTGCAATACCGAAGAACCGCAGATGGCGCTGGATTGGCTGGCGGAATATCATCGGCTGCAACCGGACGCAATCCAGCCTTACACCTACACCCTGACCAGCCACGACGCGGTAAAACATGCATTTCGCGTGGCTTCGGGGCTGGACTCCATGGTGCTGGGCGAGCCGCAGATACTGGGGCAGATGAAGCAGGCAGTGAAGATCGCGGAGAATGCGGGGACGCTGGGCGCCTTGCTGCACAAGCTGTTCCAGAAAACATTCGCCGTGGCGAAGGAAGTTCGCACCACGACCAATATCGGCGCGAGTTCGGTTTCCATGGCGGCGGCTTCGGTCAAGCTGGCGCAGCGCATTTTCGGCAATCTCAAACCGCTCAAGGTGCTGTTCATCGGCGCCGGCGAAATGATAGAGCTTTGCGCCGAACATTTCGCCGCGCAGCAACCGGCGGGCATCACCATCGCCAACCGCACATTGGAGCGCGGCCAAGCGCTTGCGGAGCGGTTTCGCGGCGAGGCGATCCTGCTTTCCGGCTTGCCCGAGCGATTGGCCGATTTCGATATTGTCGTCACCAGCACCGCGAGCCAGTTGCCGATTATCGGCCTCGGCATGGTGGAGCGCGCGGTCAAACAGCGCAAACACAAACCCATGTTCATGGTTGATCTCGCCGTGCCGCGCGATATCGAACCCGAGGTCGGCGAACTGGATGACGTGTTTTTATACAGTGTGGATGATCTCGCGCAGATCATGCAGGAAGGCATGGACAACCGCCAGTTGGCCGCCGCCGAAGCCGAAGGCATCATCACCCTGCGCGTCAACAATTTCATGCACTGGCTGGAAACGCGCGAAGCCGTGCCGACCATACGCGCCCTGCGCGATCATGCGGATCGCATGCGCCGCAACGAGGTCGAAAAAGCGCTTAAACAACTGGCGAAAGGCGAAGATCCGCAGCAGGTGATCGAGACCTTGAGCAACACACTGACCAACAAATTTCTGCATCTGCCCAGCCATGCGCTCAACAACGCGACCGGCACCGAGCTTGAATCGCTCGAAGCCGTGATACGCCAGCTTTACCGAAGTTTATGAAACCATCCATTGCAAAAAAACTCGCGTATTTGAGCGAGCGTCTGGAAGAACTCAACCTGCTGTTGTCGCACGAACACGCCACGGCGGATATGGAAAATTACCGCAAACTTTCGCGCGAGCACGCCGAACTTGATCCCATCGTCGCGCAGTATCACGCTTACCGGAAAATCGAGGCCGATATCGCCGCCGCGCAGGATATGGCGGGTGACCCGGCCATGAAAGAATTCGCGCAGGAGGAAATCGCGGCAGGGCGGGAAAAACTGGAAACGGCGGATCTGGAATTGCAAAAATTGCTGCTGCCCAAAGACCCCAATGACGAGCGCAACATCTTCCTCGAAATCCGCGCCGGAACGGGCGGCGACGAATCCGCGTTGTTCGCGGGCGATTTGTTTCGCATGTACTCGCGCTACGCCGAACGCCAGCGTTGGCGCGTGGAAATCGTTTCGGCCAATGAATCCGAATTAGGCGGCTACAAGGAAATCATCGCGCGCGTGGAGGGGCTGGGCGCGTATTCCAGACTGAAGTTTGAATCCGGCGGCCATCGCGTACAGCGCGTGCCGGAAACCGAAACGCAAGGCCGCATTCATACCTCGGCCTGCACCGTCGCCATCATGCCGGAAGCGGATGAAATCGCCGATGTCGAACTCAATCCGGCAGATTTGCGCATAGACACTTTTCGCGCGAGCGGCGCAGGCGGCCAGCACATCAACAAAACCGATTCCGCAGTACGCATCACGCACTTGCCGACCGGCATAGTCGCCGAGTGTCAGGACGGCCGCTCGCAGCACGCCAACAAAGCCTCGGCCATGCGCGTGCTCGCGGCGCGCATCAAGGACGTGCAAGTGCGCGAGCAACAGAGCAAGGAAGCCGCCACGCGCAAAAGTCTGGTCGGCAGCGGCGACCGCTCCGAGCGCATCCGTACCTACAATTTTCCGCAGGGGCGCGTCACCGATCACCGCATCAATCTCACGCTGTACAAGATAGATGCCATCATGCAAGGCGACATGGACGAACTCATCGGAGCCTTGCTCGCGGAGCATCAAGCCGAGCAACTGGCCGCGCTCGCGGAAGATACACTCTGAGCACGACCCCGCAAACGCTGCTCATCAAGGCACGGCGGCAACTGGCCGACGCACTCGGCCTGCCGCCTGACGAGACATGGAGCGAAGCGCAATTGTTGTTGCGCGAGGCGCTGGGCGTTGATCGCGCGTGGCTCATCGCGCACGGCGATCAAGCGCTCACCGACCGGCAACAGGATGATTTCAAGAAAATACTGCAACGCCGGTTGCGCGGCGAACCGGTCGCCTACATTCTGGGTTGCCGCGAATTTTACGGGCTGGAATTTGCCGTTACGCCCGCAGTGCTGATCCCGAGGCCGGATACGGAAACGCTGGTGGAAACGGCATTGGGACGGCTCGCCCTCTTATCTATGCTCCCCCTCTCCCCCACCCCGGCCCCCTCGCTTCGCTCTCCCCCAAAGGAGAGGGGCTTGCGCATTCTCGACCTTGGCACCGGCAGCGGCGCGATTGCGATCTCCATCGCCCTTCATCGCCCCGATACCAACGTGACGGCGGTGGATCGTTCCGAAGCCGCGCTCGCCATCGCCCGCCGCAATACCGAAAAACTGGGCGCGATCAATCTCACCTTGCTGCAAAGCGACTGGTTTTCAGCGCTGTCCGGGGAAATGTACGACATCATCGTGAGCAACCCGCCCTACATCGCAAAGGGCGACCCGCATTTGTCGCAAGGCGATCTACGCTTTGAGCCACCGTCTGCGCTGGCTTCCGGCGCTGATGGACTGGATGCAATCCGCCACATCATCAAACACGCGCCACATCATCTGAATACGGACGGTTGGTTGCTGCTTGAACACGGCTACGACCAGGCGGAAAAAGTCGCACAACTCATGCAAACAAGCGGGTTTGCCGAAATCGGCCATACGACCGATCTTGCGGGGATACAGCGGGTTACGTTCGGAAAAAAACTGCCGGGAAATCGCTGACTAATTTCCCTTTCATTCCGCACTCGGAACGCTGCGAAAAATATTAACTTCAACAATCTTGATAGCCGTTCCTCGAAACTTCGGCTTCTGATCAAAAACTCTTCGAGAGCAGAGTCTGTCCCCGGCTTGAACAGGGACTCTACCGCTTCGTTTTCCCGCTAAAGCTTGTCCTTGCAGTGATTCTGGGCGGGGAACGTACGAGAATAACAGCTTTTCAGACATTCCTTACTACAATAAAAAACGGCACCCGAAGGTGCCGTTTTCAAGCTTTCAGTTTTTCTAAAGAATCTTAGAAGAACATGATCGCGCCGAGCGACAGGGTCTTGGCCTTGCCGTCGTTATCAACATAGCCGACATTTTCCAGCTTGTTGTGGGTGTATTCCGCCACCAGGTTCAGGCTCTTGGTGAGCGGGTGATACACGCCAACAATCCAGGACTTGCTCTCAAACTCTTCTCCACCGTTGAGGCCGAGACCGTTATTATCCGGATCAGACTTGCTGATACCATAGGACAGACCGATCTTGGTGCCGACATCGGGGATCGTGTAGGTACCTTGGATGTAGCCGCCATTGTCGTCGGACTCGTTACCCGCGCGGAACAGCACGCCGTTCAGGATATCCGGATCGCCGGAGAGGCCATCGCCGTCGTAGTAGTAACCAACCAAGCCGAAGCCTGCGATGGAAACCTTGGCGCCGATGTCAAAGCCATCGGAACGGTAGCTGCCACTCGGACCAGCAGCGCCGGTGTTGTCGTCATGCTTCTGGGTGATGTAGCCCAACCACACCTTGCCGCCAACATCGCCAGCCCATTCGTACTGTACCTTGCCTTCGAAGCCCATATCGCTACGACGATCAGCGTTGCTGTTTGCGACAGAGCCGGAAGTACCAGTGAGACCAGCGTTAGTCCACGGCTCACGCAGACCCACGGCGAAGCTGAAGCCGTCCCAGTTCGGGGACCAGTAGCTGATTTGACCCACCCAGTCAGCATACATATAGCCGGAACCGATGCGACCGAGGGTGGAAGAACCGCCACCGCCCGCGCCAACGCCAACGCCGAGCAGAGTCATGTCGGACAGGATGGCGTCACCGCCGAAGATGCCCAGATCACGACCCAGCTTGAGGGAGCCCCAGCTCTTGTCGCCGAAGGTCATGTACGCTTGACGAATGTTGAGGGTGTTGTTACCAGCACCGCCGTTCCCGGTACCGTCTGCAGCATCGGCGTTGCCTGCATCAACGCCCGTGAAGAACGTGAACTGGAAGGCGATGTCCAGATCGTTTTGACGGGTCTTGCCGCCGATACCGATTGCGGACGGCAACAGACCGGTTTGAATGACATTGGCCTTGTCATCAATGCCGGCTACTTTCAGGTCGCCGCTGTACTTGGTGTGCGTGTAGAACGCATTGACGTTACCACCGATGTCGATGGTCCAGTCACCCGCCGGGATGGTGATGCCGGCGTTGGCTGCGGAAGCGCCCAGTGCCAAAACGGCGCCGGCCACTGCCATGCTCAATTGCTTTTTCATTTGTTTCTCTCCTAATTGAATGTTGAAATTCCCGAAGGGTTCTAGATACCCCACGAGAGAGTTCGCGAACTCCCCTCACAGGAAGCAAGCCCAGTATGCCAAAGCGCAAAAGGCGTTTGCAAGGTTTTTGTGCGTTTATTGCCACAGAGCGGGGAGGGTGTGGTGTTTTTGCAACAGGGGCAAGGGTGAATCTACCCTGGGACTTGTTAACCCTATTTCTGCAATCCCATCCCCACCTAAATCCCCCTTGAGGGGGAGGATTTATAACTCCTTCCCCTTCAAGGGGAAGGCTGGGATGGGGATGGGGTTTTCTAATTCCTGCTCCCCATCCCCGCATGGGAGAAGGGCTCAAGCAATCAGTGCAAGCGATGCCGCCCCGGCTCGCCCGGGATTTTTACCTTGGTGGCGTCTTCGGCGGATTCCTGCGGTTTGGTTTGCTCGCGGTTGAAAAGATCGCTGATGAGGCGCGCGACTTCGTCCACGGCTTCCGGTTTGAAATGACGCGCGAGCAGATGGGAAACGTCTTCCACCATGCGGCGGCGTTG
>JAITML010000043.1 GCA_031277395.1 Methylobacillus sp. | reverse complement strand
CAAGGTGGTTCCTTCAAGGCCCTGACCAAGGACCAACTGAAGTTCCCGGAAACCGATCTGGGTGTGAAGACCTGGCTCAAGCCGCAAGCTGTCAAGGATGGCTGGCAACACGGCGGTGGCTCCACCTGGGGCTGGTGGCCGTATGATGCCAAGTCCAACCTGGTTTACTACGGCACCGGCAACCCGTCCGTATGGAACCCGGACGTTCGTCCTGGCGACAACAAGTGGTCCATGACCATTTTCGCTCGTGACGTGGACACCGGTATCGCCAAGTGGGGTTACCAAATGACCCCCCACGACGAGTGGGACTATGACGGCATCAACGAAGTGATTCTGTTCGACAAGGGTGGCAAGAAGTATGCTTTCCACACCGATCGTAACGGCTTCAACTACACGTTCGACGCTGCCAACGGCTCTCTGGTCGTTGCCGAAAAGGCTCACCCCTTCATCAACTGGGCAACCAAGGTTGATCTGAAGTCCGGTGTACCTGACAAGGACGCCAAGTACTCTACTCACCAGGACTACAATGCCAAGGGCATCTGCCCGGCGGCTCTGGGTGTGAAGGACCAACAACCGGCAGCTTACTCGCCGCGCACTGGCCTCATGTACATCCCGCTCAACCACGTTTGCATGACTTACGAGCCGGTTGAGTCCAAGTATGTTGCTGGTCAACCTTGGGTTGGCGCTACCCTGACCATGTTTGCTGGTCCGGATGGCGTGATGGGTGGCTTCCAGGCTTGGGATCCGCTGAAGGGCAAGTCCGTGTGGTACAACAAGGAGAAGTTCTCTGCTTGGGGTGGCGCACTGGTAACGGCCTCCGATGTGGTGTTCTATGGCACCCTGGATCGCTGGTTCAAGGCAGTTGACGCGAAGAGCGGCAAGGAGCTGTGGAAGCACCAAGTTGGCTCCGGCGTGATCGGCAATGCCTTCACCTACGGTAACAAGGGTAAGCAATACGTTGGCGTGCTGTCCGGTATCGGCGGCTGGGCTGGCGTGGCCATGAACTTGGGTCTGACCAACGACACCGATGCGCTCGGTGCTGCTGGCGGCTACAAGGAACTGACCAAGTACAACGCTGCTCCTGGCGGCGGTGCACTGAACGTGTTCGCCCTGTAATTGGTCGCAAGACTGTTACAGAACTAACCGTTAAGTTAGTGTGTCACACAAACACCCCGCTTCGGCGGGGTGTTTTTTGTTTATAATGCCAGTGACACTGGCGAGGAGTGGAGACAAATGTTGAAACAACTGATCAAGATTGCTGCAGCAGCGACCATCTGCATGATGACCGCAAATGTTTATGCCGAAGGACCCGGTGAATCACTGGATGTGGACCCTGAAACCGGACGCGGCGGCGAACCGAGGCGGACTGAAGACCCGAACACATTCCGTGTATGCGCGGATCAAGACAACATGCCTTTTTCCAACAACAAGCAGGAAGGCTTCGAAAACAAGATCGCGGAATTGATCGCCAAGGATCTGGGCAAGAAACTGGAATATCAATTCTGGGTGGATCGCTTCGGCTTTATACGGAACACGCTGAACGCATACCGTTGCGATGTCATCATGGGCACCGCGAGCGACGTTGACATGATGCTCACGTCCAAACCCTATTACCGCTCCGATTACGTATTTGTGTACCGCAAGGATAGCGGCCTGAACATCACGAATTACGACTCTCCGGATTTGAAGAAAGCCGTCATCGGCTTGGTGGGCATGTCTCCCCCGACCCGCCCGTTGTCAGATCATGACCTGCTTGGCAATGCCAAGCCCTACCGTTTGTGGCGCGATCTGGATCAACCGCCCAGCCTGCTGATCGACGATGTCGTTAAAAAAGATATCGACGTAGCAATTGTTTGGGGGCCAATAGGCGGGTATTATGCTAAGAAAGCTCCGGTCGAACTGGTAGTCGTTCCCGTACCCGAGTATGCCCAAACCAATGTGCATGGAAAATCCTACTGGAATATTTCCGTTGGTGTGCGCAAAAAGGACAAGGAACGCATGGCAATGATTCAAGGTGCATTGGATCGCCGCAAGGACGATATCCTCAAAATTCTTGATGAGTATGGCATTCCGCACATGCCCATCGTCGATGAGAAGAATGATGAGTCGGAGAACCGCGGCGACGCGATTCCAAAATTCTACTAACTACAAGGGCGTCCGGCATGGGAGTCAACCATGTCGGCGCTGTTTCGTTAATCAATGACTGCTTGAGTAAGTGCTGTGCTTTAGAGCGTAGTTTGAATAATTTGAGGAGAAGTTATGAAAAGCAAGATGGCAGGTAAGATAGCTGTGTCTGTACTCGCAATCGCGGTTCTCATGCCGCTGACAGCAAGCGCCGAGTGCAAATTTGTAACGACGAAGGCCGGCAACGCGGCGTTCACGATCAAGCCGACGGACAAGGACTCTCCGGAGGCCAAGAAATTCCTGGAAACCTGCATCAACCCCTACACCAAAATGTACGTGGCAGATCCGGAAGCAGCCAAGGCAGGCAAGAAGCTGTTTGGTTACTGGTCTTGCACCCAGTGTCACGGCGGTAACGCGGGCGGCCAGACCGGCCCCAGCATCATTGATGATACTTGGCAGTATGCCAAGCACCAAACCGACAAGGGTCTGTTTGAAACTATCGCTGATGGCTCTGATGCGGGCATGCCCGCATGGCACGCCCAAGCGGCCAACAATCCCGAGTTGCTGAGCACCGATGACATTCTCAAAATCATCGGCTGGTTGCGCGCCGGCTACAAGGGTACTGACCAGTCCAAACCCTGGCTGAAAGAGTAAAGCCAGTCGCAACAACCAAAACGGCCACGCATGTGGCCGTTTTTTGTTTGTGATCAAGCGATACTACCCGTACTTCGGGGTAAAATTACAAAAAATTTATCATACCCAAAAACCGTGAAGGAGAGGAAATGCAAAAGAAACAATGGACGTTGATCGCAGCGTTGGTGATGGTGGGCTTGAGCGCCTGCGGAAAAAATGACGGCGCAAACACCGGCATTGGCGCAAGCGCCTTGGTTGCGGCAGATTCCGGCGGCAAAATGCTGGACTTCGTCACCACGCAAGACAGCACCCCACTACCCATCAAGCCGGAACAATTCGACACGCCTGCTGCGAAAGAATTTATGACCACGGGGAAGAACCCTTATATCGGCAATGCCGAAGCGATTGACAGGGGTAAAAAACTGTTCCAGCTTTATTCCTGCACGCAATGTCACGGCGGTAACGCGGAAGGGCAAACCGGCCCCGGCCTGCATGGCCCGGATTACAAGTACGCCAAGGATGCCACTAACAAGGGTATGTTCGAAACCATCTGGCACGGCACGAACGGCGGCATGGGCGCGAAGGGCGCGGGCTTGATGGATCCGACCGACCCAACCAACGGATTGTCGCCGGATGAAACCTTGAAGGTGATAGCGTGGATACGCACACACGGCAAAACCACGGGCAACGAATAACTGATCGGAAAATAGCATGGCATTGAATTCCCCGAAGCCGGTGATACCGCATCATGTGGTGATCGTCGGCGGTGGAGCGGGTGGTCTGGAACTGGCCACCCGCCTGGGCGACAAGCTGGGCAAGCGCGGCAAGGCCGTGATTACCCTGGTGGACAGAACTACCACGCACTTGTGGAAGCCGCTGTTGCACGAGGTTGCCGCAGGCAGCATGGATATTGACCAGCACGAGCTGGAATATCTCGCGCAAGCCCGCTGGCATCATTTCAAGTTCCGGCTGGGCGCGATGGAAGGCTTGAGCCGCGCCATGAAGGAAATCGTGCTCTCTCCGGTTTACGACGATGACGGCAAGGAGCTGATTCCCAACCGCCGCATCAAATACGACACACTGGTGATCGCGGTGGGCAGCGTCTCCAATGATTTCGATATTCCCGGCGTCAAGGAGCATTGCATCGCGCTCGATACCCAGGCCGAGGCGACGGTATTCCATCGCAAGCTGGTCAATGCCTGTTTGCGCGCGCAAACGCAGCAATGGGCGCTCACACCGGGGCAGCTTGATGTCGTCATCATTGGCGGCGGCGCGACCGGCGTGGAACTGGCCGCCGAGCTGCACAATACCACGCGCGAACTGGCAGCTTACGGGCTGGATCGCATAGACCCCGATCGCGATGTCAAAATCAGCATCATCGAAGCCACGTCGCGCGTATTGCAGGCACTGCCAGAAAGCCTGACACTCGCAGTGCAAAAGCAGTTGGCCGATCTCAAGGTTGATCTGCACTTCAACAAGCGCGTGGTCAGGGTCGATGCCAACGGCGTTTACACCGACGACGGCGACTTTATTCCCGCCAAGCTCGTGGTTTGGGCAGCAGGCATCAAAGCGCCGGATTTCCTCAAAAACATTGACGGGCTGGAAACCAATTGGTGCGATCAGCTTGTGGTAAAGCAAACCCTGCAAACCACGCTGGACTCCGATATTTTCGCCTTCGGCGATTGCGCGGCCTGCCCGTGGCCGGAACAAGGCGAAGGACAACTCGTGCCGCCGCGCGCGCAAGCTGCGCACCAGCAGGCTTCCATGCTGCTCAAGAGCGTGATTAATCGCATCAATGGCAGAGCCTTGCCGCATTACCGCTATCGCGATATCGGCTCGCTGGTCAATCTCGGCAAATACACCACGATAGGCAGTTTGATGGGCGGGCTGACCCAGGGCAGCTTGTTCATTCAGGGGTCAATCGCCCGCCTCATGTATCAATCACTCTACAAGCTGCACCTGCTCGCGTTGCACGGCTGGACCAAGGTTACGCTGGACAGCATCGCCCGCATGATCACGCGCCGGACAGAACCGCGCGTGAAGTTGCATTGATGGTGATTTTCCCTCTCCCGCAAGCGGGAGAGAGCGATTTTTATTGCTGCTGATTCAAATACATCCGATAGATCAAACTCATCGACAAGCTCACAAATGCGCCGAAGATGACGACAATGGACATAATCGACATCTCGGCATGCACCATCCAGGTATAGACGTTGCTCATTACGAGAATGCCAATGTTTTCGTTGAAATTCTGCACGGCGATGGAGTGGCCGGGGCCGATAAGTATGTGGCCGCGATGCTGCAGCAGCGCGTTGAGCGGCACGACAAAATAGCCGGCCAGCACACCAACCAGAAACAGCACGACCGCCGCGACATACACGTTTGAAATCAGCACCAGACCGGCCACAAGAACACCCATCAGAATCCCGGCGGGCAGTACCTTCACGGATTCCTGCAACTTGATGTACTTGGCTGCGAAAACAGCGCCGAACGCAATGCCGATTGCGACCATCGCGGTGAGCTTCGTGGCTTTGTCCAACCCGAAATTGAGCGCGACTGCCGCCCACGCCAGCACGACCAAGCGCATGGTCGCGCCCGCGCCCCAGAACAACGTGGTAACGGCGAGTGAGATGCGCCCTTGCGGGTCGCGCCACAACGCGATGAACGCCTTCCAGAAATCATGCAGCAGATAGGGCAGCGTTTTTTTCTCCATCGCATGATTGGGCGGCAAGCGCGGAATGTAGTAATTGAATCCCGCCGCCGCGAGATAAAGTCCCGTGGTGAACATCATGCCCAGATACGGCGAGGTCAGCGCATAACCGAAATGCTCGCTGACGACATTCCCCAGATACGGGCTACCGAACATGCTGCCTATGAGCGCACCCAGAATAATGGCAGCGACGGTCGTGCCTTCCATCCATCCATTCGCCGCAACCAATTGATCATGCGGCAGATACTCGGTCAGAATGCCGTATTTCGCGGGCGAATAAAACGCAGCGCCGGTACCGACGACGGCATAGGCGTAAAGCGGCGGCACGCCCAGCAGCATGGAAAACGAACCGGCGAACTTGATGCCGTTGGAAATGAACATCACGCGCCCCTTGGGCAGCGAGTCGGCAAAGGAGCCGACAAACGGCGCAAGCGCGACAAACGACACAACAAAAACACTTTGTAAAATTGGCGTGTACCAATCCGGCGCTTTCAGTTGCGTGAGCAGTGCGATGGCGGTGAACAGCAGCGCATTGTCCGCGAGCGCAGACAAAAACTGCGCGATGAGGATGATGTAAAAACCCCGATTCATCGGCGTGATGCGCCCTAGAGAATTTCAGCGGCAAAATCGGCGAGACGTGAACGTTCGCCTCGCATCAGCGTAACATGGCCATTGTGTTGCCAGCCCTTGAATCTGTCCACCACATAAGTCAACCCTGAGCTCCCCTCGGTCAGATACGGCGTGTCGATCTGCGCGATATTGCCCAGGCACACCACTTTGGTGCCCGGCCCCGCGCGCGTGATGAGTGTTTTCATCTGCTTGGGCGTGAGGTTTTGCGCTTCGTCGATAATCAAAAACTTGTGCAGAAACGTGCGGCCGCGCATGAAGTTGAGCGACTTGATCTTGATGCGCGTGCGGATCAAATCCTGCGTCGCGGCA
Source organism: Methylobacillus sp. (assembly GCA_031277395.1). Lineage (GTDB taxonomy): Bacteria > Pseudomonadota > Gammaproteobacteria > Burkholderiales > Methylophilaceae > MM2. Next base: position 19,281 of record JAITML010000043.1, on the reverse strand, counting down.
CGTCCCCAATCGCCTGCCGAATCGTCGGTCTTGTTGAGCACATCAAGATTGTCCTCCAGCGCACCCATCCACGGCGCCATTTTCTCTTCCTCGGTGCCCGGCAGAAAACCGATGTCTTCGCCCACCGGCACGGTCACGCGGGTCATAATGATCTCGCTGTAAATTTTCTTGTCCAGCGTTTGGGTCAGCGCCGATGCAAGCGTAAGCAAGGTCTTGCCCGTACCTGCCTGACCGAGCAGCGTAACGAAATCAATCTCGGGATCCATCAGCAGATTCAGCGCGAAATTCTGCTCGCGGTTGCGCGCGGTGATGCCCCAGATGCTGTTTTTCTGATGGGCGTAATCCTTGACCACTTCAAGCACGACCGACTTGCCTTCCTGCCGGCGCACAACCGCGTGAAACGGTTGCTCATGCTCGTAATACAAAAATTCGTTCACGATGAATTTCGGGCACAGCGGGCCGCTGAGACGGTAATACATGCGGCCGGATTCCTGCCAGGACTCCATCGTTTTGCTGTGCTTCTCCCAAAAATCCGGCGGCAGTTCCGTCATGCCGGAATAGAGCAGCTCCGTATCTTCCAGCACCTTGTCGTTGAAATAATCCTCGGCGGCGATGCTCATCGCACGCGCCTTGATGCGGATGTTGATGTCCTTGCTGACGAGGATGACCTGGCGTTCGGGATATTGTTTTTGCAGTGCGACGACCACACCGAGAATCTGGTTATCCGCCTTGCTGCCCGCGAGCATGGGCAATTCGGCGCTCATCGCGTGCGTTTGCAGGAACAGGCGGCCCGTGCAGTAACTGTTGCCGTTGACCGCAAGCGGGCAACCCTCTTCCAGATCGGCCATATCGCGGGTAACGATTTCTTCCAGATTGCGACTGGCCTGGCGCGCGTTGCGGGCGACTTCGGTAATGCCTTTTTTGTTGTTGTCCAACTCCTCCAGCGTCACCATCGGCAGGTAAATGTCGTGCTCCTCAAAACGGAACAGACTGGAAGGATCGTGCATGAGCACATTGGTATCGAGTACAAACAGTTTGGTGGGAGCGCCGCGTTTTTTTGCCATCTTGTTGTAATTTTCCTAAAGGGTTTTGATGAAATCGAGTACCGCCTGCGCGTGGCCGGGAACCTTCACACCTCGCCATTCCTGCCGCAGCACGCCTTTCTCGTCGATCACAAATGTGCTGCGTTCAATGCCGCGCACCTGCTTGCCGTACATGTTTTTCATTTTTATCACGCCGAACAGCATGCACGCGATTTCATCCGAATCGGAAAGAAGATCGAAGCGGAAATTCTGCCTGCTCTTGAAGTTCTCGTGCGACTTCAAACTATCGCGTGAAATCCCGAAAACCTCCGCGCCCGCCCGCCGGAATTGATCATGCAGCGCGGAAAAATCCAGCCCCTCGGTGGTGCAGCCGGGCGTGGAATCCTTGGGGTAAAAATAGAGCACCAGTTTTTTGCCGGTGTAGCGGGAAAGCCTGAACGGATGGTTTCCGGTCGCGGGCAGTTCAAAGTCTGGAATAGCCTGATTCAACATGGTACGACAGTCTAACAAAAAACGCGCTGTTTTACGCGTCAGACGGCAAATCCCGCCATTGCGCGCGGGATTTCGACCTCCACCACCGTGCCGCCGCCTTCGTGCGCATGAAAACCAAGTTGCCCGCCCAATGCCTCGCAGGCCTTGAAAGCAAAGGGAATGCCGAGGCCGGTACCAAAACGTTTGGTGGAAGGGCTGAGTGTTTGCGCGTGGGCATCCGGTTTGAACGGCATACCGGGGCCGCGATCGGCAATGCGAATTTTCACGCGCTCGCCGATCGGGCGGCAATCAATGCGGATTCCGGATTGCGACGGGCTTGCATCAACGGCGTTGGCAAGCAGGTTGTAAAACATTTGTTCGAGCAAGTGCTCATCAAGAAAAAGTGAGTCATTGTTCGCATCGCATTCCAGCTCAACAGCAATATTTTTTTCCTTGAGTTTTTTCTGCAACGGCGCCAGCGCACCCTGAAGAATTGCGGAAAGCTTGCAGTGCGCGGGATTAGATTTCAGCGGATGCAGATAAGCCAGCATCGCCCCTGTCCAGCGCTCCAGCCTGTCCACGGCATCCACGATGTCGCTCAGCGCCTCGCGTGTCTCGGGATAAAGCTCGGGCGAATCGGCCACCTGCGCCGTAGCGCGTATGCCGGCCAGCGGATTGCGGATGTTGTGCGCGAGCATGGGCACCAACGCGCCTTGCGCGGCTTGTTTTTCACTGCGCACCAACGCCTCCCGGCTGCGCGCGAGATCGTCCGCCATCTGGTTGATCGCCGCGCCCAGCTTGGCCAGCTCGGCGGCTTGCGCGGCGGGAACCTTGTGATCCAGCCGCCCGGCGCGAATTTCCGACGTGGCGCGCAACATGTCGGAGATCGGGCGAACGATGACGCGTTTGAGGTAAATGCGCGAGAACGTCAGCAGCAATGCGGCAAACACAATCGGCAGCAGCAACAAGACAATCCCCAGCCGGTTGGCCATTTCCATCTGGTTTTGCAATTCACTTTGCTTTTGCGTCAGCAGTTGTTCCGCATGGGCGGAGATCGCCTCATAGCGGCTGAGCACGCCGCTCTCAAGATCGGTGTTGAGCGCGCGACGCAATTGTTCGTTGGGTAGCGTGTTATGGCGCTCAAGCAAATCGCGCGTTTCCTGCAAGAATTCGTGGTAATTCTGCTCCAGTTGCCGCACGGCATCCTGCTCATCCTGACCACTCGCCATACCGCGCAACTGCGTGAAATGCGACTCCACCGCGCGCGCGTATTCGTCGTATTCCTGCTCTGCCCTGGCATCATCGAGAAAATAAGCGTCGAACAACTCCTTCATCTGGCGGTAAAGGTCGCCGCGTGTTTGCTGGATTTCCTGAATCAGCCGATTGATGCGCGAAAACTCATGCGAAGACTGCTGCCAGAAATAGATGCCGGTGCCGCCCACCACACAGGTCAACACGATAAGCAGCACAAAAATCAGATCATGCCGCAACAGCAGTTGCCGAAGCGATTTGGGGGCCGGTCGCGCCATGGTTTATCTGTCGAGGCGGAAATTGATGGGGACGGTGATGCTGAAACCGCTGCCGTGCAACGAGCCGGAAGGTGGAGGCATTTTCGCTGCCGCGCATTCGGCCATCTTTTTTGCCTCCGTGTTGAATACATCGCGATCGCTGGGTTTCTCGATATTCATGGAGGTAATCCTGCCGTTGCTGTCGTAATTGACGCGCACGGAATTCGATCCTTCCCATCCGCGCATCTGCGCGATGCGGGGATAAGACTTGCAGCCATCAATTTCATTACCGAATGCCCTGCCGTAGGCTTTGATATCCGCGTCACTCGGCTCGGGTTTGGGCGGCTCCGGCTTGGGCTCTGGCGGCGGCACCTTGATAACCTCGGGCGGCGGCGCCTGCTCCTCCGGCGTGGGCGCGACGGCGACCACATTAGGCGGCGGATCTTCGCGCGGCGGCGGTTCCTCGGTTTTAGCCTGCACGGGTTTGGGTTCAAGTTTCCTGGGTGGCGGTTTAACCGGCTCGGGTTGGGGCGGCTCTGGCTCTGGCTCCGGCTCCGCTTCCGGCGGTTTGGGCGGCGGCGTCACGAGCTGCACCACTATCGCGGGCTTCAGCGTGGGCGCTGCTGACGCGAACGGATGCGCCAATATCAGCAGCCCCAGATGCGCCACGATGGAAAGCGCTATCCAGAACAGGATATTCTCTTTGAGACGATGGAATAAGTTGGCACGCGCCATGAGATGAAAAGTAGGTTTTTTCGGCTATCCGGGCAAGCGCCGCATTATAGCAGTGCTACTCCCACTCAAGCTTGGGATAGAGCAGATTGATATTGCGCCGGTTGACCGCATTAAACAGCGCCCAGTGATCGCGCTCGGACGCAGCCGCGCTATCCATGGTCTGCTCCATGCTTTTGCCTTCCTTGATGGCAGCGCGTATGTCGGCAAGCAGGGTTTCCAGATAACGCTGCTCATCGTTCAGCGCGAGGCTGACATCGGAAACGACCGCCCCATGCCCGGGAATCGCGCGCAGCGCGGGAACACCGCGCAGCTTTTCAATTGCGGCGAGCCAGCCGTTGATATCGCCGTCCAGCGAAGGCGTGCGCTCGACAAACAGCAAATCGCCCGTCCACAACGTCGCGGAAGCGCGATCAAGCACGGTTATATCGGTATTGGTATGCGCGACAGGGAAAGCCGTCAACAACAAAACGCGATTGCCCAGATCAATTTCCAGCGTATCCGCAACGCTTTGCGTGGGCTTCACGATTTCGCTGCCCTTGGCCGCATCGCCCAGCCAGGTCGTGATATTGCGCAGATAAATCTCCCCGCGCGCATCCATCGCGCCGGCCAGATTGGCATGGCCGACAAACTCCGGTTTATCCTGCAAAAACGCCGCGTTGCCGAAAATGTGGTCAGGATGTACATGCGTGTTGATAACGTACAAAATCGGCAACTTCGTCACCTTGCGCACCGCATTACGCAACTGCTGCCCCACCGCGAAACTGCCGCCGGAATCAATGATCGCAACGCCCTTCGCGCCCACAATAAAGCCGATATTGCAGATATCGCCGTGATAACCCTCGTCGAGATCCTCATGCGCCCCGTGATGCACATACACCCCCGGCGCAACCTCCGTCATCGAAAGCGGCGCGGCAAACAGCACAGGAGAAGCCAGCAATGCCAGCAATACAATCAAAATTTTTCGCATGAATTCCAGACCTCGAATGGGGGAGTTAGTTTGCTTGAAATTAGAGGTTTTATAAATAGGGAAATTCATTAATTGTGAGGGTGGCAAGGCGCGTGGCACAAGCCAAGCACATGATTACAAAGCAACCTTGGGGCACGGTTTGCTTGCTATAATTCCCCATTTTCCCCACAAATCAACAAGGACAAACCATGAAAAGTTATCGCGAGGAGTTGTGGTTCAACGCGCCGAGCCGTATGGCTTTTATCAATATCACTTCCGAGGTACAGGAGTGTTTGCGCGAGAGCGGCATTCAGGAGGGCTTGGTGCTGGTGAATGCGATGCATATCACGGCCAGCGTGTTTATCAATGATGATGAGCACGGGCTGCATCACGATTACGGCGTGTGGCTGGAAAAACTCGCGCCGCACGAGCCGGTGAGCGGTTACCGGCATAACAATACCGGTGAGGATAATGCCGACGCGCACATGAAACGTCAGGTAATGGGGCGCGAAGTGGTGGTGGCGGTGACCAATGGCAAGCTGGATTTCGGACCGTGGGAGCAGATTTTTTACGGTGAATTTGACGGCCGCCGCAACAAGCGGGTGTTGGTGAAGATTATCGGAGATTGAAAAGTTCCTCTCCCATCAAGGGAGAGGGGAATAATATGAAATCCCCCGAATTACTCGCCCCCGCCGGCACGCTTGAAAAGATGCGTGCGGCTTATGATTTTGGCGCGGATGCCGTGTATGCGGGGCAGCCGCGTTACAGTTTGCGCGCGCGCAACAATGAGTTCGGGTTGGAGCAACTGGCGACGGGAATTGCCGAAGCGCATGCGCATGGCAGGAAATTTTTTGTGGCGTCCAATCTCATGCCGCACAACGCCAAGGTGAAAACCTATCTCGATGACATGGCTCCGGTGATCGCGATGCAGCCAGATGCGCTCATCATGGCGGATCCGGGGCTGATCATGATGGTGCGCGAGCGGTGGCCGGAGATGCCGATTCATTTGTCGGTGCAGGCCAATACCGTGAATTACGCGGCAGTGAAATTCTGGCAGGCGCTGGGGCTGACTCGGGTGATTTTGTCACGCGAATTGTCGCTGGACGAGATCGCGGAAATTCGCCAGCAGTGCCCGGACATGGAGCTGGAAGTGTTTATCCACGGCGCGTTGTGCATTGCGTATTCCGGGCGTTGTCTGCTGTCGGGCTATTTCAATCACCGCGATCCCAATCAGGGAACCTGCACCAATTCCTGCCGCTGGGATTACAAGGTGCACGATGCTGCGGAAGATGTCGCGGGCGTGATTCGGCTCAAGGATTTTGATCTGCGCGCGGAGATGGAAAAATCGTCGCTTTCCGATTGCGGCGATCTGCCCCGGCACCCCGAGGCGGACAAGGTTTATCTGATTGAGGAGCGCAATCGTCCGGGCGAATTGATGCCTGTCATGGAGGACGAGCACGGTACCTACATCATGAATTCCAAGGATCTGCGCGCGGTGGAGCATGTCGCGCGATTGATGGAAATCGGCGTGGACTCGCTCAAGATTGAAGGCCGCACCAAATCACTGTATTACGTTGCGCGGACGTGCCAGGTTTACCGGCGCGCGATTGACAATGCGGCGGCGGGCAAACCGTTTGATTACACTTTGCTGGCCGAGCTGGAAGGGCTTGCGAATCGCGGCTATACCGACGGGTTTTATGAGCGGCATCACACCGCCGAACATCAAAATTATCTCAAGGGATTTTCCGAATCCGGCCGCAGCCAGTATGTGGGTGACGTGATCGGGTTCGACGCGGCGAGCGGCATGGCCGAAATCGAAGTGAAAAACCGTTTTCTGGTCGGCGACTGCCTTGAAATCATTCACCCCGAAGGCAATCGCAAAATGGTGGTGGAAGCCTTGTACGACGAAGCGGGCGCATCTGTGGAACAGGCTTCCGGCAGCGGCCATCGCGTGCGCATGGCGATGCCGGGCGGCGATGCCAACCGCGCTTTGCTGGCGCGGATGTTATAGCGCGTCACACACTTCGCGCACCAGCCCGGCGCCGCGATAGACAAGGCCGCTGTAGAGTTGCACCAAACTTGCGCCCGCGCTGATTTTTTCCTGCGCGTCTGCGCCGCTCAATATCCCGCCTGCGCCGACAATCGGGATTTCTCCCTGCAAGGCCGTGTGCAGTTGGCGGATGATTTCCGTGGATTTTTCGCGCACGGGAGCGCCGGATAAACCGCCGGTTTCGGCGGCGTTGGGCAACCCTTCCACGCCTGTCCGCGACAATGTGGTATTGGTCGCGATCACGCCGTCGATGCGATATTCGCGCAACAGATCGGCGATTTCGATCACTTGTTCCGGAGTCAGGTCGGGCGCGATTTTCAGCAGCACGGGAACGTAGCGTCCCTGCTGTTGCGTCAGTTTATTTTGCTCTGATTTCAGCGCGGAAAGCAGATGTGCCAACGCCTCTTTTTCCTGTAACTCGCGCAGATTTTTTGTGTTGGGCGAGGAAATATTTACCGTGACATAGCTTGCGTGTTCATAAACCTTGCGCAAACAAATCAGGTAATCCTCCGCCGCGTGTTCATTGGGCGTATCAAAATTTTTGCCGATGTTGATGCCGAGTATGCCGTCGTAGCGGGCGTTTTTGACGTTTTCCACGAGCGCGTCCACGCCATCGTTATTGAATCCAAACCGGTTGATGATCGCGTTCACCTGCGGAATGCGGAACAAGCGCGGACGCGGATTGCCGGGTTGCGGGCGCGGTGTGACGGTGCCGACTTCGATGAAGCCGAAACCGAGCGCGCCAAGCGCGTCGATGCAGACGCCGTTTTTGTCGAGTCCGGCGGCGAGGCCGACGGGATTGGGAAAATCAAGACCGAACACACTGCGCGACTGGCAATGGCGCGGCTTGGGCAACAGCGCGAGCAAACCGAGATCATGCGCAGCTTGCAACGTATTCAGCGTGAGATGGTGCGCGCGTTCGGCATCCAGCATGAAAAGCAGAGGCCGCATCAGCGCATACATCATGCGCTCCGCCAGATGGTGCCTTGCGGCGTATCTTCGAGCACGATGCCGTTGTCCGACAGTTCCTTGCGTATGCGATCGGCCTCGGCGAAATTTTTTGCTTTTTTGGCGGCTGCGCGTTCGGCGATCAAATTTTCTATGACTTCGGGCGCAAGCGCGGAAGCCGTCGCGCTTTGCAGAAATTCTTCGGGCGGACGTTGCAACAAACCGAGCACGCTGCCCAGCATTTTGAGTTTGCCCGCGACCACCGCGTCCTGCGTGCGGTTGGCCTCATTCGCAAGATCAAACAGCACGGCGATTGCTTCGGGCGTGTTGAAATCGTCGTCCATCGCTTCCTTGAATCGCGCGGCATGGCTCTCGTTCCAGTCGATTTGCGCGGTTTCTGCGTTGACACCGCGCAACGCAGTGTAAAGCCGGGTGAGCGCCTGCTTCGCGTCGTCCAGATGCGTGTCGGAATAATTGAGCGGGCTGCGGTAGTGCGCGCGCAGAATGAAAAAGCGCAGTACTTCGGGGTCATATTGCTTGAGCACTTCGCGGATCGTGAAAAAATTGCCCAGTGATTTGGACATTTTTTCCTCATCCACGCGCACAAAACCGTTGTGCATCCAGTAATTCACATAAGTGCAACCATGCGCGCCTTCGGATTGCGCGATCTCGTTCTCGTGATGCGGGAACTGCAAATCCTGACCACCGCCGTGGATGTCGAAATGGTGACCCAGATGGTAATCGCTCATCGCGGAGCACTCGATATGCCAGCCCGGACGACCCGGCCCCCAAGGTGATTCCCAGGCAGGCTCGCCCGGCTTCGCCGCTTTCCACAACACGAAATCCATGGGGTCGCGTTTGTGGGCATCCACCTCGACGCGCTCGCCCGCGCGCAAATCTTCCAGCGACTTGCCGGAAAGCTTGCCGTAACCATCAAAACCGCGCACCGCATAAAACACGTCGCCATTGTCGGCGCGATAGGCCAGACCTTTTTCCATGAGCGCGGAAATCATCGCCAGCATGTCGGGAATATGTCCGGTCGCGCGCGGCTCGTGGTCAGGCTTCTGCACGCCCAGCGCCGCCGCGTCTTCATCCATCGCTTGAATGAAGCGCCCGGTAAGTTCGGCTATGGTTTCGTTGTTTTCCGCAGCGCGCTTGATGATCTTGTCGTCGATATCGGTGATGTTGCGCACATAGTTCAAATCGTAACCCGAGGCGCGCAACCAGCGCGCGACCATGTCGAACACCACCATGACGCGCGCATGACCGAGATGGCAGTAGTCGTACACGGTCATGCCGCACACATACATGCGCGCTTTCCCCGGAGTGATGGGGCGGAAATCCTGCTTCTCGCGGGCAATGGAGTTGTAGATCTTCAGCATGGGCTATGTGTCAGGTCGTGAGCGTGTTGGTTGCAGAAATTGCCCGCCATGAAAAACGGCGGCGCGATGGGGCGAAAGTATAACGCATTCTGGTTCAGGAGGCGGGATGGGGATGGGTTCAGTGCCGTAGCGCCGCAGGCCGGGATGGAGTGAAACGGAATCCCGGTATTTGATGTTCAAAGCCGGGTTTCGCTGCGCTCAACCCAGCCTACAACTAAAAATACGCGGGAATCACGGAGGAGCGTGTCACAGCTTGCGGTGCAACGCAAAACAGCCAGACCGTCTCTCGCGAACCGGGCTGGTCAAGGCCGGGCTATTCCGCTATCCTGATACGTTTCGAGTATCGTCGGCTGCGCGCAATTACTCCAATAACCCGGCCGCAATTACCAGATAGCGCAAATGGCTCGCGTCAGCGCGAGTTCCTCGACATTGGAGAGAATCATGAAAAAATTTGTTTTGCCGTTTTTGCTGGGTTTGTGCATCAGTTTTCCCGCGTTTGCCGCGCCGACGGTCTATCCGCAGGTTGAATTCCAGACCAATATGGGCAGCATCATCATTGAGTTGTATCCCGACAAAGCGCCCAAAACGGTCGAGAATTTTCTTCAGTACGTGAGCAACAACCACTATGAGGGCACGATTTTCCACCGCGTGCTCGACAAATTCATCATCCAGGGCGGCGGTTTGACGGCTGATCTGGAAACCAAGCCGACCCTGCCCCCCGTGCCGATCGAATCCAACAACGGTTTGCGCAACGAAGTCGGCGCGGTCGCGATGGCGCGCACCTTGCAGCCGGATAGCGCGACTTCGCAGTTTTTTATTGATCTCGATGACAACAAATTGTTGAACTACTATCGCCCCGAGCCTTCCCTGATGGGCTACACGGTTTTCGGCAAAGTGGTGCGCGGCATGGATATCGCGCGCAAAATCGGTGAAGTCCCCACGCAAACGGTCGCCGGCATGGCCGATGTGCCGCGGGAACCCATCGTGATTCAGCGTGTTGTTTTGCTGGAAACGCCGGTAGTCGCAGAAGGGCCGTACAAGCCGCTCGCACCCACCGCCGTTGCCACCGTCACCAAAACCAAAACTTCCGCTACCAAGAATTCTTCCAGCAAAGACAAGGTGAAAAAATGATCAAACTGTGTACCAATCTCGGCGATATTACGCTGGAACTCAATGCCGAAAAGGCGCCTGAGACCGTGGCCAATTTTCTCGCATATGTGGATGACGGCTTTTACAACGGCACCGTGTTCCATCGCGTCATTGATGGCTTCATGGTGCAAGGCGGCGGCTTTGAACCGGACATGAAACAAAAACGCACCAACGCCCCGATCAACAACGAGGCCAACAACGGCCTGCAAAACAAGGCTTACACCATCGCCATGGCGCGCACGCCCGACCCGCACTCGGCCAGCAGCCAGTTTTTCATCAATGTCGCCGACAATGATTTTCTGAATTTCTCCGCGCCCACCGGCAACGGCTGGGGCTATTGCGTATTCGGCAAGGTAGTCGCCGGTACCGACGTGGTGGACAAAATCCGGCAGGTACGCACCGGCAGCAAAGCCGGGCACCAGGATGTGCCGGTTGAAGATGTGATTATCGAGCGCGTCGAGCGGTGCTGAAAAATCCCTCCTCTCCTCAACTCCTCTTTCCCGGGGTGAGGGGGCGTTGAGTGGCGGCGACGCTTTTCATTTCCGACCTGCATCTTTGCACCTCGCGCCCTCTCATCACCGCGCTGCTGTTCAAGTTTCTGCAAGACACGGCGCAGCAAGCGCGCACCTTGTATGTGCTGGGCGACCTGTTTGAATACTGGGCGGGCGACGACGATCTCAGCGACCCGTTTAGCACGCAAATCTGCGCGGCGTTCAAACAGCTTGCCGACGGCGGTGTGCCGATCATGTTCATGCACGGCAACCGTGATTTTCTGCTCGGCGAAAAATTTTCCCGCGCTTCGGGCATGAAAATTCTCGACGATCCAACGCTGCTCGAAATGCACGGCCGGCGCGTGCTGCTATCCCACGGCGACATTCTGTGCACGGACGATACGGCGTACCAGAAATTCCGCGAACAAGTACGCGATACGCAATGGCAGGCGAATTTTCTCGCGCAGCCGCTCGCAGACCGCAAGGCGCAAATCGAAGCCTTGCGCAAACGCAGCGAATCGGAGAAATCCATCAAGCCCGAAGCCATCATGGACGTGAACATGGATGCCGTGATCGCGCTCATCCGAAAATTCAACCATCCCGATCTGCTCATCCACGGCCACACTCACCGACCCGGCAAACATGAGATCACAGATCAGGGGAAACACACCACACGCCACGTTCTGGCGGACTGGCACACCAACGGCAGCTATTTGCGTCTGACGGATGACGGCTGCGAAGCCGTGACATTCGCCTAGAACCTGTTCTCCTGATCTGCCGCGCGGCGGCATACCCGCACCTTCCGCACACCCTTCAGTCAACCTCGTTTAACGCGGACTGTTCGCGCGTTCACGCAACAGCACGCGCAAAAACCGCCAACATCTTATATTCTTTTTAGCTATAAATATATTAAAACAAAGTATTTTTAATTATTCAAACCCGTTGCTAAAGTGCGCCACCTGATTTGATGAGGAGGCCGTCATGCCCCAGACAAACACGCAACAGCAAGCACCACTGACGCAGGAAATTCTGCGAGCGATCGACAGCCTTCGTTTCGGTTCCATCGAAATCACCGTGCATGAAGGCCGTGTGACCCAAATCGAAAAACGGGAAAAGGTGCGCTTCTCCAGCCAGCCGCTGGAAAAGCTCGCCTGACCCGCAAATTTGCCCATCGGACGGCCGAAGGCTGAAGAAATCATGTATAGCAGAGTCTGACCGGTCAGCCGGAAGATCTCCCAACCCTGTTAAATTAAAAGGAGATTGAAATGTTGTTCAAGAAAACCCTGCTAAGTTCGCTGCTGATCAGCAGCGGCCTGATTGCAATTCCGGCGCTTGCCGATGACAGCCAGGAGCTGGAAGAACTGCGCGCGCGGATACAGGAACTGGATCAAAAAATACGCGTGCTGGATCGCAAGAACGAAATCGCGGTGGAAGAAGCCGCTGCGAAGGAAAAAGAAAAACCCGTGCTAGTCGCGGGCGAAAAAGGCTTTGGTTTCAAATCCGCCGACGGCAATTTCGAATTCAGGCTGCGCGGGCTGATACATGTTGACTATCGCTCTTTCGGCGATGATGAGGTCAATGGCGTCAAGCAAATCGACGGCTTTCTCGCACGCCGTATTCGCCCGACATTTGAAGGCACCCTGTTCGGCAAATATGATTTTCGCTTCACGCCCGAGTTCGGCGAAGGCGTGAATCGCGCCCAGGACAGCGGCAATACCGCTCGCGTGGTTGATGCCTATATCGACGCCCGTTTAGAACCCTGGTTCAAGGTGCGCGCGGGCAAGTTCAAGCCGTTTGTCGGCCTCGAACGCTTGCAGTCCGGCAGTGATATCAAGTTCATCGAGCGCAGCTACGTCAGCAACAATATTCTGCCCAACCGCGATCTCGGGGTCTCACTGCATGGCGATGTGCTGGACGGAAAGTTGAACTATGCCGTGGGCGTTTTCAACGGCAGCGTGGATGGCGGCGAGAACACCACCACGCAGGACAGCAATATCGACAAGGACTACGCCGCGCGGGTTTTCGTGCAACCGTTCAAGGGTGGCGACAGCGCTCTGGCCGGTCTCGGCGCGGGTCTCTCGTTTACTTACGGCGACGCCGAAGGCACGGCTGCCGTCACCAATCTGCCGAGCTACAAAACGCCGGGGCAATCCAACAACTTCTTCAGCTATGCGGGCACGGTCGTCTCTGACGGCAAGCGTCTGCGCTGGTCTCCGCAGGCGTACTACTACAACGGCCCGTTTGGCGTGCTCGCGGAATATGCCGAGGTGTCGCAGGAAGTGCGTCGCACCGACATAGACCGCCACGATACGCTCAAGAACAATGCCTGGCATGTCACGGCGAACTGGATACTGACTGGCGAAGACGCTTCGTTCAAGGGCGTCAGCCCCAAGAGTCCGTTCACCACCGACGGCAAGGGCTGGGGCGCCTGGGAACTTATCGCGCGCTATCAGGAAAACAACATCGACAAGGATGCCTTCAGCACGGCTGCTGCGGGGCCGGGCGTTCGTTTCGCCGATCCGCGCACCAACGCTGAATCTGCCAAGTCATGGGCGGTTGGCGTCAACTGGTATCTCAACCAATGGGTGCGGCTCGCGGTGAATTATGAAGAAACCCACTTCGACAAAGGCGGCAGCGTGAATAACGCGGGCGCGGCGACCGGCGGCTTCACCGATGTGCGTGATCGCGATGACGAGCGTTTGCTGTTCTCGCGCCTGCAAGTTTCTTTCTAACATTTAGATTGCAAAAGGACATATCCAACATGAAAAACCTTACTCTCACCCTGAGCGCGATACTGGCGCTGGCCAATCCGCTGGCCGCTCTGGCCGCGAACGTCACGCTGCTCAATGTTTCCTACGACCCGACGCGCGAGCTTTATCAGGATTACAACGCAGCCTTTGCCAAATACTGGAAAGCCAAGAGCGGCGACGATGTCATCATCAAACAGTCGCACGGCGGATCAGGCAAGCAGGCGCGGGCGATTGTCGATGGTCTGGAAGCCGACGTAGCTACTCTGGCACTCGCCTATGACGTGGATCAGCTCCACGAGAAAGGCAAGCTGATTCCCAAGGATTGGCAGAAGCGCTTGCAAAACAACAGCTCGCCCTACACCTCGACCATCGTGTTCCTCGTGCGCAAGGACAACCCCAAAAACATCAAGGACTGGAATGATCTCGTGAAGCCGGGCATCTCGGTGATTACGCCCAACCCCAAGACTTCGGGCGGCGCGCGCTGGAACTATCTGGCTGCCTGGGCTTATGGACTCAAGCAGAACAACAATGACGAGGCCAAGGCCAAGGAGTTTGTCGCCAAGCTGTTCAAGAATGTGCCTGTGCTGGATTCCGGCGCGCGCGGTTCCACTACCACCTTCATAGAACGCGGCATCGGCGACGTGCTGCTGGCATGGGAAAACGAGGCATTCCTCGCCAAGAAAGAGCTGGGGCCGGACAAGGTGGAGATCGTCGTGCCGTCGCTGTCCATACTCGCCGAACCGCCGGTGAGCGTGGTGGACAAGGTGGTGGACAAGCGCAAGACGCGTCAGGTGGCGGAAGCCTATCTGCAATATCTCTACAGCGAGGAAGGCCAGGAAATCGCGGCGAAAAACTACTATCGCCCGAGGCTGGATACGGTCGCGAAGAAATATGAAGCGCAATTCCCCAAGGTCAATCTGATTACCATCGACGAAGTGTTCGGCGGCTGGACCAAAGCGCAGAAAACGCATTTCAGCGATGGCGGCACCTTTGACCAAATTTATGTGAAATAGGAAATTGTTCCATGTCACTCAACATTGACACGCTCAAAGCCGAGCTGCACGAGGCGCTGTATCTCGACCTCGATGAATTCGGGCTGGAAAGCGAGGGCGCAGATCTGGTAAGCAGATTTGTCGGGCTGCAGTTGCGCAGCGCCTTTCAGCCTGTCATCAGCACGACGCTGGATCATCCGCTGGGATACGAAGCCCTGCTGCTCCCTTCCATCGGAGGCACGGAGCAGCTCACCCCGACGTTCGCGTTTGATTTCGCGGACAAGCAGGGACGGCTGGTCAAGCTCGACCGCATTGCGCGGACACTGCATGCCCTGAACTCGCTGCGTCTGCCACAGCCGCAAGGATTGCTGTTCCTCAGCGTGCATCCCAAGCTGCTCGTGAGTGTCAATGCGCATGGGCAAGTCTTTGAACGCATTTTGCACGCGCACTCCGTACCTACGCACAAGGTGGTGATCGAAATTACGGAAAGCGCGGTGGAGGCGGACAAGCCGCTCATTGAAGCGGCGGGAAACTACCGCCATCGCGGATACCACATTGCGATCAACAATTTCGGAGGCCATCGCTCCAATCTTGATCGCTTGTGGAAGCTCGCGCCCGACTATGTGAAGCTGGATGCCAGCCTGATTCAGGAAGCGGAGCTCAATGCCAGTGTGCGCCGCGTGTTGCCGAAGCTGCTGGAAATTATTCAGGAGCTGGGAGCGCGCCCCATAGTCCATGGAATAGAAAACGAAGTCCAGCACAAGATCGCGCTGGATGCGGGAGCCACGCTGCTGCAAGGCAACCTGCTGGGCAAACCGGCCGCCGCGAGTGCGTGGCACAAACAGGAAATTATTGATCCACTGGTTTCAAGTCTCTAGTTGTTGTTTGTCATTTGTCATTTGTCATTTGCCAATTGTCATTTGTTATTCATCTCCTCCTCCCTCCGGGCGCGCAAGCGCCCGTTTTTTTGTTCCGGCTTTTGTCCTGGCTTTGGGCTGTTCAGGCGCTTGATCACTTTCGTCAGCCTGATTTGTTTATTTGAAATAATTATTTATAAAACCATATTCTTTTACAGAATTTAAATACCTGCTTATATTGCCAGCACCATATAAACAATGAAGGAAAATCATGTTGCGAAATCTGCTGCTGGCCACTCTGCTGATCCCCCCGCTTGCTTATGCGGATGGCGGCAAACCCATACTCAACGTTTCTTACGATGTGACGCGCGAGTTTTTCAAGGAGTACAACCCAAAGTTCGTCAATTACTGGCAGCAGAAAAGTGGCCAGACCATCACCATCAACCAGTCGCACGGCGGCTCCAGCAAGCAGGCGCGCGCGGTTGCGGACGGGCTGGAGGCGGACGTCATCACGATGAATCAGCCGGGTGATATCGACATCCTTTACCAGCGCGGCAAACTGCTGCCCAAGGACTGGCAGAAGCGGTTGCCGCATGCGAGTTCTCCGTTTACTTCCACCACGGTGTTTCTGGTGCGCAAGGGCAACCCGAAGAAGATCAAGGACTGGGACGACCTCGCCAAGCCGGGTGTATCGGTCGTGATTCCCAATCCCAAGACTTCAGGTAACGGCAAATACAGCTATCTCGCCGCGTGGGGCTATGCCGAAAAGAAATACGGCGGCGGAGACAAGGCGCGTGATTTCGTCACCAAGCTGTTCCGCAACGTGCCGGTACTCGATACCGGCGGGCGCGGCGCGACGACGACGTTCGTTCAGCGCGGCATCGGCGATGCGCTGCTGACTTTCGAAAACGAAGTGCAGCTCATCAAAAACGAATTGGGCGGAAGCGATTTTGAAGTGGTCTATCCCAGCGTCAGCGTGCTGGTCGAAGCGCCGGTCGCGGTCGTGGACAAGTACGCCGACAAGCATGGCACCCGCGCGACGGCGCAGGCTTATCTGGAATATCTGTACTCCGACGAAGGCCAGGAACTCGCCGCCAAACACTACTACCGCCCGCGCAATGAAAAAGTGTTCGCCAAATATGCGGCCGAGCGTTTTCCGGATATTGCGCTGTTCAGCGTGGATGAGGTTTTCGGCGGATGGGACAAGGCGCAGAAAATCCATTTCGACAATGGCGGCACATTCGACCAGATCTACACAAAATAGAAAGTACAAAACTCACGGCATGGGCAGGAAATCATTGAGCCGATGATTTCCTGTTTCCAGCTGCTGCCCAAGGTTGTTTGTTTATCTCCTCTCTCTCCGGGCGCGCAAGCGCCCGTTTTTTTGTTCCGATATTGAGCTTTCATCGCTTATAACTAATAAAAATAAATTAATCGTTAAATATTATTTTTTTATATTAAGAGCCTTGGCTATCATGGCCGCACTTTTGGTTAGAGATCACGTTCATGGCAATTGCACGCACCTGGAAATCGCACAGTGTCTTGCCCGGCTTCGGGCTTGCGCTGGGTTTCACCATACTGTACCTCAGCCTCATCGTGCTCATTCCGCTCTCCGCCACCTTTATCAAGTCTGCGGAGCTGAGCCTGGGTGAATTCTGGGCGGTCGTTACTGCGCCGCGCGCGCTGGCTTCCTATCGCCTGTCGTTTGGCGCAGCCGCCATCGGCGCCTTGCTGAATGCCGGGTTTGGTCTGCTCACCGCATGGATACTGGTTCGTTACACCTTTCCCGGAAAACGGCTGGTGGATGCTTTTGTCGATCTGCCTTTCGCGTTGCCGACCGCCGTCGCGGGCATCGCCCTGACCGCGGTGTACGCGCCCAATGGCTGGCTCGGCCAGTGGCTGGAACCGCTGGGGATCAAGGTTGCTTTCACGCCGCTTGGCGTTGTGGTGGCGCTGACTTTCATCGGCCTGCCTTTTGTCGTGCGTACCGTGCAGCCAGTGCTGGAAGACCTGGAAGCCGAAATTGAAGAAGCGGCGGCCTGCCTTGGCGCCAATCGCTGGCAAACCTTCGCGAGGGTGTTGCTGCCCGCGTTGTGGCCCGCGCTGATTACCGGCTTTGCCCTCGCTTTTGCGCGTGCGGTGGGCGAATACGGCTCGGTTGTTTTCATCGCCGGCAACATGCCGATGATCTCCGAGATTTCGCCGCTGCTCATCATCACCAAGCTGGAACAACACGAATACGCAGGCGCGACCGCCATCGCGGTAGTCATGCTGGTCGCCTCGTTCGCGCTGCTGCTGGTGATCAACAGTCTGCAATGGTGGGTCAGCCACCGTCACGGGAGGAAACAATAAATGTCATCAGCCGTACTCACATATTCGCCGGGCGCGATCCGGATTTCGGCAGCCACGCAGGAAGCCGCATGGGTGCGCTGGGGGCTGATCGCGCTCGCGCTTGGCTGGCTGGCTCTGTTCCTGTTCGTGCCGCTCGCGGCGATTTTCACGGAAGCCTTCCGCAAGGGGCTGGAAGTTTACTGGGCTTCGCTGGTCGATCCGGATGCGCTCTCCGCAATCAAACTAACATTGATCGCCGCGCTGATCGCGGTGCCGACCAATCTGGTTTTCGGCATCGCCGCTTCCTGGGCGATCGCCAAGTTTGATTTTCGCGGCAAGCAAATATTGCTGACGCTGATTGATCTGCCGTTCGCAGTGTCGCCCGTCATCGCCGGTCTGATCTATGTGCTGCTGTTCGGCGCGCAAGGCTGGTTCGGGCAATGGCTGTCCGATCACGATGTCAAAATCATCTTCGCGGTGCCGGGCATCGTGCTCGCGACCATCTTCGTCACCGTTCCCTTTATCGCGCGCGAGTTGATCCCGCTCATGCAGGCGCAGGGAACCGAGGAAGAAGAAGCCGCCGTCACCATGGGTGCCTCCGGCTGGCAAACTCTGTGGCGTGTGACGCTGCCCAATGTGAAGTGGGGGCTGCTGTACGGCGTCATACTTTGCAACGCCCGCGCGATGGGCGAGTTCGGCGCGGTTTCTGTGGTTTCCGGCCATATTCGCGGCCTCACCAACACGCTGCCGCTGCATGTGGAAATACTCTACAACGAATACAAATTCTCCGCCGCGTTCGCCGCCGCTTCCCTGCTGGCCGGTCTCGCGCTCGTGACGCTGGCGCTGAAGTCTTTTATCGAATGGAAAACCGGCGCGGAACTGCGCGCCAGCAATGAGGAAAACAGTCATGAGCATTGAAGTCCGCAATGTACAAAAACGTTTTGGCAACTTTACCGCGCTGCGCGATATCAACCTCGTGCTGCCGGGTGGTGAACTGACCGCGCTGCTCGGCCCTTCGGGCTGCGGCAAAACCACGCTGCTGCGCATCATCGCGGGACTGGAACAAGCGGATAGCGGCAGTGTGCTGTTTCACGGCAAGGACGCCACCAGCAACCATGTGCGCGAGCGCAAGGTTGGCTTCGTGTTCCAGCATTACGCGCTGTTCCGCCACATGACCGTATTCGAGAACATCGCCTTCGGCCTGCGTGTGCGCCCCAGGCACGAACGCCCGAGCGAGACGGAAATTCGCCGCAAGGTGCATGAACTGCTGGATCTGGTGCAACTGGACTGGCTTGCCGACCGTTATCCGGCGCAGCTTTCCGGTGGCCAGCGGCAACGCATCGCTTTGGCGCGCGCGCTGGCGGTCGAGCCGCAGGTGCTGCTGCTGGACGAACCGTTCGGCGCGCTGGATGCCAAGGTACGCAAGGACTTGCGCCGCTGGCTGCGCCGTCTGCACGACGAGTTGCACATCACCAGCGTATTCGTCACCCACGATCAGGAAGAAGCGCTGGAAGTGGCCGACCGCGTGGTGGTGATGAACAAGGGCGCCATCGAGCAAATCGGCACGCCGGATCAGGTGTATTCCGCCCCCGCCTCGCCTTTCGTCTATCGCTTCATCGGCGACGTCA
>JAITML010000034.1 GCA_031277395.1 Methylobacillus sp. | reverse complement strand
TCGATCTCTGCGATCTCGGAGAGCGCAACAGCACAGGGTTGTACGTCATTAGCCAAATCAATCAGGCGATGAACATCCCAAGCTAGAAGCCCTTCTTTGCTTTTACGGAAGTGATATTGCTTACGCATAAAAATGATGCCTAACGGGTATGAGTTAAGCGGCTCGCGTCAGCGGATCCGCTTGAACGAAGGGTTAGGCTACCACAATGATTTGATCGCTCAATCATTTGGACATTGGCACTGGTGGGTGCCCGGGGAGATGAGACTCCACGACCCGTAGACCGGCTTGCGCCATAGGCACTGTGCGGGCGATTCGTCGGTCAGTTTAACCTTGAAAGACTGCAATCGTTTCTTCTTGTCGTAAGAGTAAATGGCAACGGTATGCCAGACATTCAATGCGAGATTGGAGAACAACGCGGGCTCGGTAGCGGAAACCTTGCGTAATTCACTACCGTCAACGCCGATGCTAACGGCTTCAGGGGTGAACGATTCCCCGTAAGCGAAGGCGCCGACCTCGCTGATTCCACCAGAAGGGTTATCCGGTTCGGGCTTGAGGGCACACAGGCTTCCGGCTGCCGCAGCAGACTGGCCGGTGGTTGCAAGGCTGAGTAGCAGAGCAAGTACGAAGAAAAAGTTTATGACTTTCATCCGAATTTTCCTTTGTTGCAGCCAAAGCGAAATTCTGTTTCTTCAGCCTAACGTTTTTTCGGCGGCAGCAGATCGGTGATTGTGCCTTCTGCCATTTCGGCGGCGAAGCAGATCGTTTCGGACAGGGTCGGGTGGGCGTGGATGGTGAGGCCGATATCTTCCGCGTCTGCGCCCATTTCGATTGCGAGTACCGCTTCGGCGAGTAGTTCGCCCGCGTTGGGGCCGACGATGCCTGCGCCTATGATGCGGCGGCTGTCTTTTTCCAGAATCAGTTTGGTCATGCCTTCGGTGCGGCCTATGGATAGCGCGCGTCCGCTGGCGACCCACGGGAAAGAGGCCTTTTCGATTTCCATGCCTTTGGCTTTGGCGTCGGTTTCGCTGACGCCGGCCCAGGCCACTTCGGGGTCGGTGTAGGCGACAGCCGGGATTGCCAGCGCCTGAAATTCAACCTTGTGGCCGTCGATCACTTCGGCTGCAACCTTGCCTTCGTGCACCGCTTTGTGCGCGAGCATGGGCTGTCCGACGATATCGCCGATGGCGAAAATGTGCGGCATGTTGGTGCGCATCTGCTTGTCGACCGGGATGAAGCCGTATTCATTGACGAACACGCCGGCCTTGTCAGCGCCGATGTTTTTGCCGTTGGGGCGGCGGCCGATTGCGACCAGCACCTTGTCGTAAACCTGCGGCTCGATTGCCTGCTCGCCCTCGAAAGTTACATGGATGCCGTCTTTTTTCGGTTCGAGTTTGGAAACTTTGGTTTTGAGCATGATCTTCTCGAAACGCTTTTCCATGCGCTTGTGCAGCGGTTTGACCAGATCGCGGTCGCAGCCGGGAATGAGGCCGTCGGACAATTCAACTACGCTCACTTTGGAACCAATCGCGTCGTACACCGTGCCCATTTCGAGACCGATGATGCCGCCGCCGATGACCAGCATGCGCGCCGGAATATCGTCCAGTGCGAGCGCGCCGGTGGAATCCAGAATGCGCGGGTCATTCTGGTGCTCGGGTGCGAGGCCGGGCATTTTGGTGGCTTGCGAACCTGCCGCGATGATCGCGTAGTCGAAGGAAACCGTGGTGGTCTTTCCATCCGCGCCGGTTACGGCAAGCTGATTGGCGCCGGTGAATTCGCCGCGACCATTGACCACGGTGACGTTGCGCTGTTTGGCAAGCTGAGCCAGACCACCGGTCAGTTTGCCAACCACGTCTTTGGATTTCCAGTTCTTGAGTTTTTCCAGATCGATTTTGGCTTTGCCGAAGCTGATACCGTGCTCGGCCATTTCCTCGGCTTCGGTGATGACCTTGGCTGCGTGCAGCAGCGCCTTGGACGGAATGCAGCCGACATTGAGGCAGACACCGCCCAGCGTGGGATAACGCTCGACCAGCACGACTTTCTTGCCGAGATCGGCGGCGCGAAACGCGGCGGTATAGCCGCCGGGTCCCGCACCAAGCACGAGCACTTCGGCGTGGATATCACCCTTGCTTGCGGATGGCGAAGGCTGCGCCACAGGTTTGGGCGGAGGAGCTTGGGGCGCTTCTGCCGTCGCGCTGCTTTTTTCGTCGGCTTTTTTTGCGCTCGCGGACGCGACTTCCAGTATCAAAATCAGTGAACCCTTGGAAACCTTGTCGCCGACTTTGACCTTTACTTCCTTGACGACACCGGCGTGCGTGGACGGAATATCCATCGACGCCTTGTCGGATTCCAGCGTGATGAGCGAATCATCCAGCGCGATGGTATCTCCCGCCTTGACGTGCACCTCGATGACATCCACGGCATCGAAATTGCCGATGTCCGGTACTTGCACTTCCATAATTTGGCTCATAACAACCTCTTGAACCACGTGGTTTTCGTGGTGAAAATCAAAGCAGCAAACGGCGCACGTCAGACAGCATGACGCGCAGATGGCTGGTGAAACGGGCGCCGTCGGCGCCGTCGATGACGCGGTGATCGTAGGATAGCGACAGCGGCAGCATGAGGCGCGGCTCGAAGGTTTTGCCTTTGGCGTTCCATACCGGCTCCATGCTGGAGCGGGATACGCCGAGGATCGCGACTTCCGGGCAATTGATGATGGGCGTGAACGCGGTGCCGCCGATGCCGCCCAGACTGGAAATGGTGAAACATCCGCCCTGCATTTCCTCGACCTTGAGTTTGCGTTCGCGCGCCTTCGCGGAGAGTTCGCCGAGTTCACGCGCGATATCGAGCACGTCTTTCTGGATGACATCGCGTATCACCGGCACGACGAGACCATCCGGCGTGTCGCAGGCGAAGCCGATATTGAAATATTTTTTGAGTATCAGCTCGCTGCCATCCGTGGAAAGCGAGGCATTGAAATTGGGGTAGGCGCGTAACGCATTGGCTGCGGCTTTCATCAGGAAGGCGAGCATGGTCAGCTTGACGCCACGCTTGCCTGCTTCGTCCTGCATGGATTTGCGGAAATCTTCGAGGTCGGTGATGTCCGCCGCGTCAAACTGCGTGACATGCGGCGCGGTGACCCAGTTGCGATGCAGGTTCGCGCCGGAAATTTTCTTGATGCGCGGCAACGCCTGACGCTCGATTTCGCCGAATTGTGTGAAGTCGATATCCGGCATCGCGAGCACGGAAAGTCCCGCTCCGCCCGCTGCGGCTTCGGAACGCGGCCGGGTCAATTCGCCCTTGATCCATGCCGTCACGTCTTCCTTGGTGATGCGGCCTTTGGGGCCGCTGCCTGCGATGCGCGTGAGGTCTGCGCCGAGTTCGCGCGCGAACTTGCGCACGGACGGACTCGCATGCGGATTTTTTCCGGGCGCGAATTCGACGCGTGCGGCGACCGGATTCGGCGTACTTTGCGGCTGTATCGGTTTGGGTACTTCCGGCATATCGCGCGAAGGCGGCGGGACTTCGACATTGGCGACCTTGTTGACCTGCGGCGTGGCCGCGACCGGCTCGGAAGTTTTCGCGGCTTCGGCATCCACAAGCGCGATCAGCGTGCCCTGCGACACCTTGTCGCCGACCTTGATCTTCACTTCCTTGATCGTGCCGGAAACGGGCGATGGAATATCCATCGACGCCTTGTCGGATTCCAGCGTGATGAGCGAGTCATCCTGGCTGACTGTGTCTCCCGCCTTGATATGCACCTCGATGACGTCGACCGAATCGAAGTTGCCGATATCGGGGACTTGCACTTCTATGGTTTGACTCATGGTGATCCTTTGGTTTCGTCAAGCCGCCAACGGGTTCGGCTTGTCGGCATTGATACGGTATTTCTTGATCGCTTCCGCCGCTTTGGAAACGGGCAGTTTGCCGTCATCGGCAAGCGCCTTGAGCGCGGCGAGCACGACGTAGTGACGATCCACCTCGAAATGTTTGCGCAGCGCCTCGCGACTGTCTGAACGGCCAAACCCATCGGTGCCGAGCGTGACAAAACGCTGCGGCACAAACGCGCGTATCTGGTCGGCAAATGCCTTCATGTAATCGGTGGAAGCGATGACCGGACCTTCGGCTTTTTTGAGGCACTGTTCAACGTAGCTTTCGCGCGGCTTTTGCTCGGGATGCAGCATGTTCCAGCGATGCGCGTCCAGACCGTCGCGGCGCAATTCGTTGAAGCTGGTTGCGCTCCACACATCGGCGGAAACGCCCCAATCCTTTTCCAGCAATTCGGCGGCCGCGATCACTTCGCGCAATATCGTTCCGCTGCCCATGAGTTGTACCTTGGGGCCTTTGGCCTTGGATTTGCTGAGCGGATACAAGCCTTTGATGATGCCTTTTTCCGCGCCCTTGGGCATTTCGGGATGACTGTAGTTTTCGTTCATGAGCGTGATGTAATAGAACACATCTTCCTGCTCCTGCACCATGCGGCGCAGGCCGTCCTGAATGATGACGGCGACTTCGTAGGCGAAGGTCGGGTCGTAACTCACGCAGTTGGGAATGGTGGCGGCCAGAAGATGACTGTGACCGTCTTCGTGCTGCAAGCCTTCGCCGTTCAATGTGGTGCGGCCTGCGGTGCCGCCCAGCAAAAATCCGCGCGCGCGGCTGTCGCCCGCTGCCCAGGCGAGATCGCCAACGCGCTGGAAGCCGAACATCGAATAGTAGATATAAAACGGAATGATCTGCGTGCCGGTAACGCTGTACGAGGTCGCAGCGGCGAGCCAGGAGGAGAATGCGCCTGCTTCGTTGATGCCTTCCTCCAGAATTTGCCCGGCCTTGGATTCCTTGTAATACATCACCTGATCGGAATCGACCGGCTCGTACAACTGGCCGACCGACGAGTAAATCCCGAGCTGGCGGAACATGCCTTCCATGCCGAAAGTACGCGCCTCATCCGGCACGATGGGCACCACATATTTGCCGATTTCCTTGTCCTTGACCAGCGTGGAAAGAATGCGCACAAACGCCATCGTGGTTGAAATTTCGCGGTCGCCGGTCGCGGTGAGCATGTTCTCGAATGCGGCCAGTTCCGGCGTTTTCAATTTGTTGCCCTTGCGGCGGCGCGCGGGAACATAGCCGCCCAGGGCGGTGCGACGCTCGCGCAGATATTGCATTTCCGGGCTGTCGTCAGCGGGGCGATAGAACGGCAGTGTTTCCAGATCGGCATCGGAAAACGGCAGGTTGAAACGATCACGGAATGCCTTGAGTGAATCGTGATCCATGCCTTTTTGCTGGTGCGTCGGATTTTGCGCCTCGCCCGATGCGCCCATGCCGTAACCCTTGACGGTCTTGGCCAGAATCACGGTCGGCTGACCGACATGCTTGGTGGCCGCAGCATAGGCCGCATACACCTTGTGCGGATCGTGGCCGCCGCGATTGAGACGCCAGATATCCGAGTCGGACATGGCCGCGACCATTTCCTTGAGTTCGGGGTATTTGCCGAAGAAATGCTCGCGCGTGTAAGCGCCGCCCTTGGCCTTGAAATTCTGGTATTCGCCGTCGACCGCTTCTTCCATGCGCTGCTTGAGCAGGCCGTCCTTGTCCATCGCGAGCAGCGGATCCCAATACGAACCCCAGATGACCTTGAGCACATTCCAGCCCGCGCCGCGAAACCCGGCTTCCAGTTCCTGAATGATTTTGCCGTTGCCGCGCACCGGGCCGTCCAGACGTTGCAGATTGCAATTGATGACGAAGATCAGGTTATCCAGATTTTCGCGCGCGGCGAGCGAGATCGCGCCCAGCGATTCCGGCTCGTCCATTTCGCCGTCGCCGCAGAACACCCACACCTTGCGGCCGGAAGTGTCGGCGATGCCGCGATCATGCAGATACTTGAGAAAACGCGCGGTATAAATGCCTTGCAGCGGGCCAAGCCCCATGGACACGGTTGGGAATTGCCAGAAATCCGGCATGAGCCACGGGTGCGGATACGAAGGCAAACCGTGGCCGCCGGTTTCCTGACGGAAATTTTCCATCTGCTCTTCGGTCAGCCGCCCTTCGATAAAAGCGCGTGCGTAAATGCCGGGCGAGGAATGCCCCTGAAACATGACCACGTCGCCGCCGAATTCATCGCTCGCGGCGCGGAAGAAATGATTGAATCCCACATCGTACAAGGTCGCCGCGGACTGGAAGCTCGCGATATGCCCGCCCACACCGGGCGATTTCGCATTGGCGCGCATCACGGTCACGATCGCATTCCAGCGGATCAACGCGCGTATGCGACGCTCCATTGAAGGATCGCCCGGCAACTTTTCCTGCAAATGCACGGGAATCGTGTTGAGATAGGCGGTGGTCGCGTTATAGGGCAGATAAGCGCCGGAGCGACGCGCCTTGTCGATCAACTGTTCCAGCAAAAAATGCGCACGCTCGGTTCCCTCCTGTTCGAGCACCGCATCAATGGCAGCCAGCCATTCCTGCGTTTCCTGCGGATCAATGTCTGGGGTGGGGTGAGTCATTTAATTTCTCCTGAAGCGCGCCACTGTGATGATCGGGCTGCGCAGGGCATAAAAGCCGCTATCTTCGCGATTTTGGCCGTTCCGGTCAAGTTTGCGCCCATGCGGTTTTCCCTTTTCCGCACGCGGGAAATGGGTGGGGCGAAGGTGGGGCTACGGCTTATAATGCAGCCCAAACAAGTGATCGAAAGGAACCCTTTATGCTCCCCGAGCTGCTGTTGAACAAAAATCCCCTGACGGAAAAAGAATCCGGCAAGGCGACGCATCTTTTATTTGTACTACCCGCGCGGCATCCCGACGCGCTGCCGTTTGCCGCAACGCTGGAGGCCGCGCTCAAGCGGCGCAAGGAAAAATACGACGATCTCGCGAAAACTCCGCTCTGCGCCGATCTGCCCAACGGCGGGCTGGGCGTGTGGGTGGTGCTCAAGGACAAGCTTTCCGCATTCGAGCGGCACACGATTTTGCGCAAGGCGCTGGCCGAATTGCTGAATGAGCAGCCGGAACAAATCACCATCGCCGTGATCGGCAACAAGCCGGAACGCGAGGCTGCGGCGCGCGCGGCGGCATATGTCGCACTGGTCAACGGCGCGCAGCTTCCGCAGTGCAAGAAAAAAGACGGGCGGCGCGCACTCAAGAAAATCGCGTTGTTCGGCGCGGAAGGCGATCTCGCATTGCCGCAGGCGCTGGCCGAGGGCAATACGCTTGCGCGCAGTCTCACCACGCTGCCGCCCAACGCGCTCACTCCCGCGAAATATCGCGAGCGTATCGCAACTCTTGCGAAAGAACATGGCTGGAGCCGCGAAGAATATGACATGAAAAAACTCCGCAAACTAGGCGCTGGCGCGTTCGTCGCCGTGGCACAAGGCTCGGCGGAGGACGATGCCGCTATCGTGCATCTGAGCTATGCCCCGAAAAAATCAAAACACAAATTCGCTCTCGTCGGCAAAGGCATCTGTTTCGACACCGGCGGCCACAACCTCAAACCTGCGCGCTATATGCACGGCATGCACGAAGACATGAACGGTTCCGCCGTCGCGCTCGGCATTTTGCTTGCCGCGACACGTTTGAATCTGCCGGTCAAAATTGATGCCTGGCTCGCCATCGCACAAAACCATCTCGGCCCCAATGCCTACAAACAAAATGACGTGGTCACCGCGCTCAACGGCACCACCATCGAAATCATGCACACCGATGCCGAAGGCCGCATGGTGCTTGCCGACACGCTGACGCTCGCCTCGCGCGCCAAACCGGACGCCATGCTGGATTTCGCCACGCTCACGGGCAGCATGGTCACCGCGCTCGGCACCCGATGCAGCGGCGTGCTCGGCAATCGCCCGGAATTGCTGAATCAAGCCGTGGAAGCCGGCAAGCAAACCGGTGAGCGCGTCTGCGCCTTTCCCTTCGACGAAGACTATGAAACCGATCTCGACAGCAAAATCGCCGACATCAAGCAATGTACGCTTGACGGCGAAGCCGACCATATTCTCGCTGCAAGATTTCTTGCGAAATTCATGGCGCACGATCTCCCCTGGCTCCACGTCGATCTCGCCGCCAGCAACCACAAAGGCGGATTGGGCGCAGTCGCCAGCGATACCACAGGATTCGGCGTGGCGTTCGGCATTGAATTGCTGCAAAAGCTCGGCAAGGTGTAGCAGAAAAAATTCCCCTTCCGTGAAGGGGTGGACGCGAAGCGGACGGGGTAGTTCAGAATAAACATCGTTGCGGTAGCGACACAATATCTTTTGGCGCTGTGTCCCTGCGGGACGGCTTTTCTTGTGAACTACCCCGTCTCCTGCGGAGCCACCCCTTCACGGAAGGGGAATTTATTGCAACTGCCCGAGGTGCAGTCGTCGCAACTTCGGCGCGAGTTTTGCCGTCGTGCCGACGATGCCCAAGGTCATCATGCCGCCAAAAATTACCGAAGGTATCAGCCCCATGAAACGCGCGGCGACGCCGGATTCAAATTGGCCGAGTTCATTGGATGAGCCGATGAAGATGCCGTTGATGGCGGCAACGCGGCCGCGCATGATGTCGGGTGTCATGAGTTGCATGATGGTGCTGCGCAGCACCACGCTGACGCCGTCGCAGGTACCGGAGAGCAGGAGCATCACCGCCGCGAGCCAGAAGTTGAGAAAGTGCGCGGAGAGCGCGAAGCCGATGATGCACAGGCCGAATCCGGCGACGGCGATGAGCAGCCAGCGGCCGGCGTGTTTGTCGAGCGGACGGCGGGCGAGACAAATGCCGGTGGCGATGCAGCCGATGGCAGGCGCCGCGCGCAACAGACCGAGCGCCTCCGGGCCGAGATGGAACACATCGTCGATGAACGCGGGCAACATTGCGACTGCGCCGCCGAACAGCACTGCAAACATATCCAGCGCCTGTGCGCCAAGCAAAATTTGATTGCCCGCGACGAAACGCAAGCCTTCGCCTATGCTTTTGAAAATCGGCGCGCTGGCTGCGGGCGGCGGCTCTTTGACGCGCAGCGAAAGCAGCGCTGCAGCGGAGATCAGCGTCAATACGGCAGCGACGCCGTAGGCTGCGCTTTTGCTGATAAAACCGACGATCAAGCCGCCAAGCGCGGGGCCGATCACCAGCCCCGCCTGAAAAGCAGCGGAGCCGATGCCGGCGGCGCGCGCGTATTGCTCGCGCGGCAAAATCAGTGCGAAAAGCGCATTGTAAGTGGGCGCGAAAAAGGCACGGGCAAAACCGTTCAAGGCGATGGATATGTAAATCCACGTGATGGGCGCGGTGACGATGAATCCCGCCGCCACTGCCAGCAGTGTGAGCGCGTTGAAACACAGCATCACGCACGCCATTACGCCGAACAGGCGGCGCGAGTGATGGTCGATCGCATAACCCGCGAACAACGCGCAACTGATGTAGGGAATGACCTCCGCAAGGCCGATCAGCCCGAGCGCGAGTTTGTCATGCGTGAGTTCGTAAACGTGCCAGCCGACGACCACGCCGATGATCTGATACGACAGCACGATCAGAACGCGATAGGTCAGCAGCCTGCGAAATACGGGATTGTGTAAGGGCTGGGTGTTCAACGGAAGGGGGAGTGGCTTGGAGCTTGTCAGAGATTCTTGTGGCTCCCGTCACACATCGGAGCCGCCTTGCTGGCCTTGCATCCGCAGAACCATTGCGTGCCCGTGTTTTGCGCTGTCCATGCCTGTGGAGTAAAAGAAGTCTCCGCATGGGAGCCATCGCAAAATGGCTGATTTTTGCTGCGCCCGCAGGAACACCAGTAATAGGTTTTTCCTGCTTCCACCTCAACGGCATACGGCGCCTTTTGCGCCACAACAGGTTTGTCGCTCATTGCATTCTCCTGAAACAGTTTTTGTAATAAGGAAGCAAGTCTAACCCAACTTGCGGGGAAAAGGATTGCTATGCTTTTCCGGATTCATTCATCTGCTCGAATTCTTTTTGCAGTTTCTCAACGTACCCTGGATTCATGAAACGATCATCACGCCAACGGTGATTGAAGGCGGAATTAGCCTGCATCGCAAAGTGGCTGGCAGCACCGTAAAGGAGTGCGGGCGGCACGTTGATAAATGTGTCGTCAATCACAAGTTGAGCCTTGTTAACATCAACACCACGCCAAATCAAGATTCCAAAACGTGGGTAGGAGTGGCGTAGCGACTCGGCGGCAGAAGCGCTAAGCGCGAACATAAATCGGTTGTAGGAGCCGAAACGAGGAGTCACGACTTCCCGAACATCAATTCCCTTGATATCACTCCAAGCGACTTTAGGGCCCAAGCAGTAATACAGTCCATCTTCCGCATTTATTCGGAGAACATAACCTGTTTGAAGTGCTTGCCATATCAACCATACAGAAATGAGTAGAAGAAAACCGAAGACGGGGAGTCCTATTACGTTACCTATTACCAGCATAAAACAATCAAAACCATCTGCCCAGCTAAGCAAAATGTTGAATGAAACAAATATGCAAATCGCAAAAGTGCAAAGCACCATTCTCAACAGACAATTAGGCCAAGCTATCCCGGCTACCAGCTCATGGCCATTCCAAATCGTGTTAGGCATTCGTTTTTGTGAGGTCTGCTTCTGACTTGTGTTGCTTCGATTAACTAGGAACGCAATACCCGTGATCACCAATGCGACAAGCACAAGCAGATCAATCCATTTCTTGGGAAGAAGGAACAGCGCCATGACACAAGCCACCACGAGAAGAATGGCAGTTACAAATTTAAATTGCCAAGAAAATCGCATTGCATACCTCTGTGTTTATTCTTGAAACTATTGAGTTGTTTCCTTATTCCCAAAATATTTCCGTGCGCATAAAACGCTCCCAGTGTGGCTTGAAGCGTGTGAGACGATACTCGTTGCGCGCGGCACGCCAGCCAATGATGAGCAATCGGGCTTCGTGCAAAGCCGGGTGGGGACGGGTGTCGTGCAGAGTGTCGAGCAGGCGGCTGGTGACTTCGAGATCATTGAGTTCACCGAGTAGTTCAAGTAACGGAGCGAGGCGACGTAGAAAGCGATTGGTGGCTTTTGTGTTGTGCAGGCCGGCGAAAAATTCCGTCGCATAGCGCAGTTTTTTGGCCAGGATGCGCAGTTCGTGACGTTGCTCCGCGTTCAATTCAAGTTTGCCGCGTTTGCGAAGTTTTCGATAACGGCGGGCGAGCAGGCTGCTCGCGTGGGTGTGCAGTTTTTGTTCTGTGGCAGGCGCGGGATTTTCCATCCATACGGCGAGTTGCAGCAGCAGGTGTTGATAGCGTTGTGAATCGAGCGCGGCCATCACATCCTGTCGCGCGGTCTGCGCCCGTTTGCGCGCGCGGCGTTTGATAAGCGCAAGGCCGGGGTGCGCGAGCGACTCCGGCAGGGCGGGCAATGTTTCTTCGAGGAGCACATCGAGATCACGCGCCGCGCCGAGCGTGGTGGTGAGCCAGCGGATTTCGTTTTTCAATGCATCGGTGGGTGGCATGAAATCCGTGAATATCGCCATGACGGATCGCATGCGTCGCAGCGCGACACGCATTTGATGGATGCCTTCGCTCTCACCATGCAGTACCGCGTCGTGATTGCCTTGCAGATGCGCGAGGCATTCGCGCAGCATCGCGCGGCAGGCTTGCGCCGGGGGCATGTCGTGCGTGAGTTGTATGTTTTTCGCACGGCGTATCGCGGGAGCTTGCGGGCGGTAATGCGCGTAACCGCGCTGCGCCTTGCTGACGTTTTCGATATGAAACGGAATGTCTTGCAGCAGTGTGAGCGCGAATTCAAACAGGCGCACCGGTTCGCCGGATTTTAGTTCCAGTTCAACTTCACAGATGGGTTCCTTTTTCTCGCCGACAATCAGATTGCCCACATCCAGCGCCATCTCGATCGCGCTGTCGCCAAGTTGAAGCTGCCATTCGGTGCGCCGCACATCGGTGGTGAAAATCGGAGACAGCGCTGCGCGCAGTTTGGGTTGATCGAAAATTTTGGTGAGCGCGGGATCGGTGATTTTGCTGAAATCCGGCTCGCCGCGCGCGATGATGTCCTCCCATTCCGCGCGTTGATGCAGTCCCGCGATTGAGTGTCCGGCGCTTTTGACAGCCTGAAACCACTTGCCGGACATGCGGCGCACGCGCAGGCTGAGGTCGGCATCGAGCAGCGCAAGATCGGGCGTGTCGTAATAAGTGCTTACAAGACGGCGCGTAACAGGCTGTGCGTGCTGAATCGCGGGATGCCGCCGCAAGCGTGGCAGATCGGCGGCGCGCACGCGCAGTTTCAGCTCGATTTCGTCAGCCATTTTTCAGTGACTTGGTCAGCCAGCGCAACAGCGGCGCCCATTGTTCCAGATCACGCTCAACCTGTGACGGACGAATGTCGAACAAGCTCGCGCCCATCTCGGCGGTCAGCATATAAACTTGCGCGTCGCGCAACGTGGTCGGCGCATCAAAGTCTTTCACATGGTTGAGATACTCTTCCAGTGTGGCGGCAGAATTGGTGAGCGCGCGTGCGCGCATGCCGACCAGCGCGACAGCGACATTGCCCCTGCGGATGGCTTTCTCCTCGCGCAGCACATTGAGAAAATCCTCGGTCGCGGCGAGATCAAACGCGGAAGGCTGCATGGGCACGATGATCGCATCGGCCTGCTTGATCGCGCTTGTGAGCTTGTCATCGTGCAACCCCGCCGGGGAATCCATGATGACCCACTCCGCGCCGGAATCGGCGGGCTTGTGTTTGCGCCCGTCCACGCCTTGTATCAGCGGCAAATAATCAGGGCGGCGATGCAGCCATGCGAGTGAGGATTGCTGCCGGTCGAGATCAACCAGCGTCACGCGCCGCCCGCGTGTGGCGAAATAGCCGGCGAGATGGGTCGCCAGCGTAGTTTTTCCGCTACCACCCTTGGGGTTGGCGATCAGCACGGTGCGCATTTTATCCTCCGAAATTGCATCATTCTTCCAGTAGTTCCGGCGGCAGCATGGCCTTGAGCACCACTTCGCCGCGCCGCGCGGTGAACCACCACAGCGCGCCTTTGCGTGTACTGAGCGACCAAATGTTGCTATCCAGCAATCGCGCGGCAACTGCACCCAGCGTCGGTTGATGCCCCACAATCAGTGCTGCGTGTTTGGCGTCCGGCCAGTCAGCGGCGGTCAGAATCGTTTCCACTGACGCGCCCGGAGAGAGCGCATCGACCGTGTTAAAATCCAGTCCGAGCGCCGCAACGGTCTGCTGCGTGCGACGGGCGGGGCTGACCAGAATGCGTGTGCCTTGCGGCAGACGCGGTTTGAGCCAGGCTGCCATCTGCTTCGCCTGGCGGTGACCTTTATTCGTCAGTTCGCGCGCCATGTCGGGAAAACCATCTTCGGCCTCCGCATGACGCCACAAGATGAGTTCCATGGTGGCTTCTTTTCAATAGTTTCGTAAATACTAACGCAAAATTTGCCAAAAAATCATGAATTACGTTTTGCACTGCCGATTGCTGCTGCCGATACGTAATGCGACAAGCGCGGCGTTACCCGCAATGTTGCGCTACGCGCGGCGCGAAAAGCAGTTTGCGAGCGCTGAAAGTTTGCTGTGTGAGCTATTCGGCGTGGCGCGGCAGCAGGATATTCCGGTCGCGCCCTATGCCGCGCTCGGCGATGGCTTGCCCGCCGATCAGGGTTATTGGCTGCGTGCCGATCCGGTTTCACTGGTATTGCAGCGCGACAGCTTCACACTGGAACGGGCGCCGGAAACTTTGTCTCTCGCGCAGGCGCAGCAACTGGTCGAAGCATTGAGCGCGCATTTCAAAGCCGACGGCATGAGGTTTTTTGCGCCCGCGCCGCACCGCTGGTATTTGCGGCTGGAGCAGAAACCGCTGTTGCAAACGCATCCGCTGCCGGATGTGCTGCATCACGATATTCAAAATTTCCCGCTAACGGGCGCAGATGCGCCGCATTGGCAGCGCCAACTCAACGAAATGCAAATGTTGTTGCACACGCATCCCGTGAATGCCGCGCTGGAAGAGGCGGGCGCATTGCCGGTAAACAGCCTGTGGTTGTGGGGTGGCGGCGAATTGTCCGGTGCAAAAGAACCTGCTTTCACAACCTGGGCGGATGATGCCTTGCCGTGCGGATTGGCGTGGGCAAATGGCAATCAGTTCGACATCTTGTCCTTGCCGTCCACGGCGCAGGAATGGCTGGCGCGAGCGGCGGCAGGCGCCGAGGCGGATGCCTATTGGATTTTTCCCGGCGAGACATTGCAGAGCGATCATCTGGTCGTGTTGCCCGCATGGTCGCCCGCGCTGGAGCGCGACTGGCTGGAACCTTTGCTCAGCGCCGTGCGCGATGGCAGGTTGGCGAAACTCACCTTGCATCTCGAAACGCCGTCTGCCACGCGCCGCGCACCTGCGTTGACCGACACCATGAAAGCCACCATTGCCGTGCCAGCGCCGCAAATCCACAGCTACACGCTCACCCGTCGCAGCAGCGTGAAATTCTGGCGGCGCTCACATCCACTGGAATACTATTTTGATTAATATCGTCGCGCGTTCCTACGAAGTTTCCCAAGCGGAAATGCTGCATCGCTCGGGTCGTCATCCCGTGCTTGCGCGCATACTCGCCGCGCGCGGAATTTTTTCGCCCGAGCAGTTGGAATATGGATTGGGCAGTCTGATTCCGCCGACGCAGATGAAAGGTCTCGCGCGCATGGCCGAGTTGCTTGCCGATGCCATAGCCGCGAGAAAACATTTGCTTGTGGTCGCCGACTATGACGCCGACGGCGCGACGGCGTGCGCGGTGATGGTAAAAGGATTGTGTGGCATGGGTGCGATGATTGATTACATCGTGCCCAACCGTTTTGAATATGGCTATGGCCTCACGCCGGAAATTGTCGCGCTTGCTGCGGAACAAAATCCCGACATCATCATTACTGTCGATAACGGCATCGCCAGCGTCGAAGGCGTGCAAGTCGCCAATGAGCGCGGCATTGCGGTGCTGGTGACGGATCACCATTTGCCCGGCGATACGCTGCCCGATGCGGCCTGCATCATCAATCCCAATCAGCCCGGTTGCGCATTTGCGAGCAAAAATCTCGCGGGCGTGGGTGTCGCGTTTTATCTCATGCTGGCCTTGCGTGCCGAGTTGCGCGCGCGCGGCGCATTCGACGAAAAATTCAATCCGGCGGAGTTGCTTGATCTTGTCGCGCTCGGCACGGTTGCCGATCTCGTGCGCCTTGACGATAACAACCGCATATTGGTGGAGCAGGGTTTACGCCGCATACGCGCAGGCAAGGCAAGCGCAGGCGTGGAAGCGTTGCTGCGTGTGGCCGGACGCGATCCGCGCCGCGCCATCGCGCAGGATTTCGCATTCTTCGCAGGCCCGCGACTCAATGCTGCCGGACGCTTGCAGGATATGTCGCTCGGTATCGCCTGTCTGCTTGCGGAAAATTTGAATGAAGCGATGCGATGCGCGCGTGAGCTGGATACACTCAATCGTGAGCGGCGCAACATAGAAGCCGATATGCGTGAATCAGCGGAACTCAGCCTGGAAGACATCGACCCCGGCCAATATTATTCGCTCAGCCTGTACGAGCCGGAATGGCATCAAGGCGTGATTGGCATACTCGCCTCGCGCATCAAGGAACGTTTTCATCGCCCCGTGATTGCTTTCGCGCCCGGCGGCAACGGCCTGCTCAAAGGTTCAGGACGCTCGATTCAAGGCATGCATTTGCGCGACGCGCTCGACCTTGTCGCCAAACGTCATCCCGGCTTGTTGCTGAAATTCGGCGGTCACGCGATGGCGGCGGGATTGACGATAGAAGAAGGCAGTTTTGCGAAATTCAAAGACGCATTTGAAGAAATCGCGCGCGGCCTGCTCACGCCCGCCGACCTCGAAGCCGTCGTGGAAACCGATGGCGCGATGGATGTGTCCGACATCAATCTCGAACTCGCTGAACTGCTGGAAAATCAGGTGTGGGGGCAGGGCTTCCCCGCGCCGGAATTCGAT
Source organism: Methylobacillus sp. (assembly GCA_031277395.1). Taxonomy (GTDB): domain Bacteria; phylum Pseudomonadota; class Gammaproteobacteria; order Burkholderiales; family Methylophilaceae; genus MM2. The sequence goes on along the minus strand of JAITML010000034.1, from coordinate 2,794 downwards.
GATGTATTCCGCGTTGCCGAACAACGCATTGTCGGCGAGCGCCACCTCAAACTCCGCCTCGAAAAATCCGGCCTATCCTTCGATGCGATTCTGTTCAGCAGTACCGAAACCCTGCCGACAAATATCCGCGCGGTCTATCGGCTGGAAGTCAACGAATACAACGGCAACCGCAATGTGCAGTTGGTGCTGCGATATTGGGAGGCGGCGTGAATACCTTTGTTGCAGTGAGGCGACAAAGGGAAGGGAAGCAATGATGCCCCAACGGCTCTAGAAATGGCTGCAACGACATAGCGCGAGAAGAACAAAGGAGCTATCGCGGAAGAGGCTTGTCCTGAGCCTGATTAAGAATAATGGTATGCCCTTCGTCCCTTGTGAAGAAAGGGCTGGAAGGAAGATGCAGCTCGCCAACCCGCCTCAATTCTGGAACATGGGTTTTTACTAATATACCCCCACAAAAAAATTGATTGACTATGATTTTGTCGTGGAATAATCTTTCCGTCAGATTAAGAGCTATTTGTCTTAATTAACTTTTTACTCACAACAGTAATTAATAAACATTAAGGGGGGGCTCACATGACAAGCTATCGCCATTCTCGTGTGCACCACGCCACGCATGTGCACCCCACCACTATTGTAGTTATCCCGGATTATGCAGCCTTACAGGAACCGCTTTGCACAGGTTTTGCCGTATGCCTGTTACTGATGGCATAACGGGATTGATTATGAGAGGGCGATTGATGGCTGCGACGCACAGTTTGGAAAACACTCATGGGAGAGTGGGATATGAATGGTAGCGTGAAAGACCTGCGGCTTTGCCAGCGGCTGATAAGTATTCGGCAGCATCCGCTGTTGATCGCATTTTTATACAGCATTCTCGTAACAATTGCATTCCGGATTTTTCATCTGATTAGCGCCATGCAACTTGGGTATCTGATTTTTGCGCCGATGTTTCTTCTTTTTATTGCCCTTGTTCCTGCGGTAAATCTCACTCGGCAATTTCCGGAAATCAAAGGAGGCGTTTTTCGAGAGCCTTCCGCAGAGGCGGATCATACGCTTATGCTTGCTGTAACCAATGCCGAAAGGAAAAAATACGCCATTCAGTTTCTGATCGCGCAAGCGGCAGTGCGTGTGGCTTTGATCGGTATTTTTTTTATACCGATTACCCTGTGTATCGCCCTGTGGCCGAGCAAGTGATGGCAACTGATATGGATGACACACCAGATATTCAACTCTGCAAACGTCTGATCAATATTCGGGAACGTGCTTTTTTGATTACGTTTTTATACAGTGCTTTTTTGGTTGCTGAGCATCGATTTTTTCATCTGATCAGTGATGTTCAGATCTTGGCTCTAGTTTTTTTTGTGCCAGTTGTTCTGCAATGGATTTCCGCGCCTTTTATGTTTATTTATTCCAAGCGTATGACAGGAATCGCAAAATTAAGCTACATCGTCGTTTCCAAAGAAGAAGATCAAACGATAATGCAGGTTGCAAGCAATATTGACAAAAGACAGTCTGTAATCAGGCTTCTGACATCACAAGCAGTTGCACGTGTGGCGGTATGTTGCTTTTTACTGATGCCGATCACCATAGCGTTGACTCTTGGCTTAAGGATAAAAACTGTTTTGAATGGTTTGCTTGGGTAAGAAAGTACATATTTTTCTGAATGAGTGTGTAGATTGGTGAGGGAATTAACGTGGACGATATGCAAGAACCACAGCTTTATAGAGTGCTGATGAGCATTATGCGTTTTGCTGGGTGGCTTGGAGCGCTTATTGGTATTGTTGTTTTTGTTACCTGTCTTTACTCCAAACCGAATTTTGGAATTTATTTGCTGATTTTTATGAAAATCCCAGGTGCTTTAACTATTATCGCCGGGCTTGCAGCGAAATTTCTTTATAAGCCAGTTACGGACATGCCAGGAAATCTTCCTATTGCAGAACTAGATCGGGCAGTGATTTTTGCCATGCAAGAAGGTAAGAAAAGAAAGCTTGCAATCGTGTTATTAGCTTCACAAATTTTGATGATCACAGGGATAGGCTATCTTTTATTTACGACGGCCTCAACTCTCTATCTTATTTTTACGAATGCAATCTAAGTTTAAGGAGTATTAAATGGCTGCGAGTACTGTTATCGAATATGGTTATGATGTAATTGATCTTGATGTTGCTTCTCAGACATGGGAAAACGCAACGTCGCTAGAGAAAGTTAATACAGTTTTGGAGGTGGCCTCAATTGCCTTGTCTTGGGCGGCCGACCTTGCTGCTAACCGTTCTCCAATCCTATCAGGTGCTGCGGGACTTACAAGCTTCAATGCAGCTTTAGCTGTCGCTACACTTAATATTACAAATACAATTGAAGCAATAGCAAATTACAATCAAAATCCGACAGCAGAAAATTACGACGCAATAGTTCAAAGCGCCGGAGAAACACTTATGGGGGTGGGAGCTTTAGTGACATCTGTTGGAGCGCTGGCTGGCGTGAAGCCGCTTGTGAACTGGGGGTTGGCTATTGAGGCATACGGTGGGCTAATACAGTATTTGAATACACTTCCAAGTGAGTATCCAGGCTTTTTTGATTCCTTCTTTGATGGGCTTTTTTCTCTTCGTGATTTCATCATTAAATACAGCCCCATTGGTTATATGGTGGATGCGATCAGCTCCCTCTACTACCAACAAGCCAAAAACTGGCACCCCCCGCGCATTGACCCGCTTGTCCTCGACCTCGACAAAGACGGTCTCGAACTCACCGCTGTTTCCGGCAAAACCCTCTTCGACTTTGATGGTGACGGCATACG
>JAITML010000014.1 GCA_031277395.1 Methylobacillus sp. | reverse complement strand
ATCAGCGGCAGAAATGTCGGGATACGCAAAATACATCCCGACTCACACACAGCTACTGCATGGCAATTTTTGGTTTTGGAGAGATACATGAGAGTTATATTGTTGGGCGCCCCCGGCGCAGGCAAAGGCACACAAGCCAGCGCCATCAAGGAAAAATTCAATATCCCGCAAATTTCCACGGGCGACATGTTGCGCGCCGCAGTCAAGGCGGGAACCCAGCTCGGACTGGAAGCCAAAAAATTCATGGACTCGGGCGGACTCGTGCCGGATGAAGTCATCATCGGCCTCGTCAAGGAACGCATCAAGGATGCGGACTGCGCCAACGGTTTCCTGTTCGACGGCTTCCCGCGCACGATTCCGCAGGCGGAAGCGATGAAGCAGGCAGGCGTGGGTATCGACTACGTAGTCGAAATCGACGTGCCCGATGAAGACATCATCAAGCGCCTTTCCGGCCGCCGCGTGCACCTCGCCTCCGGCCGCACCTACCACATCGCCTTCAACCCGCCCAAAGTCGCGGGCAAGGACGACGCAACCGGTGAAGATCTTGTCCAGCGCGACGATGACAAGGAAGAAACCGTTAAAAAACGCCTGGAGGTGTATCACACCCAAACCAAACAACTGGTCGGCTATTACTCCGACTGGGCGGCCACGGGCGGCAAAGCGCCGAAATACGAGCGCATCAACGGCCTGGGCAGCGTGCAGGAAATCAGCGATCGGGTTTTTGCGGTACTGAATTAATGCATGAAACCTCTCTCCTCTTGCGGGAGAGAGACTGCTGCAATTAATTTGCCACCTGAATCCGCGTAATTCCATCTCCATCCGCGGATTCCAATGTAACGTGCCAGTAAATCTTCCTCGGCGTGGCGGACCTGGTTTGATCCGGCCTCGGGTAGATGCAGATGGCGGCTGAGTGAATATTTTGCGGCGGTGTTTTGGTTTCGCACTGAAAGCCGCGCGATTCAAGGGTATTCACGCCATCGGCAAACGCCGTGTCGGAGGCCAGCCAGCGCTGAATCTGCGCGGTGGCCTCGGCGACGGATTGGCGTTCGACAAATGGATCCGTATTGTTATCCGCCGCGCAGGCAGCGAAGGCAATTACGCAGCCCGATATCAGCGACAAGAATTTCCACACGGAGACTAACCTTTGCGATTTTCGAGGATCTCCCTGATGAGCGGCGAAAGGATCAACTCCATCGCAAAACTCATTTTGCCGCCCGGCGCGACGATGGTATTGCGGCGCGACATGAAGGAATCCTTGATCATCGCGAGCAGGTATTCGAAATTCACCTTGATTTTGGAAGACTCGCGGAAATGGATTACAACAAAACTTTCATCTGCCGTCGGAACATCGCGCGCGACAAAGGGATTGGAAGTGTCCACGGTCGAAACACGCTGGAAGTTGATATCGGTGTTCGAGAACTGCGGGCAGATGTAGCCGACATAATCGCGCATACGGCGCAATATGGTTTGCGTCACGGCCTCGGCGGAATAGCCGCGTTCAGCGGTGTCGCGGTGGATTTTCTGTATCCACTCCAGATTCACGATGGGCACCACGCCGATGAGCAGATCAACGTGTTGGGCGATATTCACCTCGTCGGTCACCACGCCGCCATGCAAACCTTCGTAAAACAGAATATCGGAACCCTCCGGGATGTTTTCCCACGGGGTGAATTCGCCGGGCAACAGCTTGGTGCCAAGGCGCGCATTGATCGTGGCGGCTTCCGCGATGCTGTGGATATAGTAGCGGCGCTGGCACATGCCGGTTTCGGCATAGACGCGGAAGGTTTCCTCGATTTTGTCGAAATGGTTGGCCTCCGGGCCAAAATGGCTGGGCATGAGCAATTTGTTTTTGTCCGCATGCTCGACCGCGGCATTGAATTCCGCGCGCGTCATGCTGTGGAAGCTGTCGCCTTCCAGCACGGCAGCCTCGACGCCTTCGCGGCGAAAAATCTGTTCAAACGTGCGTTTAACAGTCGTTGTACCCGCACCGGAAGAACCGGTGACGGCAATCACGGGATGTTTCCTGGACATGATGAAGCGTCTCCCACAAAACGCGCCTGAACAGTCACCTCTCAGGCGCAACAGTTATTGATTGATATCTTGAAATAATCATACGTGAGCTTGGGCAATCAGACAACCAGCCATTGCAAGGTATAATTCCCCACTTTAAATCAATTCCGGTTCTTCTGATTCCATGCAAGCGCAGTACTTACCCAGCGAAATTGAACAGCGCGCCCAGAAACACTGGCAAGCGCAAAATGCTTTCGCCGCCGTCGCGGATAAAAGCAAGCCCAAATACTACTGCCTGTCGATGTTCCCCTATCCTTCCGGCAAGTTGCACATGGGTCACGTGCGCAATTACACCATAGGCGACGTGCTGGCGCGGCATTACCGCATGCGCGGCTACAACGTGCTGCAACCGATGGGCTGGGACGCTTTCGGCCTGCCCGCCGAAAACGCCGCGATCCAGAACCAGACGCCGCCCGCGCGGTGGACTTACGACAACATCGCCTACATGAAGAAGCAGTTGCAATCGCTCGGCTTTGCGATTGACTGGCAGCGCGAACTGGCGACCTGTAATGCCGATTACTACAAGTGGAATCAATGGCTGTTCCTGCGCATGTTGGAGCGCGGCATCGCCTACAAGAAAACGCAGGTGGTCAATTGGGACCCGGTCGATCAGACCGTGCTGGCGAATGAACAAGTGATCGACGGACGCGGCTGGCGCACCGGCGCGGTTGTT
>JAITML010000062.1 GCA_031277395.1 Methylobacillus sp. | reverse complement strand
TCTGCCCCCGAAGCGTTGATGCTGGCGATGGCTGAGACGCACTTGCAACACCTGCTGCCCGTGTCGGTGCTGGAACAATTGCGAGGGTACTTCGGCGCTGCGCATCAGCGGCTCGATGCCGAACCCGCTCCGAGTCACAGTCGTCGCTGGCTCGACAAGGTGCGTTCTGTGCCTGCCGCACAGATGTTGCTGGCGCCTGCCGTTGCTCCCGCAGTGCGGGATGCTGTGACCGATGCGCTGCTGCACGAGCGGCAGTTGGATATCCGTTATCGTCGGCGCGGAGAGGAAGCAGTCATGGAAGCTCGCGTGCATCCGCTGGCGCTGGTGCAGCGCGGGCCGGTGCTGTATTTGTCGTGCCTGTTCTTCGACTATGACGATGCGCGCATGTTGCCGCTGCATCGCGTTGAGTCTGCGCATGAGCGGGATGAGGCTTCGCGCTACCCGAAGGATTTTTCGCTGGATGCGCAGATCGAGAGAGGGGAGTGGGCGTTTGGTGCAGGTGAAAGTATCAAGCTCGAAGCTGTTTTCGCGCCAGGTTATGGCGATCATCTTTATGAGACGCCGCTATCCAAAGATCAGGTCATTGAGACATTGCCGAATGATCGGTTGCGCGTCACCGCTACCGTGGCCGATACGCCGCAGTTGGTGTGGTGGCTGTTGGGGTTTGGGGGTGGCGTGGAGGTCGTGGCGCCGCGAGAGTTGCGGGAGGCCATCTGTGGCGAGATCAAGAACGCAAACGCCGTATATCAGGGGCCAAGGAGCAACGCCGATCAATAGATGGCGTATCGTCGCGTGTGGCTGACGGCTTGGGCATGGCGCGGGTCGTGGTATCAAGCCGCCTTCGCCTGCATCGCCACCTGCACATCGTAGTGGACTTGCAAGTTCATCCAGAATTCGTGACTGGTGCCGAAGTAGCGGGCAAGGCGCAGCGCCGTGTCCGCCGTGATGCCGCGCCGCTGAAGCGACGTAGTTTGTCGCAGCCGTATCGACAATGGGTGATCTTCAGACTCCATTCGTTCGAGTGTGCCGGTATGTCAAAGAATTTTTCGCCATTGCTTGCTCGCCTGGGCGGAAGCTCGGACATCTTCTTGGGACGCCGCAGGTTTTTGCAAACCCTCGGCGCTTTGGGGGTTGGCGCTGTTGCCGGTCAGTTTGATTTGGGCTGGAGGCCGTACAAAGCCAGACCAGTCGTTTCCAGGCAGGTCATTTTGGATACCGACATCACCGTCATCGGCGACGACTGTCGTATCAACGAAATAAGGGCACTCGAAGTGCAAGACCGCAAGCTGACCGGGCGGTACTTCCATCGCTATATCAATCCCGGGCGAGAGATCGACTCGGGCGCCGCTGCGATACCTGGCTTGACGGAAGAGCCGACATTCGCCGAGATTGCCTCCGAGTTGTGCGCATTCATCGGTGGGGCGAAACGCGTCATTATTTACGAAAACCCGTTCGACACGACTTTTTTCAATGACCAGTTTGAACTGGCCGGGTTGCGACCGTTGTCTGAGATATGTCCCGTCGTGTCTGTCCCGTTTTGGGATCGAAATGGCGGTGGTGGCGCGGGAACTGTATCCCGGCGGTGGCTTGAGAGATGTATCCCGGCATGAAGAATGATTGGGACGCGCTGTGCAATCGCTAGTGAAAGAAATAACACCGATCCCTAGTGGTTGATTGCAGCAACGTGGTCGGTTGCTTGCAGCGATTGAGCCAAAACTTCTTCGATAGCGGTCTTGATCGCGTCATGAACTGTTGGCCAGTCAGCCTTGTTGATGAAGCGGTAGGAGGAAGGGTGGTTGATAAATTACACTGAATAGGCCGACTCGCTATTCACGTATCTGCCAAGTTGTATTTTGAAAGGACGTTTTCCTTTCATGCCCACGGGGCTCACATCGCGCGCCTCTGTGTTCATTGCGGACGAAAGACATGACGGCTTGGCCGCACTCTTGAAGCACAAAATCAGGCGAGGTCTCAGTGCTTTGAGAATCGCCCTGACCTGCTCGTCCGCAAAACGCAGCACTCGGTCGGTCAAACTATGTTTGTTCAGATATTGAAACAGGTCATTGATGTCCTTACTCGCCCAAGAGAATACGTTTGCAAGAGCGACTTCATCAAGAGAGCCCAGCGCAGCTTGGATTGAGTTAGCCAGGAACTCCCACGAGATCCGGCGCTGTCCCACGTGGGGGTTATGTATCGGATCCCACATTTCCCCGCTCTCGTAGCGTTCACCGAAACTGCCGCTGTTGCATTGCCGTTTAAAATCCATCCATCCGCCATCGTCGAAGCTGGCAGTCTGAATCTCATCCAGCGGTACCTTGGAGTAGGGGTTTGCCGCCAGCAGCAGGATGGCAGCGCGCCGAGTTTCCAAGGCCCGGTGTACGTCGTCTGCACGAGTGAGTCCAAAAAGACTGCCCCTGAACGGTGTGCTTTCCGTGCCTGTGAGCGGGAGCAGTGCACGATTTTCCGGGCGCTGCACGAAGTCAGCTATCGCCTCGTTTAGGTCGTTAACGATGTTGATCATGTTTCTGTCCTTGAATCAGGTTCGCGGAACGGGGCTAATGCATCTGTTCACTTGCACTGTAGGGGGGGCGTTGCGGGCATATGCAATGGAGAGCGCTGATGCCGGCTGGGCGAGATCGGTCGCCTGTCGAAGCGACGTAGTTTGTCGCAGCCGTATGGACAATGAGTGATCTACAGACTCCATTTGTTCGAGGGTGCCGGGATGCCGAAAGTATTGCCGCTATTGCCTGCCCGCCCGCGTGAAAGCTCGGGCGTCCAACGGGGACGCCGTGAGTTTCTGCAATCCATCGGAGTCTTGGGGGTTGGCGCGGCTACCGGCCAGTCTGGTTTGGGTTGGAAGCCGCCTAAAGCCAGGCAAGTCGTGCTGGATACCGAAACCACGGGCCTTAGCCTCAAATCCGGCCATCGCATCATCGAAATAGCAGCCATCGAGTTGGAAGGTCGCAAGCTGACCGGGCGGTATTTTCATCGTTACGCCAATCCCGAGCGGAAGATCGACGCGGGTGCGACGGCGGTACATGGTTTGACGCTGGAACGCCTGCGGGAAGAGCCGACATTCGCCGAGATTGCCTCTGAGTTGTGCGAATTCATTGGTGGGGCGGAACTCATCATTCACAACGCGCCGTTCGACACGGCTTTTCTCAATCGCGAGTTTGAGTTGGCCGGGTTGAGGCTGCTTCACCTGGTCTGCCCCGTCGTGATCGACACGTTGGCGATGGCGCGAGAGCGGCATCCCGGCAAGAGAAATCATCTGGACGCGTTGTGCAACCGTTACAACATCGACAATTCACATCGCACTCGGCACGGCGCCTTGCTTGATGCCGACTTGCTGGCCCAAGTCTATTTGGCGATGACGCGTTCATCGGGGGCGCGAGAATTGCCATGACCGCAAAAGCCAAACCTCGCCCCTCCCACATCGCCATCCCCGCATCCTGCGCGTGGCTTGCGCGCAGCCGCAATCTGAAGCATCTCTGGATGGTTCGCATGTTGGCGAGCGTGCCGGAATTCGAGCGATTCGATGCCCATTGGAGGGTGCTGCGGTCGCTGCG
>JAITML010000081.1 GCA_031277395.1 Methylobacillus sp. | reverse complement strand
GGTTGTTACGCAAGGGACTCTATATGCCTGCCATGGCGACGCTGTACAGAACCCGCTGGGGACAGCAGTTTCGCCAGCGGCTGGCCGCTCTCGGAAAACCGCCAATGCTCATTATCGGCACCATGATGCGGAAGATTATTCATGTCGCTTTCGGCGTGCTCAAATCGGGGCGCGCTTTCGATCCTGTATTGCATGGCGCTTGACGGGGATTACAGTATCTACACTGCTTGACAAAAAAACAGCCGCTATACTTCGGGAATATAAAACTTACGCGCAGGGGATAACGACATTTTGTGTAGCTTGTTCCTATAACGAGCCATTTCTAAAAAAATCATCCGCATGCGCTCGTAATTAAGCTTTATTGGCTGTCCGGGTGAAAACCATTTAATAAGTTTGCAGCTTGATATCTCCGCGTTGGCCACTCCGTTGTTATGCACAATAGAATTTCGAATATACCTAATATCACCCCAGAGATCGCTCGTGACATGCTTGTTTAAAATCTTTCGCGTTTCTTCACCGGTCGTCGCATCTTGCGAAAGAACACCAATAGCTTTACCTATCTCAATTCGAAGATATTCCTCCCAATACGTGTAAGCAGAAACAATACACTGACTACCTAGCAGCAGTGTGTTTATCCCATCACTTTCTACTCTCTCTCGCATTTGCCCTTGCTTCATAACTGGCGATAATGAAACTGGCATAACATCTCTATTCGAAAGATTTTTATAGATGATAGAACAGGTATCCTGAAACTCTTTGGCTGCATGCTCATGGTTATCTAGCAATACGCGGATTCTCTCTTGATAGGAATCCAACCTTTCGTGGAGGATCGAATAACCAACCACACTATCCAAATAAAGCGTATGAAGCTGTTCTAGTTTTGAGGAAAACTCCCTAAATAATACCGAAAGGCGTGGATAGTTCATCATTGCATCTACACTATGAAAATTAAGTTGCACGATAACCCAGCCGCAATAAAAATCGACGTATCCCCATATCATGGGGAGGGAATGCGAGCAGGCCCATCGTAAGGACATTTCGGATCAGGAAATCCCAACCGATCATAGTTCCGATTCAAGCAGGCAATGTACTTCTGCGTTGATCCCTCGCGAGTAATTGAACATTCTTTTTCGTTGAGCTGCTTGAGATTATCCCAACGCCGCAAGAAATCATCTCCACAGCGTCGTGCCACATCCAAACGAGCAAGATCAGCCTTGACTGGATTTGTACCATCCAAACCAAACTGTCTAATTTCCTCTTGAGTTAGAATCCGAAGCTCTTTCGATGGCACGGTCATCATTAAATCGGCAAGCGCCGGATTTGCGCCATACTTTGTCAGATATTTTTTTACCGAATGAAGATGTAAATCAAGCTCTGCTTGCAACTCATCGGGTGTCCGCGCTTGAGATTTCGGATTTAACATTCGATGGATTCCAACAGACCCATCGCTCATCGAACGGCTCGTTGCTCCCGCAAGCAATAATACGCAGGCACTATAGCAACGTGCCCCGGGCTTAACCCAAATTCCCCAATCTCCGTTCCAGAGCTCGTCTCCTATAGACAGAGCCGCATCAATTTCCCCGCCAGGTGAGTCAATTTCCAATGTGTGGTATTGGATTCCCTCCTCAGTCGCCGCTACCGTAAGAGCCTTCATCAGGGATTGCAATTCGTTATTAATTACGCCGTTGTAGTAAATGTGGAGATTATCATTGTCAACGCATGCATGAACAAGAGGGCGGATTACATCCATATCGACCAAAGAGATAGGATGGTCAATCCGATTATTATAATCAGGGTCACAGCTAAGCAATGCATATCCAGACTTCAAAGGCACCGGCTGGGCAAACAATGATGGAGCCTTTCGGTCTACTTCGGCAGTCGTAGCCGAATTGGTAGGCACATCAGAGTTAAGTTCACATGCCACTAAGAGGGTGCCACACAGCATCAATACAAGATATCGATAAATAAAAGGCATAGCGTCTCCCAATTTTTTATTCAACTCGTGCAGATCTTCTTATAACTTAAAAAGCCAGGCGACACTGAAGACAAAAAAACCGCTCACGCCACTCGTATCGGTATCTCGCGCCGCACCGCTTTAACCTCATCTTCCGAGCGGCGCGCGTATTTGTTCGACACATAATCTTCCACGATCTTGCGGAAATCCTGCGCGATGTTGCCGCCGCGCAGGGTGGTGGTTTTTTCGCCATCGACGTACACGGGCGCGGCGGGATTTTCGCCGGTGCCGGGCAGGCTGATGCCGATGTTCGCCAATTTGCTTTCGCCGGGGCCGTTGACGATGCAGCCCATCACGGCGACGGTCATGTTTTCGACGCCGCTGTATTGCGCGCGCCACACCGGCATTTGTTCGCGCAGCCAGGATTGGATGTTTTGCGCGAGTTCCTGAAACACGGTGCTGGTGGTGCGTCCGCAGCCAGGGCAGGCGATCACCATCGGCGTGAAAGCGCGCAAGCCCATGGTCTGCAAAATTTCCTGCGCGACGATGACTTCCTGCGCGCGGTCGCCGCCGGGTTCGGGTGTCAATGAAATGCGGATGGTGTCGCCGATGCCTTGTTGCAACAGCACAGACAGCGCGGCGGTGGACGCGACGATGCCTTTGGAACCCATGCCCGCTTCGGTCAGGCCGAGGTGCAGCGGGTAATCGCAACGCCGCGCCAGTTCCCGATACACCGCGATCAAGTCCTGCACTTCGCTGACCTTGCAGGACAATACGATGCGATCACGCGCCAGTCCCAGTTCTTCCGCGCGCTTGGCGGATTGCAGCGCGGATACGATCAAGGCTTCGCGCGTCACGTCTGCGGCGTCTTTCGGCGATGGCTGGCGAGCGTTTTCGTCCATCATGCGCACCACCAGATCCTGATCGAGGCTGCCCCAGTTCACGCCAATGCGCACTGGTTTCTCATGTCGAATCGCGGCGGCGATCATCATGGCGAATTGATCTTCGCCGCTGCGATTTTTGCCGACGTTGCCGGGATTGATGCGGTACTTCGCCAGCGCGGCGGCGCAGTCGGGAAAATCCGTCAGCAGGCGCTGGCCGTTGTAGTGAAAATCGCCGATCAGCGGCACATCGCACCCCATGTCGTCGAGCATGTTGCGAATCTGCGGCACGGCGGCGGCGGCTTCGTTGGTGTTGACTGTGATGCGCACCAGTTCGGAACCGGCCTCGGCCAATTCAGAAACCTGACGCGCTGTGGCCGCCACGTCGGCGGTGTCGGTGTTGGTCATGGATTGCACGACAATGGGCGCGCCACCGCCGACAGCAACGCCATCAACCATGACGCGCCGCGTGGCCTGGCGCAGGGAAGGATTCATCACACTCACGGGGTTTCTGGCAGCGGCGCGGGTTCTGGCGCAAGCTCCGGCACTGGCGCTGGCGGCAACGATGACAAAACAACCGGAGCCTGCGGTGGCTCGACGGGCGCGACGGGCGCGACAGGCTGGACGCGACGAACGACGGGTGCGGGTGCGAGGGCGGGAGAAGAAGCCGGTACCGCTGGCGTTGCCGCCAGTTGCGCGTTCTCTGTCGATGTCAGCGCGTCCGTCATGTCCACCGGCTCGATCACCCACTCCGTCGTTTGTTTTTGCGGCGGCGGCAGTCGTCCGTACATCCCGATGAACACGAATACGCTCAGCGCGACAACCAGGAATGCGGAGATGATCACGCCAGCCGTGCGAAATTTCCTCGGCTGTTGAAGCACCACCAGCCCGCGGCCATACACTCGTTCCATCTCCGGTGGCGCGTCGTGCCCGACTTTCGGCAACGCCGCCAGCAAAGGCTCGGCATCAATCCGCAACAGCTTCGCGTAGTTGCGCACGAAGCCGCGCACAAACACCATTTCCGGCAATTTCGCGAAGTCCCCCGCTTCCAGCGCCTCGATTTGTTGCGGTGAAAAACGGATGGCGGTGGAGACATCCTTGATGTCCAGATTCTGCTGTTCGCGCGCCTCACGCAACGCCGCGCCGTTGAACACCGGCGGCGGCGCTTCCGCATCCGTCTCGACGGAATAATCAATCTGCTCGGCATTCATCACGCTTGAAGCTCCAGTGCGATACGTTGTGTGCGGCGCGTCTTGTCCTGCACCTGTCCGGCCAGTTGTCCGCACGCCGCCGCGATGTCGTCGCCGCGCACCTTGCGCGTGGTGGTAACGATGTCCGCTTGCATCAGCACGTCACGGAAACGGCGCACCGCTTCTGACGACGAACGACGATACGGCGCTTGCGGAAACGGGTTGAACGGAATCAGGTTGAATTTGCACGGCACGTCGCGCGTCAACGCGATCAATTCGCGCGCGTGTTTTTCGCTGTCGTTCACGCCTTCCAGCATGACGTATTCAAACGTGACGAAATCGCGCGGCGCTTTTTCCAGATAGCGCAAACACGCCGCCATCAATTCGCGCAGCGGATATTTTTGATTGATCGGCACCAGCACGTTGCGCAACGCATCATTCGGCGCGTGCAGCGACACCGCCAGCGCCACCGGACATTCGTCGCGCAATCTGTCCATCGCGGGTACCACGCCGGAAGTCGAAACCGTGACGCGGCGGCGCGACAAACCATAAGCATGATCGTCCAGCATCAGGCGCAACGCGCTCACGGTGTTGTCGAAATTCAGCAGCGGCTCGCCCATGCCCATCATCACCACGTTGGTGATCGGCCAATTGCCGTCGGCATCGCGACCGATTTCACGATTCGCCCACCAAAGCTGGCCGATGATTTCTGCCGTGGAAAGATTGCGATTGAAACCCTGCTTGCCAGTGGAGCAAAACGCGCAATCCAGCGCGCAACCCGCTTGCGTCGAAACGCACAGCGTGCCGCGATTTTCTTCGGGAATGAATACGGTTTCGACCGCGTTGCCGGTGCCGACATCGAGCAGCCATTTGCGCGTGCCGTCGCCGGAATTTGCCTCGCTCACCATGCGCGGCGCGGCGACGCAGGCGTGCAGCTTGAGCTTGGCGCGCAGCGACAACGCCAAGTCGCTCATCGCATCGAAATCATCCTCGCCCGATTTGTGTATCCAGCGCAGCACCTGGCGCGCGCGAAAGGGTTTTTCACCCTGCTCGGCGAACCAGGCTTCCATCTGGCCGGGATCAAAATCGAGGAGGTTGCCGCTCATGTTGCGATGCTCACACGATCAACGCGCGTAGACGTTCATCGCGGGAAAGAAGTAAGCGATTTCCACCGCCGCCGTCTCCGGCGCGTCGGAACCATGCACCGCGTTGGCGTCGATGCTGTCGGCGAAGTCCGCACGGATCGTGCCTTTCTCCGCTTTCTTCGGATCCGTCGCGCCCATCAGATCGCGGTTTTTCAGAATGGCGGATTCGCCTTCCAGCACTTGAATCATCACCGGACCCGACACCATGAAATCCACCAGGTCATTGAAAAAGGGACGCGCGCGATGCACTGCGTAAAACCCTTCCGCATCGGCGCGAGAGAGTTGCGCCATACGCGCCGCGACGACTTTCAGTCCCGCATTTTCAAAGCGCGCATAAATTTGTCCGATGACATTTTTCGCCACAGCATCGGGTTTGATGATGGACAGGGTGCGTTCAACAGCCATGCTTCTTTCTCCAAATGTAAGTGAAAACAGGCCGTTATTTTAGCAGGCATTAAAGGCAATGTCTTGACTCGCGCGGCTCACATAGCATGGCGTAAATGCAGCAAATCCCAACTTGGCACGATGCCTTCCTCATCCGGCCGGGCGCGGTAAGCGTGCTCAATTCCAATGCCGGGCGCGGCAATCAGCGCATCGCCGCAAAACAACAGAGGCAGCGTGTCGCGTTGCCAAGGTGGAAAATTATTTTCCTGAAGCAGATTTTTCAAAGTGCGCGAAGGACGGTTCGCGTCCAACCGCAACCGTTCCGCGCCCTGACGCACGCGCACGGACACGCGCGCGCCGCGCAATTTTTCCTGACTGATGCCCGCGCCGACAGCGGACGTGAAATGCAGTTCACCGCCCAGCTCGGGCAATGGCAATACCTCCTCGCCACGCCAGATTACGCAAAATGCCGCGTCCGGTTCAGGCAGTTCGCGGCAAACGTAAACGTGATCGCGATAACGCCTGACCTGCCAACCGCCCCAAGCGATACACACGGCGGCATCGCCACGCGCGGTGAGCAGTTGGCGCAGCATGTCATCGAGTTGCGCGGCGTGCGGCATGGGCGCGCCGTTTTGGTGGAGGAACCAGCGTAAAAGGTTTTTGGCGCGGGGGGGAGAGAGGAATTGAAGTTGAGTGATGGGGAAAGTGTCCCCCTCTCCCCAACCCTCTCCCACGAGGGGAGAGGGAGTTGTTTTATTCCCTCTCCCCGCTTGCGGGGAGAGGGGTAGGGTGAGGGGCAACCCCGCATCCCTCTCCGCCAACTCATCCAGCAACTCCCCCGCCTCCGCAAAATGCCCCGCACTCCGCGCAAGCGTCGCCGCGCTGCCGGGAAAGCGCGCCTCCAGCAACGGCATCACGCGATGCCGCAAAAAATTTCGCGGATACGCATCATCGGCATTGCTCTCATCCTCAACCCAGCGCAAACCATGCTGCTCCGCATATTCCACCAGCGCAGCGCGCGACTCATCGAGCAGCGGACGCAACAGCGCAGGCGCGCCCGCGCGCATCTTCAACACCGGCATCGCCGCCGCGCCCTTCACGCCTGCGCCGCGCAGCAGTTGCAGCAACAGCGTTTCCGCCTGATCGTTCTGGTGGTGCGCCAGCGCGATGAAATCGACCGGCTGACGCGCCAGCGCTTCGTGACGCAAAGCGCGCGCCGCCGCTTCCACGCCCAAATCCGCGCGCAACGGTTCAATGTTCACGCGCTCGATTTGCAGCGGCACACCAAGCTGCGCGCACAGCGCCGCACAGAACGCCGCCCAGTCGTCGGCGCGCGGACTGATGCCGTGGTGAACGTGCAATGCGGAAAGTGTGTAGCCCCGCTGCGGCGCGCATTGCGCGAGCAGATGCAGCAGCGCGACCGAATCGACGCCGCCGCTCAAGCCAACTGAAATGCCACTGCCTTGGGGAACCGCGCGCGCAAGCAATGCCTCGACGCGCGCGGCGAGAGAATTACT
>JAITML010000064.1 GCA_031277395.1 Methylobacillus sp. | reverse complement strand
CGTGCGGCCATTTGAAAGAAAATGTAAATCCGGGTGATTGCCCGATAATAATCCCTATAATGATGCATCCCATACTAAATTCCCTGGTCTGAAAATCATGAAAAACAAATCGTTCTGGGCTGTTCTTGTGGTGGTGCTGGTTGCCGCTGCGTTTTATATGTGGAACGGAAAATCCGGTGACACACCGGGCGCTCCGGCAACGGCGGGCAGCGGCGCGCCGGGTGGAGGGCGTGGCGGTATGGGCGGCCCCATGCCGGTGCAGGCAGATACGGTTAAGAGCGGCGATATTGAGGTGACGATTGATGCGCTCGGCACGGTGACGGCGCTCAACACTTCCATCGTCAAACCGCGCGTGAACGGCCAGTTGGTGCGCGTCAATTTCCGCGAAGGGCAGGTGGTCAAACAGGGCGAGGTGCTCGCTGAAATTGATCCGCGCCCGTTCCAGGCCACGCTCGATCAGGCCGCCGGACAACTGGCGCGCGACGAGGCGCTGCTTGCCAATGCGCGCGCTGACATGGATCGTTATCAGGGTTTGCTGCAAAAGGATTCCATCGCGCGGCAGCAGGTGGACGATCAGGTATGGCTGGTACGTCAGTACGAAGGCGCGGTGAAAAACGATCAGGGCGCGGTGAGCGCCGCGCGGCTCAATGTTGAATTTACCCGTGTCACTGCGCCATTTTCCGGGCGCGTCGGCTTGCGGCAGGTGGATGTCGGTAATTATGTGCAGACCGGCGACGCGAATGGCATTGCCGTGGTGACGCAAACTCAGCCCATCTATGTGGTGTTCGCGATTCCCGCCGATCAACTCGGAACGGTGACGAGCCGTATGCGTGCGGGGGAAAAACTTTCGGTGGAAGCGTGGGCGCGCGGCGGCAAAACATTGATCGCCAAAGGCGTGCTGATGTCTGTTGATAACCAGATCGACACCACCACCGGCACGGTCAAGCTCAAGGCGGAATTTCCCAACAAGGATGAGCAACTGTTCCCCAATCAATTCGTGAATGCGCGGCTCAATGTGGAAACGCAGCATGATGTCACGCTTATGCCCACGGCGGCGATACAGCGCGGCACCAAGGGCACGTTTGCGTATGTGATCAAAAAGAACGAGCAAAACGAGGAAACCGTTTCCGTGCAAACAGTCGAACTCGGGCCGATTTCGGGCGATGTGGTCGCGGTTGAAAAAGGTTTGCAGGTGGGCGATCGGGTGGTGATCGACGGTGCGGACAAATTGCGGGAAGGCGCGCAGGTTGTGATCTCCACGCCCGGTGCGGGATTGAAGGATGAAGAAAAAGCGCCGCCGAATAATCAGGAAAAACCAAACGATAGTGGCGGCAAGAGCAAACCCGGTAACGGCAATAACGCCAGCGCGTCATGAATCCTTCCCGCATTTTTATCCTGCGGCCGGTCGCCACCTCGCTATTGATGGTGGCGATACTGTTGGCGGGTCTGGTCGCCTATCGCATGTTGTCGATCTCGGCCTTGCCCGAGGTGGATTATCCGACCATACAAGTCACCACGCTTTATCCGGGCGCGAGCCCCGACGTGATGACTTCATCCGTTACTGCGCCGCTGGAACGGCAATTCGGCCAGATGCCGGGGTTGAGCCAGATGTCGTCGTCCAGTTCCGGCGGCGCGTCGGTCATCACGCTGCAATTCGCTCTTTCGTTGTCGCTCGATGTGGCCGAGCAGGAGGTGCAAGCCGCGATTAATGCCGCCAATTCCTTCCTGCCTTCCGACCTGCCGATGCCGCCGATTTACAGCAAGGTGAATCCGGCGGACACACCCATTATCGCGTTGGGCATCACTTCCGAAACCCTGCCTCTGCCCAAGGTGGAAGATCTGGTTGATACGCGGCTCGCGCAAAAACTGTCGCAACTTCCCGGTGTTGGTCTTGTCAGCATAGGCGGCGGGCAGCGGCCTGCGGTGCGCATTCAGGTCGATCCCAAACTGCTCGCGTCCATGGGTTTGAATATTGATGACGTGCGCACTGCGATCAGCAACGCCAACGTCAATATGGCGAAAGGCAGTTTCGACGGGCCGATGCGCGCCTCGACGCTGGATGCGAATGACCAGATGCGTTCCGCGGACGAGTATCGTGATCTCGTCATCGCGTGGAAAAGCGGCGCGCCGATACGGCTTTCCGACATCGCGGCCGTGGTTGATGATGCGGAGAATATTCGTCTTGCCGCGTGGGCGAACCGTTCGCCTGCGATCATCCTCAACATCCAGCGCCAGCCCGGCGCGAATGTGATTCAAACCGTCGATGGCGTCAAGGCGCTGTTGCCGCAGTTGCAAGCCAGTTTGCCCGGTGATGTGCAGGTGCAACTGCTCACCGATCGCACAACCACCATACGCGCTTCCGTAGAAGACGTGCAGATTGAAATGCTGATGGCGATCGCGCTTGTGGTGATGGTGATTTTCCTGTTTCTGCGCAATGTCCCCGCGACCATTATCCCCGGTGTTGCCGTGCCGTTGTCGCTGGTTGGTACTTTCGGCGTGATGTATCTACTCGGGTTTTCGATCAACAATCTCACATTGATGGCACTCACCATCGCCACGGGTTTTGTAGTGGATGACGCGATTGTGATGATAGAAAACATCGCGCGCTACGTCGAACAGGGCGAGCCGCCGCTCAAGGCCGCGCTCAAGGGCGCTGAACAGATTGGCTTCACTATCATCTCGCTGACGTTTTCGCTGATCGCCGTGCTGATTCCGCTGCTGTTCATGGGCGATGTGGTGGGGCGTCTGTTCCGTGAATTTGCAATGACGCTTGCGATTGCAATTCTGATTTCTGCGGTTGTTTCGCTTACGCTCACGCCCATGATGAGCGCGCGCCTGCTGCGTCACACGCCCGCAGAAAAGCAAAGCCGTTTCTATCATGCGAGCGGCGCGATGTTTGATCGTGTCATCGCATGGTATGCCCGCGGACTGGATTGGGTGCTGGATCGCCAGTTCGCCACATTGCTTGTTGCGATAGGCACGCTCGTGCTGACCGGATTGCTGTACATCGTCGTTCCCAAGGGATTTTTCCCGATTCAGGATACCGGCGCGATTCAGGTCATCACCGAAGCGCCGCAGACGATTTCCTTCGCGGCCATGGTCGAGCGCCAGCAGGCCGTTGCCGATGTGATACTGCAGGACAAGGCGGTGCAAAGTTTGTCATCCTACATCGGCATAGATGGCTCCAATGTTACGCTCAACAGCGGGCGCATATTGGTGAATCTGGTGCCGAAAGCGGAGCGCGATGCGGATGCTTCCGGTGTGATTGATCGCCTGAATACCGCGCTGGAAAAGGTTGAAGGCATCAAAGCCTATATGCAGCCGGTACAGGATTTGACCATAGAAAGCCGCGTCAGCCGTACGCAATACCAGCTCAGCCTGCAGGATCCGGATTCCGCCGAACTGGCCGAATGGACACCCAAACTTGTGGAACGACTGAAGCAACTGCCACAACTGCGCGATGTTGCGAGCGACAATCAGGATGGTGGTTTGCAAGCCTGGATAGAAATCGACCGCGATAGCGCCGGACGTTTGGGCATCACCACCGCCGCGATTGATAATGCGCTCTACAATGCCTTCGGGCAGCGGCTTATTTCCACGATATTCACGCAATCCAATCTCTATCGCGTCGTGCTGGAGGTCTCACCCGAATATCGGCAGGGGCCGGAGGCGCTCGATCATCTTTATGTCATTTCACCGACGGGCGCGCAGGTACCGCTCTCCGCCGTTGCGCGCGTGACCGAAAAACCCACGCAACTCGCGATTAACCATATTGCCCAGTTTCCTGCCGTGACGCTTTCGTTCAACCTCGCGCCCGGTGTTTCGCTGGGCGAGGCTGTCGAGGCCATACACACGGCGAGCATCGACATGGGTTTGCCGGAGAGCATACAAACGGATTTCCAGGGTTCCGCGCAGGCGTTCCAGTCATCACTCAACAACACGCTGTTGCTGATACTTGCCGCCATTGTCACCATGTATATCGTGCTCGGTGTGTTGTACGAAAGCTTCATCCATCCGGTCACCATACTTTCCACACTGCCCTCGGCGGCGGTTGGCGCGCTGCTCGCGCTCATGGTTTCCGGCAATGATCTCGGCGTGATCGCGATCATAGGCATCATTCTTCTGATCGGCATCGTGAAAAAGAACGCGATCATGATGATAGATTTCGCGCTGCAAGCCGAGCGCGACCACGGCAAGCCGCCGCGCGAGGCAATACGCGAAGCCTGTTTGCTGCGCTTTCGGCCGATCTTGATGACAACCATGTCCGCGCTGCTCGGCGCGCTGCCGCTCATGCTGGGCGGCGGTGTGGGCTCGGAGCTGCGCCATCCGCTCGGGCTGACCATGGTGGGCGGCTTGATGGTGAGCCAGGTGCTGACGCTGTTCACGACGCCGGTGATTTATCTCGCGTTTGACCGGCTCGCGCAGACCAGAAGAAGAAGGCGGGAATGAACATCTCCGCGCTTTTTATCCACCGCCCGGTTGCCACCACGCTGCTGACCTTGGGCATACTCCTGTCCGGCATGCTTGCATTTGACTTGTTGCCGGTCGCACCTCTGCCGCAGGTGGATTATCCGACCATTTCGGTGAGCGCATCGCTGCCGGGCGCGAGTCCCGACACCATGGCGGCGACCGTGGCGACGCCGCTGGAACGCAGTCTGGGCGCGATTGCAGGCGTGACGGAAATCACTTCCAGCAGCTCACTCGGTAGCACGCGCATCACTTTGCAATTCGATCTTTCGCGCGATATCGACGGCGCGGCGCGCGATGTGCAGGCTGCGCTCAATGCCGCGCGCAGTTTGTTGCCGACCGGCATGACGGGCAATCCGACCTATCGCAAGGTTAATCCGGCGGATGCGCCCATCATGATTTTGTCGCTGACTTCGCCGACGTATTCGCGCGCGCAAATGTACGATGCCGCCTCGACCATACTTGCGCAGAAAATCTCGCAGATTGACGGTATTGGCCAGGTCACCGTGGGAGGTGCCTCCCTGCCGGCGGTGCGCGTGGAACTTGATCCGCGCGCACTCAATGCGATGGGGCTCGGCCCCGAGGATGTGCGTAGCGCGATTGCCGCGACCAATGTTAATCGTCCCAAGGGCAACCTGGAGCAGGGCGATCGCTACTGGCAAATTCTCGCGAACGATCAGGCGCGTACCGCCGCCGATTACATTCCCGCGATTGTCTCGTGGCGCAACGGCGCGCCGGTGCGCATAGGCGATGTGGCGCGTGTCGAGGATTCGATGCAGGACGTGCGCAACATGGGGCTCGTGAACGGCGAAACGGCAGTCATGCTGATTTTGTACCGGCAGCCTGGCGCCAACATCATCGAAACGGTGGATCGCGTGACGGAGATGATTCCGGCGCTGCATGCCTCCATCCCCGGTGCAATGAATCTTGCCACGGTGATGGACAGATCGCCGACGATACGCGCCTCGCTCTTGGAGGTGGAGCGCACGCTGATTTTGTCAGTGATACTGGTTGTATTTGTCGTGGTCATTTTTCTGCGCAGCGGTCGCGTTGCGCTAATCCCTGCCGTGGTCGTTCCGGTTTCATTGATCGGCACTTTCAGCTTTATGTATCTCGCAGGATTCAGTTTGAATACCCTGTCACTTATGGCGCTCACCATCGCCACCGGTT
This sequence comes from Methylobacillus sp., assembly GCA_031277395.1. Classification (GTDB taxonomy): domain Bacteria; phylum Pseudomonadota; class Gammaproteobacteria; order Burkholderiales; family Methylophilaceae; genus MM2. Next base: position 41,467 of record JAITML010000064.1, on the reverse strand, counting down.
TTGTGGTCGATGACGCGGTGGTGGTGGTGGAAAATGTTTCACGCCACATCGAAAACGGCGTCAAGCCGATGGCAGCGGCATTGCAGGGCGCGCGCGAGGTCGGTTTCACCATCATTTCCATGAGCTTGTCGCTCATTGCCGTGTTCATCCCGATATTGCTCATGGGCGGCATAGTCGGGCGGCTGTTCCGTGAATTTGCGCTTACGCTGTCGGTGTCGATTCTGATTTCACTTGTGTTGTCGCTTTCCGTCACGCCCATGATGTGCGCGCGCCTGCTGCGCGAGAAAGGCGAGGAAAAACCGGGGCTGTTGTTCCGCGCCAGCGAGCGCGTTTTCGATTGGGTGCTTGCGGGATATCGCAATACCTTGGGGTGGGCGCTGGATCACGGCAAGCTCATGCTGTTGCTGCTTGCGGTCACGATAGGTCTGAATGTGCTGCTCTACAGCGTGGTGCCCAAGACCCTGTTTCCGCAGCAGGATATCGGGCGGCTTATGGGTCGCATACAGGCCGACCAAAGCATTTCATTTCAAGCCATGCAGGAAAAGCTCAGAAATTTCGTCGCCATCCTCCAAACTGATACGGCGGTGGAAAATGTGGCTGCGTTCGCAAGCGGCGCGCAAGGCATGGTGTTTGTTTCGCTCAAGCCTCTGGCCGAACGCAAAGTCACCACGGATGCAGTTATCAATCGACTGGGCATCAAACTCAACAAGGAGCCCGGCGCGAAACTGTATTTGCAGGGGCAGCAGGATATCCGTGTCGGCGGCCGCTCCAGCAACGCGCAATATCAATACACTCTGCAGGGTGACGACATCAACGAACTACGCGTGTGGGGGCCGCGTGTGCGGTTGGCGTTGAGCAAGCTGCCTGAACTTACGGATGTAAACACTGACGAGCAGGACAAGGGCATGCAGACCACGCTGATGATAGACCGCGATGCCGCCGCGCGGCTCGGCGTGTCGGTGCGGGCGATAGATTCCACGCTCAACAATCTGTTCGGACAAAGCATCGCATCAACGATCTATAACCCGCTCAATCAGTATTATGTGGTGATGGAAGCCGCGCCCGAATATTTGCAAAGCCCGGAAATTCTGAAAGATGTGTACGTTACCGCCACCAATGCCGATGGCAGCAAAACTCCCGTGCCGCTTTCCGCCATGGCGCATTACGAGCCGACTTTCACGCCACTTTCGGTCAATCATCAAGGTCAGTTCGCCGCCACGACCATCTCCTTCAACCTGCCTGAGGGCGTGTCACTGTCCCAGGCCACGGAGGCGATTGACGCGGCGATGCTCAAGCTCGGCGTACCGACCTCCATACACGGCGGCTTTCAAGGCACGGCGAAAATGTTTCAGGCGTCGCTCGACAGCCAACCCTGGCTCATTCTTGCCGCGCTGATTACGGTCTATCTCGTGCTCGGCATTTTGTACGAAAGTCTGGTGCATCCGCTCACCATACTCTCCACGCTGCCGTCCGCAGGTGTGGGTGCGATACTCGCGCTGCTCGTGTTCAAGACCGACTTCAGCATCATCGCGCTGATCGGTGTGATACTGCTCATCGGCATCGTGAAAAAGAATGCCATCATGATGATAGATTTCGCGATTGATGCCGAGCGCGAGGAAAATCTCACGCCGCGCGAAGCGATCCATCGCGCCTGTCTGCTGCGTTTCCGTCCCATCATGATGACCACGATGGCCGCGCTGTTCGGCGCGATTCCGCTCGCGCTCGGTACCGGCGACGGCGCGGAATTTCGCCAGCCGCTCGGCATCGCCATCGTGGGCGGTTTGATATTGAGCCAACTGTTGACGCTATACACCACGCCGGTGATTTATCTGTCGCTGGACAAACTGCGTCTGCGCTACGCCGATCGTCGCGCCCGCAGAAATATTCCGCCCGACCTGACATCCACGGGAGCCGTAACATGATGCATCGCACTCAAAAATCTTCTGTTTTTTCATCATGCGGCGCATGGTGGAGAGGCGCGAAACGCAATTTCGTGATGGCATTTCCCCTTGCCTTCATTTTCACTGCCTGCACCGTCGGCCCCGACTATCATCGCCCTGATGTCGCAACACCGGCGGCCTTCAAGGAAGCCGGAAACTGGAAGCCCGCGCAACCGGGCGACACCGCGCCGCGCGGCGATTGGTGGGAAGTTTATGGCGACCCTGAATTGAGTGGTCTGGTGCGCGAAGTGGCGGATGCCAATTTGAATGTGCAGGTGGCTGCCGCGCAATATCGCCAGGCCATCGCATTACTGGGTGTGGCGCGCGCGGATTATTGGCCGATTGTGGGCACGAGTTTTTCCGCGACGCGCAGTTCGAGAGGTACGGGTACGAATAACACGACTTCGGGTAGCGGGTCGCGCATTTCCAATACTGTCAGTCTGTCGCTGGATGCAAGCTGGGAAGCCGATCTTTGGGGGCGCATCAGTCGCAATGTGGAAGCCGGTCAAGCCTCTGCCGACGCAAGCATGGGCGATCTCGGCAATGCCGTGCTTTCGGCGCAGGCCACGCTGGTGCAAACCTATTTTCAATTGCGCGCCACGGATGCCCAACTGCGCCTGCTCAATGAAACCATAGAGGCCTATCAACGCTCGCTCGATATCACGCGCAATCGTTACGAAGCGGGCGTTGCCGCACGCACCGATGTGATACAAGCAGAGACGCAACTGCAATCGGCGCAGGCGCAAGCCATAGACATCGTCGCGCAACGCGCGCAGTACGAGCACGCGATTGCAATTTTGATCGGCAAGCCGCCTTCCGATTTCAGCATTGCGGCGCTGGAAACAGATCTTCCCGCCGTTCCCGCGACGCCCGATGCGCTGCCTTCGGAACTGCTGGAACGCCGCCCCGATATTGCCTCGGCGGAGCGGCGCATGGCCGCCGCCAACGCGCAAATAGGTGTGGCGGAATCGGCGTTTTATCCCAGTCTCACGTTGGGCGCATCGGGCGGCTACCAGAACAGCGCGCTCGCCAACTTGCTGACCATGCCCAACCGTTTCTGGTCGTTCGGCCCCGCGCTTGCGCTGACATTGCTCGACGGCGGCGCGCGCGCGGCGCAAAAGGAAAGCGCCATCGCGGCCTATGACGCCACCGTTGCCACGTATCGCCTGACTGTACTCGGCGCATTTCAGGAAGTTGAAGACAATCTCGCGCTGCTGCGCCAGCTCGATCAGGAAGCCGTCGTGCAGCAAGCTGCGACAGCTTCGGCAAAGGAGGCATTGGAACTCACGCAGAATCAATATCTCGCCGGTACGGTGAGTTACCTTAACGTCATCACCGCGCAAACCACCGCGCTCTCCGCCGAAAGCAACCTCATCAGCATCGCCAATCGCCGCCTTGTTGCCCATGCAACCTTGCTCAAGGCGCTTGGCGGAAGCTGGTACGACGAGATCAAGCCCGTTGCCGAGTAATGACAGGCGAAAGTGACAAAATCATTGAAGCTTGCTAGCCTTCACGCAATGCAACAAAACATCCAACGCGGTATCCATTTTCGGGAAGGGAAATTATGAAAATCAGAATGTTGTTATCGGGTTGCGTGGTGTTGGCAACCATGATTTTATCCGGCTGCGCGGACATGCAACTCAACAGTTCGGCCAAGGGAAAGACTTGGGATCAAATGGTGGCGATGATGCGTCCGATCAAGCAGGATAGCCAGGATGGAGTTACCTATTACTGCTACTCATGCGCCAGCGGGCCGACCCGAACGTACACCAATGCGGCAGGCAATACGGTGGCGGTGTATCTCTTTTGGAACAACTACGACTATAGCGCCCATTGCAGCAGTGACGGTTATTACGACGCTTATTGCACCCCTGCCTATTCCAAATGCAAAGCAATGGAAAAGCGTTTTGAGTTTCAGAATAATGTCATTGTCAGGGCATGGCATATCATATCGAGCAATGAGCCTAAATATGCCCCCTATACCAATGCCTGCGCGAGTACAAATCCGGAGATTATCGACAGCAAGGAAGGCTTTTAAGTCAGCAATACACCAGAAAGCCGGGAAGCGACTTGTATCCAATGCGGATTCGAAGCGTTTCCTGTTGCGTTTTGAGGTATTTCTTAAGGGACGTGAAAAACAAAGGATTTGGTTTTTATTAGTTATATAGTTATACTGGTGTAACTATGAAAATCGTCTTGGACACCTGCGTGCTGGTGGCTGCGATGCGCTCCCGCCAAGGAGCAAGCCAACAGTTATTGCGGCGATTGCCGTCACCGCAGTTTACTCCGGCCTTATCCGTGGCGCTGTATATGGAGTGGCAGGCTGTGTTGACCCGGCCAGAGCATTTGCCGGCGGGCATGGACATCGAGCGGATGTTGGGTTTTTTGCGGTATCTGGCTTCCATCGCGTATTTGCAGGATGTGCATTACCTGTGGCGGCCTTTTTTGCGCGACCCTGACGATGACATGGTGTTGGAGTGCGCAGTAGCTTCCGGCAGTCGCTACATCGTCACGCATAACCTCAAGGATTTTCGTCGTATCGATCAATTTGGCATAACGGCCATTACGCCTGCCGATTTTTTGCAACTCCCGGAGATTTCATCATGACTGCATTGACTATTCGTTTACCTGATTCAGTACATCGCAAAATCAAGGAACTTGCCGCCAATGATGGTGTTTCGGTGAATCAGTTTATTGCCAGTGCCGCAGCTGAAAAAATGGCCAGCGTGCTGACGCTCGATTGGTTGCGCGCGCAAGCGTCACAAGGTCGGAGGGAAGATTTTCTTGCGCTGCTGGATGCTGCGCCAGATGTGCCACCGATTGCCGGTGATGAGCCAGCGCGCTGAAATATTGTCATTGCAAGGTTCTGATATTTGATCATCCGGACGGTACGCTGTTCTGCGCCGGACGCGGATTGAATTCATTCGCTACAAAGAAACGGTTGTAGCCATCGAAATGCACTTCGGTGTATCCGCTGCCAATGACATATTGATACCAGTTGGCGTCGTTTCTGATGCTGGACCATGGCAATACCGCTTCTGCGCAGATGATCCACGGGCGGTATTTTGCAAGATCAAAGCCTTTGAAAACTTCCCCTTCAAAGCCTTCCACATCCAAAGACAAAAAGTGAATGGCCGGAAGCCGGTATTTTTCCATCACCGCATTGAGCGGGACGCAGGGAGCCTCCATGCGTCCCATGCTATGCGAGTGCGGGCCGACCCCGCCGGGTTTGGGCATGCTCCACCATTCGAGGGTCGCGGCACTTGCGGTCGCAAGCTGTTCGGCATGGAGGAGGTGTAATGTCTGGATGCCGAACTCGGCGCCTGCCAGCACCGGGATGAAAATGTCGAGAGGGCGCAGTTCGCGGTGCTGAATCGCGTGATGCGGTTGTGGTTCGATGCATATGCCTCTGAATCCGCGCTCATACAGCGCGTAAGTTGTGCTGTCGTTTATCGGGTGACTGGCGCCGACATCAATATAAAACCCGTTCTCGACGTTCAGCTTGGCCAGAATTTCCTGCGCGACTACATCCTCTTTGTGCTGGGAATAACTTTTCATTTCCCGGGCTCGGGTTTATCCATTGGAAGCAACATTGATCTTTGAAACCGCCGGGTCTGACTCGTGTATGGCCAGCAAGTTGATTCCAAACGGGAAGAATTTGTAGCCCAAAGGCGCGAGGAAATTTTTCAATTCTTCTTCGTTGGACTTGAGTTTTTCAATGCTCAATTGCGGCTTGAAATTTTGAATGGTGTTGCGCGCGCCTTGAAGCGCTTCAATTTCCATGCCTTCAATATCAATTTTGATCAAATCCACACGAGGTAGCGCCATGCTGTCCAGAGTCATCAGGCGGGTTGGTCTGGATTTTTCCGCAGAATAGTCTATGGCTTGCCCGATAAATTCCGCAGTCGCTTTGCGAAGTTCCAGACTGCCAAAACTGGCCGGTTTGAAATAATCGGGGACGGGGACGTTGATGGAGCCTTCATGGGCGCCAACTGCCGCCCATATTGCGCGCGCATTGAAGCAATTGTTCAGCGTGATATTTCCGGCCAGGGCGTAAAAAATTCTTTCCTGCGCTTCAAATGCGATGACTTCGCCCCATCCGTGCATGAATCTCGCGCACTCAATCGTATGCACGCCGATGTTGGCGCCGCAATCGATTGCAACAACGCCATCTCCGAAATGCTGCCTTCTCAAATTCAGCAGTTGGAGCAACACCTCAACTTCATCGGGGTCGAATGAAGATGTGTTCAGCAACTGAAGCCCTACGCCGTAAGAGTTATCGACCGCCGGCTTGTAGTCGTATCTGTTCACCAACATGCTGCCAAGATTGGTCGCGGCAAGAACGAAGGCAATGGGGCGCAGATTATGTTTGTTCATGGGGGTCATCCATCATGCCTTGTTGATTGGGATTGCAGGGTCTGAAGCTCGTTTCTGATGCGCTCCACCACGGCAGACCAGTCGCGTGAATCGCCGTTGTTCCAGCCGTTGCGGAAAACCCGCATGGTGGGATACCAGGGGTTGTCTTCGCGCCGGTAGTGGTAACGCCAATCACATAGCAGCGATATCATAACCCATACCGGTTTTCCCAATGCGCCTGCGAGGTGGGCGATGGAGGTGTCGGTCGTGATAATCAGATCAAGCGCCGAAATTGCGGTGGCTGTTTGCGCCATGTTTTGAAATTCCGGGCCGAGATCGTGGAAGTTTTTCCGTTCTTGCGCATACTGTGCGGTTTCAGCGGCGCCTTCGCCTTTTTGCAGGCTGAAAAATTCCACGCCTTCCAGTTCAAATAATCTATCCAGACGCGATAACGAAGACAGCGAGCGCGCCGTGTCATTTTCCTGCGTTGGATTGCCCTTGAACGCAATGCCTACCTTCAATTTTCCAGCTGGCGCCTGTGCCAATTGGGCGGGAAGATTTTGTCCGGCAGGCGCGCGCAGGTAGGGAACGGTGGGCGGCAGCGCATCAAAATCCAAAGGTAACCAGGCGGGAATCGCATGGGGATAGACCCAGTAATCACTGGTCGGCAGATCTGCGAGATGTTCGATATCCGTCACGATATCGGCTGCACCTGAGGCTTTGAATAATTCCAGCAAGGGCGACTGACACACGACTGATACGCGCGCCGCGCCGCAGCGTTCACGCAGGATGCGGGCGAAGCGGAAGAAGAAAATCTCGTCGCCCAATCCGAATTCGCTCCAGATGACGATGGATTTGCCTTTGAGCGGCTGGCCAGTCCATGCCGGAATGAATGCGGGCGGTTGTACTTTGGTGCGCCGTTGCCAGGGCGAGCGACCAAGGTGTTGTATCTCGCGTATCTGAAACCCTTCGTGCAGTTGACCAACCAGAACCTTGCTCAGCCAGTGGTACAAAGTAACACCGCGATGATGTGGCAGATAGGCAGCCGCCTGATCCCACATCGCTACTTCCTGCTCGGGAACGCCCCAGCGCAACAATTGCATCATTGAGTGATGGTAGGCGTCGAAACGATACGGATACAGCGTCCTGGCGCGGTGACCGGCAGCAAGACCGGCTTCGGCATTGTCGGCTTGCATCGCTTCATCCAGCAAAGCCCAGAGCGACGGCACATCGCGTTTGCGCAATACGACTTCGATGGCGCATTCAGCGGCGCCTTCGGCAGTTTGGTCGATATCGGGATGGTTGTCGTCGTAGCCGTCGCGCACCAGCGTGATGCGCTCGCAAGACGCCACGGGCAGCAGCGCGTTCACCAGATCGAGCACATTGATGGAGCGGGGCAGGCGCGTCGGGTCTTTGGGTTTGGCTATGGTAAAGCTGGATTTGTGGTCGGGCGCGAAACGGTTGGGCCATACGCCTTTGCCGTACAAGTCTTCGTCCGGCACGGTAAAGATGAGATGGCCGCCCGGCTTGACGACATCCAGCCAGCGCGCCAATGCGTGCGCCGGATTATCGGCAAGCGCCAGGTAATAACTGGCATGCACGAAGTCGTAGCTGCAATCGCCGACATCTTGCAAATGCAGCGCATCGCCTTGCGCGTGATTCCATGTCGTCATCCGTTCGATAAACGGAAAAATATCCGCATAGGCGCTCAAGGGATCGTTTTCCACGCTGATATCCAAACCGGCGCCACGGAAATAATGCTGGATGAAAGCCGGATCGCGCGCGCGTCGCATGGCGGATTTGCGGGTTTCATTCATGGTGTTTTTCCAAATTTTTGCGATGAAATTTTTGTCGGACGGCAAATCATATCACGCAAGGAGCAGGCGATTCTCCTTTGGAAAATTACGAGCAAGAGATCGGGCAGAACGCGCCGAGATGGTTTTCTTTCGGAAAGCCATCTCAGCGCCTTTATTGCCGTATCATGTGATCAAACGCTCCCAATGCGGCTTTCGCGCCGTCGCCCATGGCAATGATGATTTGCTTGTAGGGCACTGTTGTCACGTCGCCTGCGGCGAATACACCGGGGACGCTGGTCATGTTGCGGGCGTCAACTTCGATCTCTCCGTACTTGCTCAGATTAACCGTGCCTTTGAGCCAGTCGGTATTGGGGACGAGGCCGATCTGCACGAACACCCCCGCCACATCAATGTGCTGTTGCTGGCCGCTCGCGCGGTCGGTGTAGTTGAGGCCGTCGGCTTTTTGCCCGTCGCCGGTGACTTCCGTGGTTTGCGCGTTCACAATCACGGTCACGTTGGAGAGGCTGTTCAGTTTTTTCTGCAGCACGGCATCCGCCTTCAAGTGATCGGCGAACTCAAGCAGGGTGACGTGTTCCACGATACCCGCAAGATCAATCGCCGCTTCCACGCCGGAGTTGCCGCCGCCAATCACCGCGACGCGTTTGCCTTTGAACAAGGGGCCGTCGCAGTGCGGGCAGTAGGCCACGCCTTTGCTGCGATATTCTTTTTCGCCCGGCACATTCATCTCGCGCCAGCGCGCACCAGTGGCGAGAATCACGGCTTTGCTGCGGAGCACCGCGCCGTTGGCGAGGCGAATTTGCATCACGTCGCCGGGAATCAATTGTTCGGCGCGTTGCAAATTCATGATGTCCACTTCGTAACTTTTTACATGTTCCTCAAGCGCGGCGACGAGTTTCGGCCCTTCGGTTTCCTTGACCGAAATGAAGTTTTCGATGGCGAGGGTATCCATCACCTGGCCGCCAAAACGCTCAGCGATGATGCCGGTGCGTATGCCTTTGCGCGCGGTGTAAATCGCCGCCGATGCGCCCGCAGGTCCGCCGCCGACGATGAGTACATCGAACATTTCCTTCTGCGAAAGTTTGTCTGCCTGACGCGCCTGATCGCCGGTGTCGATGCGCGCGAGTATCTCGCCCAATTCCATGCGTCCGTCCGCGAATTTTTCGCCGTTGAGATACACCGACGGCACCGCCATGATCTGTCGCTCTTCCACTTCTTTCTGGAACAACGCGCCATCTATCATCGTGTGCGTGATATTCGGATTGATGATCGCCATGAGGTTGAGCGCCTGCACGACTTCCGGGCAGTTGTGGCAGGAGAGCGAAATATAGGTCTCGAAATGAAATTCGCCCTGAAGATTTTTAACCTGCTCGATGACGTCGGCCTCGACCTTGGGCGGATGACCGCCAGTCTGCAACAACGCAAGCACGAGCGAGGTGAATTCGTGGCCCATCGGAATCCCCGCGAAACGCACGCCGGTATTTTCGCCGGGGCGAGTGATGGCGAACGACGGCGCGCGCGCATCGGCATCGCGGCGTTGTTCCAGTGTGATCTTGCCGGACAGTTCCGTAATCTCCTGCAGCAATTCCAGCATCTCGCCCGCTGCCTTGCCATCGTCGAGATTGGCGATGATGGCTACGGGCTGCGTGAGATTTTCGAAATACGCTTGCAACTGCGCTTTGATATTGGCGTCCAGCATGGTCTGTATCCTTGGATGATTTTTAAAAGAAGCCCTGCCCATCATTGTGGGAACAGGGTAGGGAGAGGGTGATTTTCAACTTTCACCCTCTCTCCAGCCTCTCTCCCGTCAAAAGAGAGAGGCTAAAAAACAAGATTCGCGATTTAAATCTTGCCGACCAGATCCAGCGACGGAGTGATCGTCTTGGCGCCATCGTTCCACTTTGCCGGGCAAACCTGGCCCGGATTGTTGGCAACGTATTGCGCGGCCTTGAGTTTGCGCAGGGTTTCCTTCACGTCACGCGCGATTGCGTTATCGTGAATTTCCAGCGTCTTGATCACGCCATCCGGATTGATCACAAAGGTACCGCGCAGCGCCAGACCTTCTTCCGGAATATGCACGCCAAACGCATTGGTCAGCACATGGGTGGGGTCGCCGACCAGCGGGAACTTGGCCTTGCCCACGGCGGGCGAGGTTTCGTGCCATACCTTGTGCGAGAAATGCGTGTCGGTGGTGACGATGTACACCTCGGCGCCGAGTTTCTGGAATTCGGCGTAGTTGTCGGCGGCGTCTTCCACTTCGGTCGGGCAATTGAAGGTGAACGCGGCGGGCATGAAAATCACGACCGACCATTTGCCCTTGAGGCTGGCATCGCTCACTTCGATAAATTTGCCGTTGTGGAACGCTTGCGCCTTGAACGGTTGAACTTGGGTATTAATCAGGGACATTGTTTTCTCCATCATGGTTGGGTTGAACTTACGAATTTAATTACAACGGAATGTATTCTAGGAGGCTGGCATTAATAGTGCAAATTGATTATTTTTATCAATTCAATTGAAACTATGTATTGAGCATTTTGCGTATTGGATGGTTTGCGTACTACCCAAGAAGTAGTGAAGCAAAGTTATCAATATGATTTAATCGCCAAAACAGCTCGCGATAAGGGAGGCGACGAGAAATGCCGAAAAACGTAATGCTCAAGCTGGCCACGGAGAAGCTGCGCGGATTGCCGCTGGCCGTGCATCTCTGGGATGGTGAGGTGATCTCCGGAGCAGCGCCTGCTGTTCATATGTATATTTCCGATTCCCGCGCGCTGCGCGTGTTGGCCAAGCCCAGTCTGGGCGGTTTGGCGCGCGCCTATGTGGAGGGCTGGATCGATTTGCGCGGCAAGCCGCGCGACATTCTTGAGCTTGGCCGCACATTGTGCAATGCCGAAACGCCGGTCAACCGGCGCGGAGTGAATTGGTACTGGTGGCGGCACACACGCAATCGCGACCGCCGCAACATCGCCTATCACTACGACGTTTCCAACGATTTCTATGCGTTGTGGCTGGATCGCAACCGGGTCTATTCCTGCGCCTATTTTGAACATCCGAATGACAGCCTCGATACCGCGCAGGAAAGCAAGCTCGATCATATCTGCAAAAAACTCATGCTCCAGCCCGGCGAACGGTTTCTCGATATCGGCTGCGGCTGGGGCGGGCTTGTTCTGCGCGCGGCGGAAAAGTACGGCGTAACCGCCACCGGTATCACGCTCTCGGAAAACCAGCATGAGTATGTGCTTCAAGAAATTGAGCGGCGCGGGTTGAACGGAAAAGTCGAAGTCAAACTCATGGATTATCGCGATGTTCCCGAAGATCATCCCTACGACAAAATCGCCAGCGTCGGCATGTTTGAGCACGTCGGACGGCGCAATCTGCCCGAATACTTCGGAAAAATCCAGCGGTTGCTCCGTCCCGGCGGTCTCGTGATGAATCACGGCATTACCTCCGCTGCGCTTGATGCGGAAGGCTTGGGCAGCGGCATTTCCGATTTCGTCGAGGAGTACGTCTTCCCTGGCGGTGAGCTCACCCACGTTTCCCACGTGATTGCGGAAATGGCGCGCGCCGGGCTGGAACCGCTGGACGCGGAAAATCTGCGACCGCACTATGCAAAAACGCTTTGGCACTGGGTGAACCGCCTTGAAGATGTGCAGCAACAAGCACTGGAAATGATAGGCGAACAAAAATACCGCATCTGGCGCATCTACATGGCCGGTTCCGCCTACGCTTTTGAACGCAACTGGCTCGCGCTGTTTCAGATACTCGGCGGCAAGGCGCGCGAAGGCGGGACGCAGGAATATCCGTTTAATCGGAGTTATATCTACGCCCGATAAGCGTTCTTTCCGTCATTTCGCGCGAATTTCACGCGCAACTCACTGATTATGCTGCTTATTCTCTTTATCCATGTGTGGATGAGGGCGGAGCGGGCGACATAACTTCCTGCAGCAAAAAATGTTGACATCTTATTAATAATCATTATCATTAACAAAACTGTTTGGTGATGACACCATTTACCTTCGACGATAGACATGAGCTCTTATACTGCAACCGCTTCATTTTTGACTGCCGAGCCCGCACTCGAAACGACGTGCCGGGTTGCTTCTGTCGCGGTCAAGGCGGGCGAATCGCGCACCATGCCAAAAGCGTTGGCGATTGCGATTGCGGTGCATGTGCTGGCCATGTTCGCGCTGGTTCAGCATCAGCCTGAAATTACTTCACCCGTGCTGCCTCTCACGGTCACGCTGCTCGCGCCGGAGCCCACGCCCGTGGCGCCTGCGCCGGAGGTTGTTCCGCCGACGCCGGTACCGACAACACCCACGCCGGTCGTGAAAAAAGTCGAAACTCAGCCTGAGAAAATTGTGGAATCCGTGGCGGTCACCCAACCGGAGCCGCAGCCAGTTGCTGTTGCGGCCGAGCCGCTGCCTTCCGCGCCGCCGCAAGCGGAGGTGGCGCAAACGGAAGTAGCGAAAGCGGAACCGGTTGCCGAAGCCGTTCTCGTGCAGCCGCGTTTTGATGCGGCCTATCTCGACAATCCCGCGCCGCCGGTGCCGCCGCTTTCCAGAAAGGCGAAGGAACATGGCGTGGTTTCCCTGCATGTGCATGTCTCCGCGACAGGCGCGGCGCTGGAGGTCAATCTCAATAAAAGCAGCGGTTTCGAGCGGCTGGATAATGCCGCGCTGGAAACCGTAAAGCAGTGGAAATTCATACCTGCGCGCAAGGGTGATACACCTGTGGATGCGTGGGTTTTTGTACCAATACAGTTCAGTTTGAAAAGCTGACCAGTTTTAAAAGTTAATTTAGGGGAGAGCAGTACATGAAAAGCAAGTCCATGACCGTGCCGCTGTTGCCGCTGGGCGCGGCATTGATGGCGGGCGGATTTTCACTCAATACGATGGCGGCGGAGACGGATGTGGTGCTGCCCACGGTGAAAGTCGATGTGAATGTCGATACCGAGCAAGGCTACCGCGCCGACAAAACGCGCGTCGGCAAGACAGAACAGGATCCGCACGATATTCCGCAGGCAGTGACCACGGTAACTGATGGCCTGATGCGCGATCAGCAGGTGGATAGCCTCAAGGACGCGCTACGCAACGTATCCGGTCTGACCTTCAACGCGGCGGAAGGCGGGCGCTCGGGCGACAACATGCTGTTGCGCGGGTTTTACACGTTTGGCGACACCTATCTCGACGGCATGCGCGATACCGCGCAATACAACCGCGAAACTTTCAATCTGGAACAAGTCGATGTGCTGCGCGGCTCAGCCGCCATGCTGTTTGGGCGTGGACAGGCGGGCGGCGTGATTAATCAAGTCTCCAAAATGGCCGAGCTGGAAAACGAGAACGTCATTTCCGCGAGTCTGGGTGAGTGGAATTACCGCCAGTTCACGGGCGATTTCAAGCGGCAGCTCACCGATACGGCAGCGCTTCGCGTTAATGTGATGAGCCGTTACGAGGAATCGTACCGCAAGAATCCGTCGAATGACGATCATCCCGAACTGGATCGACAAGGCATCGCCGTCAGCTTCGGTGCGGGCATAGGCACGGCGAATGAATTGTTCCTCAATTATGTGCGTACCGAAACCAGAGATGTGCCGGATTATGGCGTTTCGTTTTTCAACGGGCGCCCCATAGACCGCGACGTGGCGGGCGGCAACATTGATGATTCCGTGTTTTATGGTGGCAACAAAAACTTCGACGACAGCGTGACGCGCATGGGTACGCTCATCTTCACCCACAAATTTTCCGAAGATACGCAATGGCGCGCGCAACTCAGGCACGGCAATTATGAACGCTCGTACTGGGCGAAAACACCGAATGAGAACAATCTGCCGCGAGCTGACTACATCAGCGTACCACCCGGAAACCAAACGCGCATGTCGGATTACCGCACCACGGAATTGCAAAACGACTTCAACACCAGTTTTGATTTCGCAGGCATGAAACACCAATTCCTCGTGGGTGCGGAATATCTCCGGGAAGATTCTTCGCGTCGCCAGTTGCAGCAGTTCACCAATGCGAGCGGGATTTACTTCAAGCCTTATGTCGGCACCGGTGACTATACCACTTACGAAGCCGACAACTACGCCGCCTATGTGCAGGACACCATAGAGTTCATTCCCCAGTGGGATCTGACTCTGGGTGTGCGGCGCGACGAATTGCGCGCGGATTATTCGAACCCCACGTCGCCCAAATTCAAATTGAATTATGGCGAAAACAGCTATCGCGCCGGGCTTTCCTGGCATCCAAGCGACGCGGCGCATTATTATGTGAGCTGGAGCGACGCATTCAGCCCTACCGGCGATCTTTACCAGTTGACGGTGGCGCCCTTGCCGCCCGAAACCAGCAAGACCGCGGAAATGGGCGCGAAATATTTGTTCTTCGGTGGCGATCTCGCGTTTCGCGTGGCGCTTTACCGCACGACCAAATACTGGGAACGCAACGCCGATCTGGAATCCACCACCACAATACTCACGCGCGAACGCCGCACGGATGGTCTGGAATTTGAGGTTGCGGGTCGCGTGACCAACAACTGGGAGGTATTTGCCGGCCTGGCCTTGATGGATGCGGAAATCATCAGAGGCGCAGCCAATGTTGACGCGACAACGGGTGTGATGACTTATGCCGATCCGGCGGTTGAAGGCAAACGGCCTTCCAATACGCCGAGCTATACCTTCAATGTGTGGACGACATATAAATTTCTCGGCAACTGGCGTGTCGGCGGCGGCGTCAACGCGGTGGGTGAGCGCTACGCCTACAATGCCAGCACCACGGCGCTCAACTGGCCGCCGAACAAGGCTCCCGGCTACGCCCGCGTCGATGCCATGCTCGCTTACGAAGGCGCGCAATGGGCAGTGCGCCTCAACGTGAAAAATGTGCTGGACAAGGAGTATTATGACGCCATCTATCTCAACGGCGCCTTCTCTGTTCCCGGCAACCGCCGCCAAGCCATCCTGACCACGGAGTACAAGTTCTGAATGTTGCTGCAAATCCCCGACCTGCTCACCACCGATGAAATTGCCCGCGCCCGGCAATTACTGTCGCAAGCGGATTGGGCGGATGGTCGACTCACGGCGGGCATGCAGGCGGCACATGTCAAAAACAACAAACAATTGCCGGAAGATGCCGCGCAACTCCCGGAACTGCGCCACCTCGTGCTTGCCGCGCTTAATCGCAGCCCGCTCTTTTTCGCGGCGGCATTGCCGTTGCGGATATTGCCGCCGTTTTTCAACCGCTACGGTGACGATGCCAATTTTTACGGCGCGCATGTCGATGGCGCGATGCGGCTGCATTCCAATGGCAGCTATGTGCGCGCCGATGTTTCCGCGACATTGTTTTTATCCGAGCCCGACGAATACGAAGGCGGCGAGCTGCTCGTGGAGGATACCTTCGGCAGCCAGCGCGTGAAACTTCCCGCAGGCCATCTCGTTGTCTATCCTTCAACCTCCGTGCATCAGGTTACGCCGGTCACGCACGGCGTCCGCCTCGCGAGTTTCATGTTCATTCAAAGCATGGTGCGCGACGCGCAACAGCGCCGCATGTTGTTCGACATGGATATGGCGCTGCTGCAACTGCGGCAATCCGTGGGCGAAACGGACAAAGCGGTCGTCTCACTCACCGGCACCTATCACAATCTGCTGCGGCTTTGGGCGGAAAGCTGAATCAAGCCGACCAAAATAAAAACGCGATGCCTTGGCATCGCGTTCCAAACCAATGCATTCCCGATATTATTTTTTCTTCTGTGAAACCGAGCCGGGGCGTTTGGCTTCGTCGTATAACGGCATCACTTTGGGAATGAGTCCTTTGATGTTATCCATGCGCGTTTGATCGGAAGGGTGGGTGCTGAGAAATTCCGCCGGTTTCGCGCCGCCCAGAGAGTTCATTTTTTGCCATAGCGTGAGCGCGGCGTTGGGGTCGTATCCGGCGCGCGCCATGAGTTCCAGACCCATGCCATCGGCCTCGTTTTCGGCAGTGCGACTGTTGGGCAGCGTGAGCGCGACGGTGGCCAGCGTTCCGCCAACGGCGAGGCCGGCCATTGCGTTGTCGGTGCTTTTTGTCGAGATGCCGATGATCGCGGCCAGGCCGAGCAAGCCATATTGCTGGGCTTTGGCGCGTGACATTTGCTCGCGCACATGCTCGCGCAGCGCGTGCGAAATTTCGTGTCCCATGACTGCCGCAAGCTCGTCGTCAGAGGGTTTGATCTTGTCGAGCAAGCCGGTATAAACCATGATCTTGCCACCGGCCATGCAGTAGGCATTGACCTCCTCGCTCTCCATCACATTGATCTGCCAGTCCCAATTGAGCGCGTCTTCGCGGAACACGCCGACCTGCGCGATGAGACGCTGGCCGATGGCGCGCACGCGCTTGGTTTCCGTGCTGTCTGGATTGAGCAGTTTTTTGGCTTCGGCATCCTTCACGACCTGTTGATAGGCGAGGGCGGATTGCTGCACGGCCTCTTCCTCGCTGACCAGGCCCACATATTGTTTGCGGTCAACGCCGACTGCACCGGAATTGGTGGTCTGCGTGGTGGCGCATCCGGCAAGCAACAGCGCGAGAAGCAAGGCTAATAACGTATTTTTCATGACAGTTCTCCCGAAAGTGCAAGAGTTTGATTACAGTGTAAGTTGCGACCCCAGTTCAACCACGCGATTGGGCGGCAGCTTGAGGTGGTCGGTGATGCTGCTCGCATTACGAAACATACCAACAAACAGCTTTTGACGCCAGAAGGCGAAAGGCGCGCCGCGCCGCGCGATGAGAATTTCCTTGCCGATGAAGAAGGACGTATCCATCAACTCCAGCGGCAGACCCTTCTCGGCGCAATGCTCCAGATCACGCGGCAGATTGGGCTCATCCATGAAGCCGTATTGAACCTGCACGCGATAGAACCCATGCGGCAACTCCTCGACGATGAGCCGGTCGTTTTTGTCGGAGTGCGGCACGTCTTCGTATTTTATCGTCAGCAGCACGATTTGCTCGTGCAGCACTTTGTTGTGTTTGAGATTATGCAGCAGCGCATGCGGCACACCATACGGATTGGGCGTCATGAAAACCGCCGTCCCCGGCACGCGGGTGGGCGGATGAACGCCCAGAGCTTCAATGAGGCTGTCGAGATGCATCGCGTCATCCTTGAGGCGCTTGTACAGCAATTCGCGACCGCGCTTCCAGGTCAGCATGAGCGTGAACAGCACAATGCCCACCAGTATCGGGAACCAGCCGCCCGCAGGGATTTTCAGCACGTTGGCGCTGAAGAAGGCGAGGTCTATGGTGAAGAACACCCCGGTCAGCGCGAGAGTTTTTGCCCAGCTCCATTTCCATACGCTGTGGAATACCAGCGAAGCAAGCAGCGTGGTGATGATCATGTCGCCCGTGACCGCAATGCCATAAGCGGCGGCGAGATTGGATGAGTTCTGGAAAAACAGCACCAGTGTCATCACGCCTACCATGAGCGCCCAGTTCACCTTAGGCAGATAAATCTGTCCGGCTTCGCTTTCGGAAGTATGCGTGACCAGCGTGCGCGGCATGAAACCAAGCTGGAATGCCTGACGCGCAATCGAAAATGTGCCGGAAATCACCGACTGCGACGCGATCACCGTTGCCATGGTTGTCAGCACGATCAGGGGCATCAGTATCTCTGTCGGTGCGAGCAGATAGAAGGGATTTTTCACGGCGGACGCATCGTGCAACAGCAATGCGCCCTGACCGAAATAATTGAGCATGAGGCAGGGCAGCACCAGAAAGAACCAGGCATAGCGGATGGGCACGCGGCCAAAGTGCCCCATATCCGCATACAGCGCTTCACCGCCCGTAACCGACAACACAACTGCGCCCAGCGTGAGAAACGCCAGCCAGTGATTGTTGGTGAAGAAATGCACGGCATGCAGCGGATTGAGTGCCCACAATATATCGGGATTGTGCACGATGTTGATGATACCCAGCGCGCCCAGCGACAGAAACCAGAGCATCATGATGGGGCCGAACAGTTTGCCGACCGTAGCGGTGCCGTGACGCTGCACGGAAAACAGGATCAGCAGCACGGTGAGAGTAATCGGAATGACCCACATACCCAGGTTGGCGGCGACAACCTCCAGACCTTCGACTGCGGAGAGCACGGTAATCGCCGGCGTCACCATGCCGTCCGCAAAAAACATGCTGGCGCCTATGATGCCTGCGAGCGTGATGAAGCGCAGTTTGAGCCGGTTGTGCCCGGCCTGCTGGGTCGCCAGCGCGATCAAGGCCATAATGCCACCTTCGCCGCGGTTGTCGGCGCGCATCATGAAGATTACATACTTGACCGTGACCACCATGATGAGCGACCACAAAATCATCGAAATCACACCCATCACATTATCCGGCGTCACAGCGACCTGATGATGCCCGCCAAACACTTCCTTCATCGTATAAAGCGGGCTGGTGCCGATATCGCCGAAAATTACCCCCAACGCAGCCAGCGCAAGCACGGGAGTTTTGGTTTTCTGGACGGGCGAGGATGATGACATCAATAACTTTCCGGGAAACTCAATAACTCGTAATTTTACCGCTTATCGGTGGAGCGGGGCTAGAGCGTATTCTGGAATTGATTAGCCCCAGACTCCAGCAGTAGGCTGGGATGAAACAAAGTGGAATCCCAGCGTGAACCTTGTTACGTCATGGATTGCCGGGATTACGTTACATTTCACCCCAGACTGCGGCGCTGCAGAAGGTGAGTAGTGCTGTGAGAGTGATGAAGCAGCGGGTCATGGTTGGTTGTTTCTGTAGGTGATGATTCAAGTTCTTGAATATGGCATTATCCAGCTTATTCCATGGGGAGAAAACATGAGTGGGCAGCATGTTGAAATCAGTAAATTCCTGAGCCTTGTACTCCGCCACAAACCGGAGTCCATCGGTTTGACACTCGATACTGAAGGTTGGGTAGATATTGATGTGCTGATTGCTTGCGCCAATCAAGCCGGTCAGATATTGACCCGGCAACTGCTTCAAGAGGTTGTGGAAACTAGCGACAAGAAACGCTTCACGGTTTCAGAGGATGGTTTGCGCATCCGTGCCGCTCAAGGTCATTCGACTGAAAGCGTAGCGATTGCGCATGTGGAGAAACAGCCGCCTGAGTTTCTGTATCACGGCACC
This sequence comes from Methylobacillus sp., assembly GCA_031277395.1. Lineage (GTDB taxonomy): Bacteria > Pseudomonadota > Gammaproteobacteria > Burkholderiales > Methylophilaceae > MM2. The sequence continues at coordinate 22,240 of JAITML010000064.1, read as the reverse complement.
GCCATGCGATTCCTGGACTCGATCAGAGAGAAAGGCTTATTGCCCGGTTCCCGGCACTATGTACATTTGTCCGAGGATGAGCAAACTGCTATTGCGGTCGGGCAACGTTACGGCAAGCCTATTGTGCTCAAAGTAAAAGCCCTGCTCATGGCTGAGCAGGGCTTTAAGTTTTATCAGGCGGACAATGGGGTATGGTTAACGGGAAACGTGTCTATTGAATTCATTCAGCCTTCCGACTAATTTTCTTCCCGTTCCAATTTGAATTGCCTAGACTTTTCCTCCACAGCTTTCAACCATTCATCAAAATTATCTACACTTCCCCTATCCTCCCATCCAGGGGAGCAAAAAGTATGAATCAAGAGCACCTTCGGATCGCCTGATGTGTCTGTGCCATCAAAGCAGGCAACGTCATCTGAGGCCCCCGTCTTCGCAAATGGAACAAGTGTGCGATAAGGAAACTGCTCCTGTAATGTCCTCACCCAAAAGAGAGACGATTCTTTATATGAAGCAAGCCACCACCATGGTTCAATGTCGGGTGGCCCTCCTTTCAGTAGGCGCAAGTAGGGCTCAGGGAATATGAATCCTGTTGGTAAATAATTGTCTTCAAAAAATACGGTTTATCGCTCTTTTCTATTGTTCTCATTGTTACGGTTTCCCTGTAATCTTAGGTAACGAGTCTGAGCCGTTCGGATTGTTTATCCCAAACTTTCCAGACTGATTATTTATACGAGTTGTTATGGCGTCTCCCCAAGTGGACGGGACTTGGTTAACGGGAAACGTGCCAGCAGCTTACCTTCAAGAAGAATGATCTTCCCATTGCACTCCTTCGGCAAAGACTTCAACCATAAGATTTTCTGAAGTAAACATCCACGTGTAATGTTTAACTCGCTTAATGATCCCACAGCTTTTGCTCCAGTAATCAGTCCAAGCTCGCGCAGCCTCTGATCTTGGGAATTCTACGAGACTTCCTAGGGAAATATTCTCTTTATCTTTCACACTGTGAGTTATTCTAAGCATGTAGGGACCGGGAAAACTGGCCTTGTAGAACGCGTTTACTCCAGTAAATGTGATTTTTTTTCTTTGTTCTACTCCATTGTCACCATCATATGTAACTACAATTATTAAACTCAGGCCTTCCGTAGAAATTTCAACAGAGTTTTCCCCGTGACCCGGCATCCATTCGTATGGATTAAGTATTTCTATACTGTGCCCAGCTTCCATCACTTTTTACCTCCAGCAGGTATATTAGGTGTGCCTGTAGGAGGTAGTTTATTATTTTTTAATTGCTTTTGAGCAAGATCATCAAAAGTTTCCCCAGTTGGTTTACCGAGCTCATCAAGAACCCGAACACCAGTCTGATCCCTTCCATACCAATCCGTTTTAGGAATACCCGCACGATCCAGCGCAACTGAAGTGCGAGTGTTCAAAATCAGCCTAGTGCCATCTGCAGTAACAACATAATCAACAGGAATCTGACTTGGTTTGATGACACCGCTGTTTAAAGCGCTTACCAAGTCATCAACCGTATTGATAGGATATCCTGCCAGTTTTGAATAGATGTCTACACCTTCTTTGCTGAAAACTTCATCTGCACGAATTGTTGATTGAGCAAAGTTCGCATCGGCGACAGCGCCTTGAACTCCCCCCTTTACCCCCTTCCCAAACAGAGAAGCTATCTTCAAGGATGTCCCCGCCACAGACGTCACCGCTGTCACCGCCGTAACAACATCCAGCGTTCCGAATATTGTTCGGCGCATTGATGCGTCCAAACTGTTTTGGGCTTCCGTCAGGTACGCAATCGCTTTACTCTCAACTTGATCTTGTGTCCAATCGGGATAGGCTGCGTGAATATCCTGAATCAACTGTACATAATCAAAGGAATTGGCTATCGCGTCTTTCAACCCTTCATAATAGTCACAGTTGAAACCAAGGCTGAAGGAACAAGAGTATTTTTCGCTCGTAAGCAGGATATCCTGAGCAGCGCTAGTGCCTCTTGCATTTTCATCCACTTGGTGTTCGCACATCGCCCGATCTGCAGCGCTCTTGCACTTTGCCTTTTCCAGCTCGATTTTCAGCAACTGTTTTGGTGACAACCAGTTATTCCCCACCTCATTAAGCGCCGCCGCACCGCCCGCGGTGTTCCCCGCCATCGCCCCTGCCGCCGTACTGGCCAGCGCAATAAGCGTTTTGCCAAGGGCACTGTTATCGTCAATGCCGATTTCCTTGAGCGCGTCGCCCACCGCAGGGCCGGTGAGGGTACCAACCGCTGCGCCTGTGGCACCGTCCACGCCTCCGGTCAGTGCACCAATCAGGGTGTGCAGCGCCAAGCGAGTAGTACCGTATTCACCCCATTCCGCTTCAATGGCATCGGCTTCTTCTGTTTTTCCTGCAGCACGCAGAATGGCTGCCTTGGCGATTTGTTCCTTCGCATAATTTCCCACGGCAGTCGTCGCCTGCTGCCCAAACTGCTGGGTGATTTTGACCTGCGCATCAATGTCCTTCTGCACCTTGTCCGCATCAAAGATCGGGTTGATGCCGGTTTCCGCATCCCCCGTCCGCGCCTCCTTGTTCCCCGCGATACCGGAGATGGTGGCCAGCGTCATGCTTTCGGCTTCACCGGAATCCTCCCCGTAGCCCGCGCTCGTGCCCTGCGGTTTGTAGCTGCCGGACTCGTTGATACTCGTTCCGACATTGACCCCCACGGCTTCAGCCTCGTACTCGGCCTTGTTCTGGATATCGGTCAGCGTCAGGTCACCGCCCGTGCTGAAGGTGTTTTTGTCATTGTCGATGGCTTCCTGCGTGCTCGTGATCGCGCCGCCCACAAGGGTCGTATCCTCCTCGACCTTGACCTGAAAGCCCGCATCCCCCGCGCGAATGCCGGATTGCTCGGTCACACTCGCGTAGTCGCTATTGATGTTGCTCTGCCCGTAGCTGACATTCCCGCCGGGGCCGCTGGTGCCGTAGCTGATACCCAAGCCCGCGCTCTTTTGCTTGCTGTCGTAGGTACTCGTATCCTGCAAACTCTGGATAGTGAGATCACCCCCCACATGGGCCGTGACCTGATTCCCGCTGACGGTCGCACCGATCAGATTGGTATCATTCCCCGAATTGAGCGTGACGGTATCCCCCAGGACATGGGTATTCGTCCACGCGAGATCATCGCCATTGGCGTGGCCTTTGCCTTGGCTCGCGTTCGCAAACACGGTAAAGCCCATGGTGTTGCCACTAAAGCCCACCGAGACCCCCACGCTCGCGCTGCTACTCTTGTTGCTGCTCCTGAGCGTATTGGTGTTCTGTGCAGCGAGGAGGTTGATATCATCTTCGGCATTGAGGATGACATCCCCTGCGGCGGTGACGTTGGAGCCTTGAATGGTGATGGAGTGGGGTGATTCGGTTTCCTGCTCCCCTGCGCCTCTGGCCGTGATGGTAATGTCCTTGCCCGCTTGCAGCGTGCTGCCTTTGGCGGTATCGGCGTTCTGGGTCTGGGTGGATTTGCTGGACGAGGTGCCCAAGCTCACATTGAGACTGATGCCGCCGACTTGATCGACGATGTTGGCGTTCGCAACACCTTGGCTGGTTTCAACCGCGTCATAGGCTTGCATGCCCGCCAGCGCAACACTCGCCGCCGCGAGCGCCTTCATGCGGCCGTCGTCGGTATCCTTCGCCGCATCGCTCATTTGCATCGCGGTCTGCGCGAAGGTAATCACCGGATTGCTGACGCTGATGGTCAGCCCTGATTGGCTGAATTTCTGCTGGAACCAGTAATCGGTCATCTCCCGCGCTTCGTTGATGACGACGTTTTGGGCGGCGATGTCTATATTGCCACCGGGCGCGAGCACATCGCTGCCGGTTTGGGTGGTGGTGGCATTCGCTGGGAAGGTAACGACGAGGTAAAGAAAGGTGGCGAGGAGGGCGATTAGCCAGCGGGACATGGGACGGGGCATGCTATTGGCAACGGCTCAACGCCAGCCGCGCCGCCTCGCCAACCTCAACCGCACTGCTGGTGGCGGGGATCACGACATGCTCATCTTTCGAAACACCGCTCCAGCCTTCGAGTTTTTCATGATAGCTTGGCCTTAGCGTAATCACTCCTTGTTTGCTCTCCACGCCGCAGCGCCTCATCCCCTTGAATAATGCCCGCTTGCTCTTGTAGCCGTAGCGCACCATCATTTGTTGAACCCACTCCGCATAATGCTGTTCCATTTTGACATTGGAAAATTCCTCGTCAAACTCCACGTCAGGATGCAAATTGGGAGCGTTACGATACGATGGGGGCAAAGCGAAACGGCTGAGGGCCAAGGCGTCGAGCACCGCCGCCCCCAATGTCTCGTCGCTGGCGTCCGGCGATAACAGATGTAACGCGCCTTTGTAGTCAGCGTCAGTCGGACCTCTGTAGCCCGAGTAGGTTCTTACTTGAAGGAAGTCCCGGTTTTCCAATATCTCGGCACCTGCTGTTTTGATGATGTCGTTCATTTCATTTCACCTTGGTCACAATAACGTTGACGTGCTGGCTCTTTCCATACTCGACAGCCTGCTGAATTTGTTCCCACTGAGCAGGTGTAACAGCGCGGTAGGCTGGGATGAAACAAAGTGAAATCCCAGCGTGAACCTTGCTGTCATTGATTGCTGGGATTGCATTACATTTCCTCCCAGACTGCGGCGCTGCAGAAGGTGAGTAATACGGTGAGAACGATGAAGCGACGGAACTTGGTGAACATCAGTCGGCTTTTGATGGGTCGTCGGTTTCTGGTGACGGATGATTGGGAGGAGTTTTACCGTAGAGTTCCTCGCGAGTCATGGGGTGGTCGTACCATTGGCCATCCGTTTTGCGGGCGCGGTGGCGTTTGATAGCGATTCGAATCATCCTTTGAATTGACACATAAATTCCTGACCCTCCAATGATGAGTGCCCAGAGTTGTGACCAGGTTGGGGCAAGGCTATGTCTTACTGGAGTTGCCTTATGTTCGATTCCAAATAGTCCATCAAACCAAGCCCAGAATTCATTAAGATGCCACATAAAATATGTTGCAATAATCGCAAAAAGTAGAAATATAAAATTCCCGCGATAGGTTGAAATATCCATTATCCTTCCGGGCATCATAAGGCTCGTTCCATCCCATTCAAACATCCTGCGCCAGATACTTTTCTTCTTCATTGCTTGTCCTTTTTCTCCGTACCAAAGAACGCAGGCAGGTTTGAAATAATTGTTTCAACGGTATTGCCAGCGTTATTCACAAAATAGATGGCTTTAGTATTTTGCAGCAATATTGCCATACTATGGGTCATAGGGTGCTTGCGACTTGATGGCATTGCCAAAATATGTCCCGAGACCGCCAAAAATCATTCCATTTCGAGCTGCATTAAGTACACTCGCATCTTCCTCATACCACCAGTTCGTCGCCAGCGTATTGGTTCCACCAATAGCACCACCAAGTGCTGCATTACCGAGTACGGAGCTGCTTGCAAACGGCCCGGCAAGTCCAGCTGTAGCAGCAGCAACGAGCGTTTCAAAATACCGGTAGCCTTCTTTCTGATCTCCCGTGGAGATTTTGTACACTTGCCCGGCCACATTGAAGCCGCCTCCAATGCCAGACCCAGCCAGTATCTTGTAACCAAGCGCCAACTCGCTCGCGCCGGTCAGCAGCAATGCCCCGCCGGCAGCAAGCGCAATGCCATCCTTTATTCCCTGATTTCTCGCTGCCTCCTGATACGCGAGCAACAAATTCTGGTCGTAAGGGTTCAGGCTAAAGGGGTCAGCTTCGATTTAATTTCCTCTCGCATCCCTAAATCTTCAAGCTCAAAACAAATCGAAGCTGACCCCTTTAATCCAAATTCCGCCATGATTATTTACCTCCCGAAAGTTGAGTTGCTCTTTGTATGAAAGTTTCAACTTGAATCGAGTTTTGTAGATGGATCGGAAAGACCAAGCGGCCTGACCAATCTTAAATAGTTACATGCCCCACAAGAAGGACAGCTAATTTTTCGCTCAATGACAGAAAGATCTTTCCCTCCCCGCTTATCTTGTGTTTGCAGATATGCTTTCTCGCATTCTGGGCAATAAACTTGAGCCGTAGGATTTTCGCTTAATACTATTGCAGCTTTAACCCATGGATTTACAGTGTCCTTTTTCATTTGAGCATCTCTACTGCCTTAGTTGCAAAGCCTGCTGCTGCTCTTGTCTCTTGGGTAGCAAGAGCGCCTGAAACACCCGCTACCGATTGGCTTGTCGCTAGCCTGTACAACTCATTCGTTGATATGCCATAACTGGCGAAATCTATCTGGTCTGGTGTCGGGATGAATTGTCGCAAAACGATCCATTTGAAATTTCAATTCCTGATCATTATCGAAGTTGTCTGCAACTAGCAGCATTGCTCCCCCCCGTTTACTAACGGCAAAGGCACAACCAGCGTCATTTAACATCCCAACTTCAATAGGTATGCTTATAGCCCTACTTCTGAAGAATATCCAGCACACCTCGTTTTCTGCATATCTTTCTTCAAGAAGTGAAACAGTCGGATGGATGCCAAGTCTAAGCAAACCATCCAGCAAAGATTTCTCTGCTTTCTGTTTTGCTTGTTGATATGTGATTTCTCTGCTGGACATAGCTTTCCTTGGGCGTATGCGCTATAAGGGGTCAGCTTCGATTTAATTTCCTCTCGCATCCCTAAATTTCTTCAAGCTCAAAACAAATCGAAGCTGGCCCCTTTAATCGATTTCTGCCAAGTTACCATTGCTCAGTCATTTCCGGAGCTGTTATTATAAAAACGTCATGTATTTGGCTCTCGGAACGAATAAACTCGGCTGCTCTTAAGTTGTTTTTTTCCGCTGTCTCGAAATCAACAGGTGGGTCTACTCCATCCCAGATACAATCAAGCCTCGCTTCAATTCCTGGGAAATGCCAAATACCCCCTTCGATTCTGGCAACGACGAAACCTTCTTTAGCTGCTTGCTCGCAGACTGAAATAGCAGCATCTATAGATAACCTCATCGTGATGCTTCCATTGAGGGTAAAAAAATCATTTGCTGATTCATAGCGGCGCCCACGGTCGACCTTCATAACAATCTCACTTCCACTGAATTCGGGAATCTGCAATCCAATTTGGATCAGTTTTATCACTAATCTGAACAATTTCTCCGGTTCGATCATTTCTCACAATATAGCCATCCTTTGAGCCATATACAGTCGCTGTGTCATTTCTCGCGACCCCATCTGGAGCCTTCGATGGGCCTCGCTTATCTATCGAAGTGCCAACAGGCCCTTTATCAATAACTTCCTGAATTTCTTGCTTCGTCCATCCACGCTCTGGAATTTGCTTTGCGATCTTGTTGTCAATAATAAAGCCTCCGGCATCGGCAATCTCTTTTTCTGCCTTCTTGCCAGTCTTTAATAGATCACCCCCCGGAACTATCCCAGCGATCGCCAAAATGTAATCCCAAGGAGTTTCTGCCTCAGCGAATGCCTTCAGGTCACCAATGATAGGAGAAAGGTCAATTAAAAAATTGCTCACCCCTCTATCTTGTTGCCGACTGAATTCCACGAATTGCTTTTCGGTCATTCCCACCGACAGCCAACTCATGCCCGCGTCATAAACATCTCGATTACTGGCAATGTACTGGCTGTTGTAGTCGTGATCTTCGTAGTGATCAACAGTTGTGCCAGCACTGCAATTGAGAAGCTCGCATCCCAACAGACTGCGTATCTGGAAGTCAAACACACCACCTGATTCAGCAGCATACGTCGCATCTGAGTTTCGCAACAATTCCGCCGCAATGCGACCTTTAGCCTCTTCTATAGTGATTCCAAGTTTCATAGCAACGAGAGATGCATATTTCCGCGCTATCGCATATTCGCTCGGATGCAACTGCCTGTTATACGCATCCACCATCTGCGCCGCAATCGAAGCCGCATTGGGGTCTTGCCCGGTCAGTCCTGCTGCAAGGATGGCGCTCAATCCCGCGATGGTCGTACCGAGGTTTTTGTCATAGGCCGTGAGTTGGGAGTCGCTTAGATCGTTGAGATACGGACTCAAAAGCTCCGCCGTGACAGCGCCCAGCGCCGCGCTGTCGCAATTGCCGCCCTGAATGTTGGCCGAGGCGCATTGCACAATGGCATGAGCCAGCGTCTTGGCAATCATCGCTTCATTGCCTTCGCCTATGTCGCCAATCTCGGCGGTCAGGGATTGTGTGAGGCTGGTAATCAACGCCGTTTGCAGCGTTTCATCGAGCGGTTTGCCGAGAATGATGGATTGCACGCCCGCGCCGATGACGGCTTTGGCTGAGTAGGTGGCGAAGCGGTCGGCAAAGCTCGCGCTGGTCAAACTGCCTTTGGTCAGCAGCCCCGCATCCTGCAAGGCTTGCGTACCGCTGATGACCAAGCCTGCGGTTAGCCCCGACACCAGATACCCCTTCATGGCACTCTCCGAGAAGGTATCCTGTAGTGCCTGACCGAAGTTGCCCTTGTTGTTGATGAGGCTGACGGTGAAATTGCTCGCCATCGACGACATCACGGTCGCGGTTGCGGCATTCGCCCAACCGCCAGCCGCCCAAGCGGAAGCCGAGGCCGCAGCCGTGCCTTCACCCACACCGGCGACACCCGCAATCATCTCACTCGCCGCGCCATAGGAGATCGCCGACACCACAATCGCAATTGCCAGCGACAGCCCCGGCCCCATGCCGGATTCACTGTAGCTCCAGTGATCGTGCAGTTCCTTGACCCGTTGCCAGTCGATATCGCCGCGCGCATCCATCTCCTTCAGCCATGTCAGTTGCGGCTCAGCCTTGACCAGCGCGTCTATGGTTTGGCTGACGGATTGTTTGTTGATCTCGGGAATGTCGATATGAATCTTGTTCGCCGCTTGAATGACGAGATCACCCGTGGCATTGAGACGGGAAAGCCGCAGGGTTTCATCCGTTCCCCCCTTGCCCTTCGCACTCTGCCACGCCCAACTGCTGCTGCTCTTCTGGTGGCTCTCCTGCTTGAAATCCTTGACCCCCTCGAAATCAATACTTCCTCCGGCATTGATGAGGAGATCGCCGCCGGAATTGAGCGTAGCCACTTGGAAGGTCTGGTCATTGCCGGATTCCAGGGTCAAGTCACCGCCGGTCGTGATGCTGCTGCCCATTTGCGTGAGGGTATAGACCTCGTCACGCCGGGTACTTTTCTTGCCAAAGCTGCCGGAGGATTTGTAGTTAAAGAGGCTGTAGCTTTCGTTCTGGGCAGCGAGGAAGTTGATATCGCCTTCGGCGCTCAGCGTGGCGTTGTTGCCTGCGACGAGATCGCTTGCGATGAGGGTGATATCTTGCCCGGCGGTCAGGGTGAGGTTCTGTCCGGCCTCCACCGTGCTGCTGACTTGGGTGACGCTGCTGGCGTAAGCGTCGGATTTGACATCGCTACTCTTGTGGTGGCGCTCCATGTCCGTGCTGTTGGCAGCCGAGGCGATGGTGAGGTCGTTACCTGCAATCAGGCTGACATCACCGTCGGCCTTGAGCGCGCTGCCGATGATGGCCATGTCGCTGCCTGCCTGCGCGGTGAGGTTGCCGTCGGTTTCCACCGTACTGCCGATTTGGGTGACGGTATCCAGCCGCCAACTGTTGCCATTGCCGGAAGAGACGCCATGCGTGGTTTCGGCCTGGGTGCCGATGACGAGGTTATTGCCTGCGACCAGCGTGGTGTCGCCGGTATTTTTGATCTCGGCGGCCAAGAGCGTCATGTCATGGCCGGAAGCGGCGACGAGCGTGCCGTTCTCGCCCGTGACGTAGAGCCCGGCTTTGCGGTCAACAAAGGTATTGGTGACGTTGGCATACGGCTCGGCATGAATGCCTTCTTCCGTGCCGGGGGTGTAGCTGCGCGTGACCATGCTGCCTTCAACGATGAGATCATTCCCCGCAACGGCGGTGAGGGAATCCCTGGCCGTGATGGTGCCGCCATAGACGATAAGGTCGGTATTGGCGATGGCGGCGATGTCAGTACCACTCACCGCGCCGCGTTCGTTGGTGATGTTGTCGGCGGAGAGAATCACCGTGTTGCGTCCGGCGATGGCGCCGCTGGTGTAGATGTCGCCGTTGGTGACAAGCTGAATATCGTTGGCGGCAAGGAACGCGCCGCTGGGGGCGAGATCGTGTTGGCCGGGACGAGCATAGAGTTTGGGGACAAGCACGTTTTGCGTGCTGCCGTCGGCCAAGGTTACGGGTTCGGAGACTAGCCACACGATGTCAGTCGTGAGTTGGGCGATTTGTTCCGCCGTGAGCGCAACGCCAAGCGTCAGGTGCATTTCTCCGGAAACGCTTACGCCTGCGTCCATGAGGGCTTGATACTGTTCTTCGTAATTGGTGTAGCCTTCCAGAAACGGTCGCCCGGTGAGTTGAGCGATTTGTTCCAGCAGGAGTTGCTGCTCATAAAAACCATCACCCAGCCGCATTTGTGACAAGGCCGGGTCGATGCTCAATTGCTTGAGCATGTAGTCGGATGAAAGCCACTTGCGGTAATTGGCGAAGCGCGGATCGGTTTCGATGAGATAGTGCGCCGTGCCGGCAGGGGCGAGGCCGTAAAGCCGGTTGGCGGGCAGTTCCAGCGTGGCTTCAGCATCGGCGGACAAGGCATCGCTGCCATTGCCGGGGTCGGAACCGGGGACAACCACGCCTGCATTCTCGCGGATGGTGATGTTGTCGATGCGGTCAATAAAGCTGCCGGTCAGTGTGCCACCCGCGCTGATGATGGCGGGGACGGTGCCGATGAGGGATTGCGTGCTCCAGTAGCTGTAGGTGGTGCCGTGGTCGCGGTCAGCCCAGTGGATGCGGTGGACGGATTGAGCGGTGTCGGCAAATGCAAAGAGCTCCGCGCCGATGTTGGTGAGTGTGGCGCCGGTGAGTACCATGTCGCCGCCGGACTGAATGGCGCTGTACTGGTTGACCAGCGTATCAGCGTTGATCGCCATGCCTCCGCCTGCGCGTATGACGGCAGTGGGTGAATCCTGAGTGACTACGTTTTTGCTGTAAGCGGTGCTCGTGGTGGTGTAGTTAACGTATGAGCAATCGTCGTACCAGTCAGTACATTGCTGGCTATAGACCGTGTAGGGGAGATTGCTCGTACTGGCGACGGCCATGAGGGCATCAATGGCGGCAGGGTCGTTGTCCTGCAACGCGCCTATCATGGCGTGCCAGATGTTGATGCTGTTGGAGAGCGAAGCCGCGTCCAGCGCGTTGACGGCGCTGGCCATGGCGGTCATATCTTCGGCAGTCAGGGTGCCACCCAGCAGGCTGTTGATGCGATTGAGGTAAGCGCTATAAATTTCACTACGCCAGCGGCTGATGGTTGATTCATCGTGCGTCCAGTAGTAATAGAGGTTGAAGCGGTCAAGAAGCGCGATGGTGTCATCCTGCGGGCCGCTGTCCGGCGCCGTCCCGATCACCAATGTGCGTTTGCTGTTGACGAGGCTTTGGGTGTTGATGGCCAGCCCGCCTGCGGCTTCAATGGTGGCGCTGATGTTGACGATGCTGTCGGCCTGACCGGTTGCGAGACGATCCGCATCGAGCGCGCCGCCTATGCTCATGTCACCCGCAGAGTAGATGAGCGCTTCGTCGGTGTTGTTGAGCGTACCCACGCCAAGATCAAGCCGGGTTCGCGCGGCGATGACGGGGGCAGTGCCGCTTTCGGCAACGTTGTTGAGTATGTCAGCGGCAATCGCGAGATGGTCGCCGTAGATCGCGCCAGTGCCGAGGTTGTTGAGAAGGGCGGCCTGAATCAGGGTATCGCCGCCGTTGATAATGCCGCGATTGGTCAGCGTGCCGCCCGCGACAAGCGTGAGCGCGTCACCGGCGAGCAGTTGGCTGGTGTCGCTGTTGCTGGAGAGATTGCCATCTACGAGCGCGATGAGGTCGCCTTGGGCGCTGATCGTGCCGCTGTCGTTGTTGAGGCTGGCGGCGGTGATATCGAGTGACCCGGCGCTGACTATGCTGCCGTCGGCATTATTCAACGCGCCGGTGGTGTGTATCGTGTTGTCGGCGGGCGCATTGAGGGTGATTGCGCCGTTATGGTTGTCGAAGCTGCTGGTTGCTGCGTTCAGCGTGCCGGAGGTAATCGCGCCTTGGTTGCGGAAGTCGCTGCTGACCGTGAGCGCGGCAAGATTCATCGTGCCGTCATTGGCGAATGTTTGCGTGGCGAGCAAGGTCGCGCCGCCCACGGCAAGACTGCCGGTGTTGGTGAGGGTGCTTGTGGTGATCTGACCGTCCGCGAGCATGAGCGGCGCGGTGGTTTCCACCGTGATATCCGCCGCGCCCGCTGTGCTTGGGGTATCCGTAACGCCGGTGGCGGCAGGGTCGGTGGGTGCGCTGCCGGTTTCCGGCAGATTGCCGATCAAGGCCGTGCTGCTGTTGGTGACGGTGGCCGTGTCTATGCTGAGTGCTTGCAGGCCGCTTTGGCGCAGCGTGCCGCTGTTGTCCAGCGTATTGGCGGCGATATCGAGGCGCTGGCCGTCCATATACCCGGTGTTCGTAATGTTACCGGGTGTGTTGAGTCTGAGTTCGCGTCCGGCTTGCATAAGGCCGGTGTTGTTGATGTCGCCCGGTGTGGTGACAGCGACATTGGCCGCTGCGGCCATCGTGCCGTCGTTTTGCAGACTGGAACCTTGCACGGTGATGCTGCCGGTATCGGCAACCATCGCCCCCTTGTTAACAAGCTGCCCATCCGCAGTAACAACCACATCACCCGCGGACGCGCCGATTTGTCCGGCATTGCGCACACCCACGCCGGCTTCCGTGCCCACCATGGTGATCTTGCCCGCATACATGCCGCCCAGTTGGGCGACATCGACAGCATAGGTCGGCGCGGTACCGCTCGCGGTTGGATTCAGGGTCGCAATGGTATTTGCTGCGTTCACGGTGTTTTGCCCGGTGGTGACGGTGAGCGTCTGCGCCCACAGTCCCGCATTGACCTCCACCGCGCGGCTGATGAGATCGGTATAGTTCGCGCGCGAAGCATCCATGCCTGCGCCTTCAACACGGATCAGGCCGTTCTCGACCTGATAGCCGGTAATCGCGCCGTTATTCATGGTCACGGTGCCGGTGGTGAGCGTCACGCGATTGGCATTCAGGAATCCGCAGCCGTCACAGGTGATGCCCGCCGGGTTGGCGATAATCAACTGGGCGCGATCACCGGCGATTTCCATATAGCCGCCGAGTAAACTGGGGCTGCTGGAATAGACTTCATTGAGAATGACCTTGGCCGTGCCGCCCGCGAGCCAGGGATTGCCCTGCACCCAGCCGCCGAGTTGAGTGGAGGCATTGGTGCGGGAATTGTTGAAGATGATGCCTTGCGCGCCCACATCCAGTTGTTCGTATTTGTTGACCGAGACGCCGCCCGCGCTCGGCGTCTGGATATTGATAAGCGGCACGCCGTTACCGGCATTCAGCAACGTGGGTTTCTGATTGCCTGGAGCAGGCTTGTAGGCAACGACCTGCGCCATGACGGGAGAAACCAGCGTCTGGCTGAGGAAGGTGAGGAGCACCGTGAACGTGAGAGCGCGACGAAAACGTGAGAGTTTATTCTCCTGACCATCAAGGATGGCTGTGCTGCCTCGCGCCAATTGACTCCCCCTCTCCCCCTGCTCCTCTCCCACTGGGGGAGAGGGGAGGTTTTGCGAATCGCGTTCATCCTCGTGTGGCATCTGTGTCATGTTGTTCATGTTAACCCCCGTATTTCATCAATAAGTGAATGTCAGATTGAACCCGGCCACCGAGCTGCGTGTCGGGAAGTATTTGGGCGCTTCCAGCGATTTGCCGATGAAAGTGTCGTAGTAAAAGCCTTTCCATGCGCCGCGAAATCCCACCACGCCGCCCGTCAGTCGTCGCCCGAGCAGCAGTTTGGCGGTCTGCCCGCCGACTTCGCCGTGGTCGAGGCCGATGTAGATTTGCTGGCCGCTGTCGCCGAGCGCGAGGCCAAGGTCGTTCCTGATGAGCCAGCCGCGTTCGGCGGCGAGTATGGTTTCGCCGTCAAAGCCGCGCACGGTGTAGCGTCCGCCGATGGAGAAGCGGTCGGTCGGCACGAGCGGCGTGTCATTCCATTGACCGCGCAGGTCGGCGTTGTAAAGAAAGCGTTGGTCGAATGCCTGAAACGGCAGGGAGAAATTGACCTCGGTTGACCAGATTTTGGGGCGGGAAGTGCCTTCGCCAAATTTCTCCTCGGGTGCAGGCATGGCGTCCCACATGCCGGTGCCGTGACGGTAAGCGAGGCTGGCATCAAGGACGGAGCCGGGCAGCGCCTTGGGGTAATAACGGTAATCCGTGCCGAGTTCCCATCCGGCCATGCGACGGCGCTGGATTTCGATTTCGGTGTCGTCGATGTAGTTGCGCATGGTGGTGAGATAGGCGCGCATCCAGAGATAGGATTTTTGCACCGCGTCGCGGTACATGAGCCGGGAGAGCTTGACTTCCTTGCTGTCGTTTTTGCCCTGGTAGATGTAGGTTTGATTGATGCCCGCCACTGCCTGCCGGTAGGTGTAGTCATTGGCGTTGAGGGCGAGCAGCCAGTTGCCGTAGGGGAGCGAGTAATGCCAACTGTGATTCATGGTGCCGCTGCCGCTTTTGTCGGCGCCGCCGAGGTCGTGGCCGAAGCTGTAGTAAAAGAGGTCGTTGAGGGTCAAAAGATGTTCGCCGGAAATCGTGACGCTGCCCTGATATTTGCCGGTGCTCTTGCTGCCGCCGTCGTTGGCATTGAGCGTGATGCGAAAGGGAAAGTCCTGTTTCCAGGTGACCACGATATCGCTTTCGCCCACGGTTTCGGTGGGGACGATCTCGATGTCGGCTTCGGTGGTGGGGAGACGTTTGAGGTTTTCCAGTCCTTGTTCGATGTCGCGCAGATTGAGCAGGTCTCCGGGGCGGATGGGAAAGGCGTTCCAGAGCGTCGCGCGGGTGGAAACGCCTTCGGCGAGACGGATGGCGCGCACTCTGCCGGGGATAATGTTGAGCGTGAGCGTACCTTGCGATAAATCCTGCGCCTCGGCCAGCACGCGGGTGGTGACATAGCCGCGCGCGATGATGGCATTTTGTATGCGGGTCATCACCAGATTGATGCCGCGTGAACCGAGGCAGCGCCCGGTGGCTGCATCATCCGGGAGATCGGCGGCGGCGCGCGCCCAGGCAAACTTGCCGGTTTCGTCGATGAGTTCGATGCGATTGATGACGAAACAGGGAGATTCTTCGGCGGGGAGATGTTCTGCTTCCGTCGCTCCGTCGCGCGGAAGACGAACATCGGTGGAAGGTTCCAGTTGTTCGCGCAATTGCCGTTCGCGTTCACGGGCGCGTTGGGTTTCCTGTTCTTCAAGCGTGGAGGAAATATCGTCGGCACGGACAACCTTGGCGGAAAGCAGCAGGAACAGCGTCAGGCACAACATCAGCAGGATGCTGCCGGCACGAAAAACCTCCATGCCATGCTGCGGCTGACGGAATGCGATAGTGATAGCCAAGGAATTTCCCCCAGTATTTTGCTGTTGATTTAAAAGCGCTCGTCTGTATAGCGCTTTTAATTAAAGATATGTGGATTCTAATTAATAAATTGCATTTGTAAATAGACTTTAGGGGGTAGATCGCTAGAACTGATGAGATTTTCAGATGCGAAAATGAGACAGTAGGCTGGGATGAAACAAAGTTGAATCCCAGCGAGAACCCCGCTGTCATTGGGTGCCGGGATTGCGCTACGCTTCATCCCGGCCTGCGGTTCTACGGCTCTGCCTTTTCCACACTCACCTCCGCCTCGCCGCGCGCGAAGGTGATGGTGAGAAGTTGCTTGGGATGCAATGCCGCGCTGTCGCGCACGATGCTGCCGTCGGGCAGGCGCACGAGGCTGTAGCCGCGTTTGAGCGCCGAATCCGGGCTGAGGTTGTGCAGGGTTTGTTCCAGATGGCGCAGGTGCGCGTGGCGTTGTTGCAATTGACGTAAATGCGCCATTTGCAGGCGTTGTGGCAGCGCATGCAAACGCGCGTTTGCGCGGTCGGTGAGGCGTAGCAGCGCAGCTTGCAGACGTGCTTGCAAGTGACCTAGCCGGTCACGCTGCTGGCGCGTTTTTTCAGCCGGGTGCACAAGGCGGCGCGCGAGGTAATCTGTCTGTTGCATGCGCTTGTCCAGCAGATGCTGCATTTGGCGGCGCAGACGCAGATGCAGTGTGTGGGCGGCGCGCAACAATGTCTGTCGATCAGGCGTGACCAATTCGGCGGCGGCGGTGGGGGTGGGCGCGCGTTGATCCGCGACGAAATCGGCGATGGTGAAATCCGTTTCGTGACCGACGCCGGAAATGACGGGCAGGGGCGAATCGGCAATCGCGCGCGCGACGATTTCTTCGTTGAACGACCACAAATCTTCGATGCTGCCACCGCCGCGACATATGATGAGCACGTCGCATTCGTTACGTTTTCCGGCGGTGCGTATGGCTTTCGCGATCAGTTCCGCCGCATCCTTGCCTTGCACCGGTGCAGGGTAGAGCACGATCGGAATGCCGGGCATGCGCCGCCGCAATGTGGTCAGCACATCACGCAGCGCGGCGGCGGCAGGCGAGGTGATTATGCCGATCTGGCGCGGATGTTCGGGCAGCGGGCGTTTGCGCGCGGGGTCGAACAAACCTTCCTTTTCCAGCTTGGCCTTGAGCCGTTCAAGGGCTTCAAACAATGCGCCCAATCCGGCGCGTTGCAGGGCTTCTATCGTGAGCTGAAAGTCGCCGCGCGCTTCGTACAATGTGACCAGCGCGCGCGCCTCGACCTGATCGCCTTCGCGCGGAACCCAGTCGAGCGCGGCGTTGCGATTGCGGAACATCACGCAACGCACTTGCGCGTGTTCGTCCTTGAGCGAGAAATACCAATGCCCGGAAGCGGCGCGGGTGAGGTTGGAGATTTCACCCGCGACCCACAGCAGCGGAAAGCTGCGCTCCAGCGTTTCACGCGCGATGCGGTTGAGCGCGCTGACGCTGAGCACATTCGGGCGATGCGGTTCAAAAAGCGATGTGGTAGTCAAAGAAAATCCGGGTTTCCGTTACAATCATCGAATTCCATTATAAGCGGTGAGCTTTCATGTTTAACAGAATCCTTGGTGGTCGCGTCGGTTATTTGCTCGGCTTTGTCGCCGCGTTCGGCCTGGTCGGCCTCGCGCTCTACATTCAGCAACAAAACAATCTCGACCCGTGCCCGCTGTGCATCACGCAGCGCATTGCCTACATGGTGCTGGGAGTGATTTTTCTTGTGGCCGCGCTGCATAATCCGGGCAAGTGGGGATGGCGCATCTACGGCTTTTTGCAATTTGCCGCCGCCGCGACCGGTGCGGGCATCGCGTTGCGTCACATGTGGATACAGGCGCATCCCGATCAGGTGATGTCGGAATGCGGCGTGGGCTTTGATTACATGTTTGAAAATTTTCCCATGCAAAGGGCGTTGCAATGGGTGTTCAACGGCACCGGCGAATGCTCGAAAATTGACTGGACGTGGCTCGGGCTGACCATCCCGCAACTTTCCCTGATCGCGTTTGTCGGATTCGCCGTGTTCGCTGTTTTGCTTGCGATGCTGAAAAAATGAGTTATGACAGAGCTACTTCAAGCCCCTCCACCTTGATGGGGGAGGGGTGGGGGAGAGGGTGAAAAATTGGGAAAAACGAAAACTGACGAGAAACCGCTCCCCCTCTCCCCCACCCCTCTCCCACAAGGGGAGAGGGGCTTTGCTGAGACTTCTTGAAAATGAACTATAAAACGATAGACCAATTTGCCGGCAACACGCCGCTCGCGCGTTTGCAGCGCATTCCCGGCGCGACCAGCAATGTCATTCTTGCAAAGCTGGAAGGCAACAATCCCGCAGGTTCGGTGAAGGACAGACCCGCGCTTTCCATGATCGCTCATGCGGAAGCGCGCGGTGCGATCAAGCCGGGTGACACGCTGATCGAAGCGACCAGCGGCAACACCGGCATTGCGCTTGCGATGGCGGCGGCGGTCAAGGGCTACAAGCTGATATTGGTGATGCCGGATAACCAAAGTCTGGAACGGCGGCGCGTGATGAAGGCTTTCGGCGCAGAGCTCGTGTTAACGCCAAAAGCAGGCAGCATGGAGCTTGCGCGCGACACTGCCGAAAAAATGCGGGATGAAGGGCGTGGCGTGATTCTCGATCAATTCGCCAATCCGGATAATCCGCTCGCGCACTTTGAAACCACGGGGCCGGAAATCTGGCGCGACACCGGCGGCAAAATCACGCATTTTGTTTCCAGCATGGGCACCACCGGCACCATCATGGGCGTCTCGCGTTATCTCAAACAAATGAATCCGGCGATACAAATCATCGGTGTGCAGCCGTGCGACGGCGCGCAGATTCCCGGCATACGCAAGTGGCCGCGTGAATATCTGCCGGCGATTTGCGATTTTTCGCGCATAGACCGCATGATGGAAGTCGGCCAGCCGGAAGCCGAGGAAATGACGCGGCGGCTCGCGCGTGAGGAAGGCATATTCGCGGGAATTTCTTCGGGCGGCGCCGTGTGTGCCGCCATGCGGCTTTCCGGCGAAACGGAAAACGCGGTGATCGTAACCATTATTTGCGATCGCGGTGATCGCTATCTTTCCACGGGAGTTTTCCCCGAATGAGGTTGCTGCTGCTCGCGCTGTGCGGGCTTGCGCTGCCCGCGCTTGCGATTGATCGCGTCGAGATTCACATCGGCAAGATCGAGCATCCCGGCGCGAAAATCGAAAAAATCAGCGGTACTTTGAACATGGACGGACGCTGGCATGGGCGGGCAATGCTGAAACACGGCGATGCGGCGCAGCTCGCGAAAGAGTTCACGCTGCCGTTTGCTTTCAGCAAAGGCGAGCTGCGCGGCTGGGCGGAATTTTCCGGCGAGCAGAAGATGCCGAGCCAGATACGCGGAGAATTTTTTCTCAAGGATGTCGCGTTCAATGATGAAACCGGATTGCACGCAGGCGAAAAAATCGCCGCGCATTTGCAGGCCACCGCCACACGCGAAGGCGAGCAATGGCGCTGGACAGGCAAGCTCGGCAACACTGGCGGCGAAGTGTTCTGGTCGCCGCTTTATTTCGACAAAATGGATATTGGCTTCGACGGGCGCGGCGTTTATGCGCCCAATCTGCTGTCGGTTGAGCAGAGCACGTTGACAGTTGGCGGCGTGGGTTCCGCGCAAATATCGGCGGCGCTGACGTTGCCGGAAAACAGCATAAAAAATCTGGATGTCACGGCGCAGCATATCGACATGGCGGGCGCTTACACAGTGCTGCTCAAACCGCTTTTCGAGAAAACCATGCTCGCCAATCTTGAAATGGAAGGGCAGGCCGACGCGAGCGTCAGCATGAAGGATGGAACGTTCACGGCGTTTCATGTCGCCTTGCGCGATTTTGATGTGGCCGACAAAAACGGCGCATTCGAGTTTTACAAGGTCAATGCCGATGTGCCGTGGTCGCTCAATCAGGGCACGAAAGCGAGCCTGCGTTATGCGGGCGGGCAGTTGCTGAAAATGAATCTGGGCGCGACGGAAATGACGGCGGCGCTCAACGGTTACGCGCTGACAACGCCGCAGGTGAAGCTGCCGGTGCTCGACGGCACACTGACGCTGACCGATGTTTCGGCGGAGCTTCTCCAGGAAAAATGGCACTGGCATATGGGCGCGACGCTGACACCGGTTTCGATGAGCGATTTCAGTCGTGCAGTCGGCTGGCCGGCGATGGACGGCAAACTCGCGGCAGGCATTCCCACGGTGACTTACACCGACGGCATAATGACGATGGATGGCGCGATGGGCATCAACATTTTTGATGGCTCGATCACGGTGGATAATCTGGCGTTGCAGGATCCGCTCGGCATCGCGCCGCGTCTGCGCGGTGACGTTGTCATGCGCAATCTTGATCTTGATTTGCTCACGCATACCTTTTCCTTCGGCGCGATCACGGGCAGGCTGGATGGCGATGTGAAAAACCTGGTGCTGTCGCGCTGGAAGCCGGTGCAATTCGATGCTTCGTTCCGCAGCGCGCCGGGCAAATATTCCAAAAAGATTTCGCAGCGCGCGGTGGAAAACATCTCGGCGCTCGGCGGCGCGGGCGCGTCGGCTGCGTTGCAACGCAGCTTTCTGCGCTTCTTCAAGCAATTCAACTATTCCGCAATCGGCCTGTCATGCAAGCTGCGTCAGGGTAATTGCGTGATGGAAGGCGTGGAACCAACCCCGGGCGGTTATGTGATTGTCAAAGGTAGCGGCATACCGGCGATCACGGTGCTGGGGTACAATCGTGAAGTGAGTTGGAGCGAGTTGCTCTCGCGCATTCAGGGCGTGATCGAAAGCAATGCGGCGCCCATTGTCAAATAAGGAACGAACCATGAAAAAACACTGGATAGGGCTGTTGCCGACGGGATTGGTATTGTCGGCCTGCGTCACCATCAACATTTACTTCCCGGCGGCGGCTGCGGAAAAAGCCGCCGACAAAATCATCGACGAAGTCTGGCAGATCAATGACCAGCAAACCCCTGCCGATGATCCGGCGCAACCTTAAGAGGAGGCTTCCATGAAAAAACAATTGATCGCGATGGCATTCGCGCTGACTTCCCTGCTGGCGACCGCGCCTGTGCTGGCGCAGGCTGATCTCAAGGCGAATACCCCCGCAGTGACGGAAATTCGCGGCAACATCAAGGCGCGCTTTCCCCAGATGCGTCCGCTGTATGAAAGCGGCGCCGTGGGACTCGGCAAGGATGGGCTGGTAATCGTGCGCGACGCCAACGCCGTGCCGCTCAGGGACAGGCAGAGCGTCAACGCGCTGGTCGCGGATGAAAACAGGGATCGCAATGCGCTCTACAAGGAAGTCGCCAACGCCAACGGCCATCCCGAATGGGAAGCTGAAATCCGCAACACCTTCGCGCAACGCTGGGCAGATCGAGCGCACAGCGGCTGGTGGGTGCAGGACGCGGGCGGAAACTGGAAACAGAAGCCGTAGTGCGGAATATTTGAGAAGTTGGAGCCTGTAAACATGGCAGAAGGCAAAGCCCCTCTCCCCTTGTGGGAGAGGGTGGGGGAGAGGGGATAAATGCGCATCACGGCAAGCAGCCTTGCTTTGCGCTTTGCATCCCATTCCGAAACCGGGCGCGTCTGCTCGCTCAGATTCGTGCAGAAGCTTCCGAAAGTATCCCAAGGAAAAGGTTCCTGCTCCTGCAGCATTGCGCGCGATTTCTTTTGCACCCTCTCCCCCACCCCTCTCCCATCGAGGGAGAGGGGCTTTGGGTGCCCTGTCGGAAGGGCGCAAGTTGTTCGAGCATAAAACCATTCTGACGGTATAACACCATGACTCCTGTCCTCGTTTTTGACATCGAAACCATCCCCGATACCGATGGTCTGCGCAAGCTGTTGGGGTTGCCGCCGGAGACCTCGGCGGCGGAGGTCGCGCAGATCGCTTTTCACCAACGCCGCCAAAACGGGTTATCCGAATTTCTGCCGTTGCATGTGCAGAAAGTGATTGCGATTTCCTGCGTATTGCGCGAAGGCGAAAACAATTTCCGCGTCTGGTCGCTGGGCGCGCCGGATGAGGGCGAGGGCACGCTCATACAGCGCTTCTACGACGGTATCGAAAAGTACAAACCCACGCTGCTCTCCTGGACTGGCGGCGGCTTTGATCTGCCCGTGTTGCATTATCGCGGCCTCATGCACAACGTCGTCGCCGCGACTTATTGGGACATGGGCGACGACGACCGTGATTTCAAGTGGAACAACTACATCAGCCGCTATCACATGCGTCATACCGACCTCATGGATTTGCTCGCGCTGTATCAGGGTCGCGGCAATGCGCCGCTGGATCAGCTCGCGCAACTGTGCGGCTTCCCCGGCAAACTCGGCATGGACGGTTCCAGGGTGTGGGAGGCGTATCAAGCGGGTGAAATCGAGGCCATCCGTAGTTACTGCGAAACCGATGTGGTCAATACCTGGCTTGTCTATCTGCGTTTTCAGCACATGCGCGGGCTGCTCACTGCCGCCGCATACCAGCGCGAACTCACACTTGTGCGCGAATCACTGGCTGCAAATCCGGCAAAACATTGGCAAGAGTTTCTGGCCGCCTGGTCTGACAGCCAGACTGCCAAACTATAAATAGCGCCGATACCCGGCTTCGTTGTTGCGCCTTTTTTGCCGGAGGGAGCGCAAGCAATCTGCGGTAAAATTTCACCTCTATGACCATCAAGCGCATACATATAGATTCACTCGATCAGGAAGGTCGAGGTGTTGGCCGTGTCGAAGGAAAAGT
>JAITML010000027.1 GCA_031277395.1 Methylobacillus sp. | reverse complement strand
TAGCTCGTATTGGTAGGGGCCAGCGGCGACATAACCGCCGGGGAGACTGAAGGCGGTTGCGGTGGTCGTCGCGCCGCCGGTGGTTTCGACAAGCAGGATGCCGTTGCCGGTGGTAATGGCGCCGGGGCCGCCGACGTTGGTGACGATAATGTTGGCGGTGCCGGTAGTGGCAGTACCGGCCAGATCGAGTACGAGGATATCGCTCCGCTGCACACTGGCGTTATTGAGATAGGTGTTGAAGTGTATCTGGCTGCCTGTACCGAAGTTCACGTTGCTGCTCACCACGTTGAAGGTGGAGAAGCCGCCTGCAGCCGTGCCGGGTGCAGCGGAGCCCGCGATATTGAGGTCGCCGTTGAGGGTGAAGGTGTCGGCTCTTACTGTGCCGATGCGATTGGCAGCGAGGTCGCCGCCACCGGCAAGAGTGGCGTTGGAGTTGACGGTGAAGGATGAATCGCCCGCAGTTCCACTAACGTCTCCTGCCAATACGCCGTAGATGGCGTTGTTTCGTACTTCAAATGTCCCGGCTCGCACGGTGGTGTTGCCATAAATCTGGGACCAGCGTTCGGGTTGGCTGGCAAGATAATCGGTACCGTCGAAGACCAGCGATCCCGCACCAACTTTGCTCACGGCCAGCAGACCGGTGGTGACGTTGTTTCGGATGGGGTCATAAAAAATAATGTTGCGCCCGGTATCTGCATTGAAGGTGGTGATTGTGTTGCCGCCGCTGTTCTCCAGCCAGATGGCGTTGGCTCCGCTGCTATCGGTGTTGCCGCGGAAGGCCATATTACCAATCGTAGCAGTGAGGTTGAGACTGCCGCCCACCCAGAGCGCACCGCCGTTGCCGCCCGCGCTGTTGTTGTTGATACTGGCGCTGCCCGTCAAGGTAATAGGAGCGAGGGAAGTCTGCGTCCATAACGCGCCGCCGTTACCCGCGCTGTTATTGTTCGCAGTCAGTGCACCGTTGATGGATATGCCGTCTCTCCCCATGATCGCGCCACCGTTGCTGCTGCCTGCTGTGTTGTTGTTCAGTGTGATGGTTTGGGCGGTGATGGACACGCGGCTCCCAGCATAGATCGCACCGCCGCCGAAGAATCCTGTACTGCCGCCTGCTGTATTGTTATTCAGCATTACACTGGTGGTATTGGAATTGCCAATGATTATATCGCTAGTCCCATAAATTGCTCCGCCAGCACCAGTGATTGCCGTGTTGTTCTCTGCGATCAGATTGCCGAAAATATTCGCGGCACTCGTATTAATGCCACCGCCATCCTGGCGCGCCATATTGTTTGACAGAGTGATCTGGCTTCCATAAAGCGTAATCGTGCTACTTCCAACTAATTTTCTGGAGTAAATCGCGCCACCGTTAGAGGAGGCAATACCGTTGGCCGTGACCTGTGTGACATCAATGTCGCCGGCGTAATTCGGATCGTTCAGCGTGAAGCCGGCAAAGTTGTTGGTAAAGGTGATGATGCCGTTGGGGTTGTTGATCGCACTGCCAATGGTAACGTCGCCGTCTCGGGTGTAAATCCCGCCGCCGAGGTTGTTCGCGATGTTGCCGGTAAAGGTGGTATTGCCGCCAGCGGCAGCGAGACTTACACTGCCTGCATTCGCATTAATGCCGCCGCCCTGCCCGGATTGGGTGTTGTTATTGGTGATAAAAAGGTTGTTGGCAGCTAGATCCAAGCCGTCATTCACGTAAATCGCGCCGCCACCACCGGCACCACCGCCACCAACGATGTTGTGGTTCAGCGTCAGATCGCCATTGGCGTTGATGGTGGTCAAGCCGCCAGTTGAGCTGATCACTCCACCGTTACCGGCAGAGGCTGCGCCCGTGCCCGTAAAGGTGACATTGCCGTTGATGTTCAAAATGACAGGAGCTGCTGTGGTGTCGCTGAACCGGAAATTGGGGTTGACGGTGACCGTGCTGCCGCCAGCGGCGGCGTTAAGGGTAAGGCCGGATGCTCCTGTAGGCAGAGTCACAACGATATCGAGTGTAGCATCGCCGCCCAGCGTGATGCTTGAGCCATCGGCAATCGCCGCGGGAATCACTGCTGCCGAGAACGGCGAGCCATCAGGCACGACGTACTGCGCCTGCGCCGGATTTACTCCCAGCAGCGTCGCGCCAATCAGCATTGCCAGCCCGCGCGCGGCAATATGGAATGGTGGAAAAGTTGAATTGCTGCAATGCGTCAGCTTGGTCGGAGCACATGATCTGCGCTGGCCGGTGAAACAAAGACTACGCTTTGTGTCCCTCATGGAGCATACCCCTGATACTGATTATTTTGGAATAGTACAACTTAAAATTAGCCAATTTGTACTCTGCATATAAGAATCAGTCAACATTCTCCGTCAGATGGATGGGCGGAGGCGGCTGGAATGACGGAGAGTCAGGGTTGCTGCCCTGTATCCTGCCACTTACTCCCGCATCTTCTTGAGCTTGTACAAAACTTCCAGCGCCTGTTTGGGCGTCATTTCATCCGGCTCGATATCATCCAAGGCTTCCAGCGCCGGATGCGGCGGTGCTTCACTCGCGGCGGGCGCCGCGAACAGATCGACCTGCGGACCTGCGGCTATGCTTTGCTGTTCGAGTTGCGCGAGACGCCGCCGCGCGGCGGCGATGGTCGATTTCGGGATACCCGCAAGTTGCGCCACCTGCAAGCCGTAGCTCTGACTCGCGGGGCCTTCTTCCACGCTGTGCAGAAATACGATGCTGTCGCCGTGCTCGACCGCATCGAGATGTACGTTGGCGACTTGTTTGTAGTCCTCGGTGAGGCGTGTCAGTTCGAAATAGTGCGTGGCAAACAAGGTGTAGCAGCGATTGCGTTCCAGCAGATGACGGGCGCACGCCCACGCAAGCGCGAGGCCGTCAAAGGTGGAAGTGCCACGCCCGATTTCATCCAGCAATACCAGACTTTGCTCGGTGGCGTTGTGCAGAATATTTGCCGTCTCGGTCATCTCGACCATAAAGGTTGAACGGCCGCCCGCGAGGTCGTCCGATGCGCCTATGCGCGTAAAAATGCGGTCAATTTTGCCGAGCCGTGCCGAGGTTGCGGGGACATAGCTGCCGCAATACGCGAGCAGCGTGATGAGCGCAGTCTGGCGCATGTAGGTGGATTTGCCGCCCATGTTGGGGCCGGTAATGAGCAGCAGTTGGCGCGTTACACCGAGCCGTGTGTCGTTGGCTATAAAAGGTTGCGCGATCTGCTCCACGACCGGATGACGCCCGCCGGTAATTTCGATCACCGCTTCGTCGGTAAACTCGGGCGCGACGAAATTGAGTGTTTGCGCGCGTTCGGCGAACGCACACAGCACGTCCAGTTCGGCCACGGCGGCGGCGGTCGCTTGAAGCTCTGCGATATGCGGCTGCAAGCGTTCCAGTATCTCATCGTACAACGCCTTTTCACGCGCCAGCGCGCGCTCGTTTGCGGAGAGCACCTTGTCCTCGAAAACCTTGAGTTCGGGCGTGATGAATCGCTCGGCATTTTTGAGCGTCTGGCGGCGGCGGTATTCGGGCGGAGCTTTTTCGGCGTGCGTGCGCGTAAGTTCGATGTAAAAACCATGCACGCTGTTGTATTCGACCCGGAGCGTGCTGATGCCGGTACGCGCTTTTTCACGCGCCTCGAAATCGAGCAGAAATTCGCCGCA
This sequence comes from Methylobacillus sp., assembly GCA_031277395.1. GTDB lineage: Bacteria > Pseudomonadota > Gammaproteobacteria > Burkholderiales > Methylophilaceae > MM2. The sequence continues at coordinate 531 of JAITML010000027.1, read as the reverse complement.
GTTGGTCTGGATCGCGCGCAGTTCATCAAGCTCGGCATCGTAACCCGTTGCGATCACGCCACCTTCGCGCAGCACCGCGGCAGGCTCGGACTGGATCGCGCGCGTGAGCAGAGTGAGCGCTTCATTCGGCGCATGCAGCGTGAGTGACGCGAGCCGACTGGCTGTCACCTTTTTCAAGCTTTTACTTAGCTGCGGCAACTGACGCAAACTGTCGCGCAGGCCAGACAGATCGCGCGGACGGGCGCTCTTGAGCGCGATGCGGGCGGTGATGCGCTCGATGTCGCCTATCGCGCGCAATGTTTCGCGCAGATTTGGATGAAGCTCGCGCGTTATGAGCTCGTCGATTGCAGCATGACGCGCGCGCATCGCATGCTGGTCGCGCAGCGGATGATGCAGCCAGCGGCGCAACAAGCGCGCGCCCATCGCCGTTTGCGTGGTGTCGAGCAGCGAATACAAAGTAGGCGCGGGATCGCCGCGCAAGGTGATGTCGATTTCGAGATTGCGGCGCGTGGCGGCGTCGAGTTGCACGAA
>JAITML010000047.1 GCA_031277395.1 Methylobacillus sp. | reverse complement strand
TCTCTCCCTGACTATGGAGAGAGCGCGCATCTTCGACTGACAACGCTTGAAGCGCCCTTTTCTTGCCTCTAAACCAGCCCTTGCAGTAGTGGATAGTCGCCATTTCTGTCGATTATAGGCAAGTTTAGGTATTTAAGCCTAACACGTGTGAGTTGAGCGGCTCGCGTCGGGTTCGCTCGAACGAAATGTTAGGCCGACTTTAGATTGCATTGAGATTCTCTACAATCTCTTTTATATCTCTTAAAAGCAATGTCGCGCGTTCATTAGCAGACGAAATGCCGGCGCATGCTAAGGCCATAGCTTCCTTATACCTTCCAAGATGAATAGCGATGCGGGCTAAATGAAGGTTATCTCTGGCGTTGGCAAACGCCGGGTTAGTCTCCGTCACAAGATGAATAAAGCTATCTGGATTGAGATTTTTCTTGAATCTCAGTCCACTGACGTGCAGCAACAGCCGCTAACAGCCGGTTCTAACTGGTACATTTAGCGGTACATTCTGAGTGCGGTGAGCCTTCGGTGCCTTTGCTCATACCTATGCCTTCGTTTGATTTTTAACAACTATGTCAGCAACGCTCGCAAATTTTCGCGAATAAGATCAGTCACTTCTTTTGAAGACAGTCCGTGCAATCGGCCCAATCCTCCCACGACGCTAGCCACATCCGCCGGCTGCGAAGGCCGGTCGCCAGCGCGAGTGAAAGGTCCGTCGGTTTCTGTCAGCGTTCGATCCAAGGGGATAGCCTGCACCATCGGAGCGTGCCTTTCGTTGCCAAGCATTCCTGCATTGATCGAGAAGTAGCAGCCCAACTCCAACGCGCGTTTCGCTTCGCTCTTGGTTCCCGTGAACCAGTGGAGAACGATTTTTCCGCGCTCGGGCGGTAGGTGCGCTTCGACAAGATCAAGTACCGCCTTGGCCGACCTGATGCTGTGGACTGTGATGATTTTGTCACCAGCCTGTGCGCAGCGCTGCAACACGTGTTGAAACACCCGCTTCTGCGCATCGAGCGACTTGAAAAATCGAGGGCCGGCGTCCAACCCTACTTCGCCGACATAGCGCGTCTCCGCAAGATATTGATCCCATAGTCCGATTTCGCTTTCACGTTCTGCAACCAACTGCGGATGCAGCCCCAATGCCGCTCGAACATGCTTTGTGCGCTGCGCGAGTTCGTGATTGCGAGGCCATGCGCGAGGTGTTGTCGTTACCGCCAGAGTAAACACACCAGCCGCTTCCGCGTTCCGAACGGTTGCGGCATGGTCCGGATAGAGATCAAGATGGCAGTGGAAGTCCACGAGGCCCGCAGTGGCAATCATGCACGCATCCTCGTCAACTCGGTCTCGCCTCGGCACCGTCGATGAGCCGTGCGACTTCGCCAAGGCCACGCCGGTAGACATCGGCAAGCTGATTCAGGTGTGCGGCTTCATCGGCAAGCGAGCCTGGCTTGTGGATTAAGAGGTTCGCGAGCTGCGGCTTGCCTTTCAAGCGCTCGATCGCATACTGAAACGACCTGACCTGTACCCCGGTCGCTTGGCGCGTGTCCAAGGGCTGTGCATGAAGATCGGGAATCGTGTACGTTGTCGGGTCATTCTCAGCACCCCATGCAGCCGTCAACGCTGCGCGGCGGATCAGGCATGGTAGGCAATAGCCACAGTGCTGAATACCGTGTCCCAGCCATCGGGCTTTGGCGGGAGATGAGCACGACAACGAATCTGTCACCAACTCTTTTAAGAGGGCGGGATTGCGGCAAGCTGCGGCCATCTCGCCCTTCGTCTTGTCCCAGTATGGATTCCGAATCTCTCCATCTATGTCGAGTGCGACAAGCAGATCGTTCCACCTTGCCATGTAGTACGGGTGCGTGGTGCGGGTGCTGTTTGACCCCAACCGCAGGGGGTCTAAAGGCACATTCAGCGCGATCAGCCCGTTCTCGGGGACACGCAAGACAAAATGGCACCCAAGTCCAGTGCCTGCGAACACGCCGAGCGCGAAGAAAAGGAATGACCTGCCGCGCGTGCTGCCCTCGGAACCAACATCCGCCACCATCCCCTTCTTGAAAGTCATGCCCACACGCAGCCGCGCGAAAGATGACTTGGCGTAGTGCCTTTTCAGGTCATTGAACAGTTTGCTCTGTGCGTCGCTGATTGCCCCCTCACCAAAATGGCTGACCAGCAGGGGAGTGGCATCGTCTTCCAGAAGATCGATGGCACCAATCAGGCTGTCCAGTCCTCCCGAGAACAAGCTGACGGCATCAAAGGGCGGAGCGATCAAACTCGGGGGCGCTGCTTGGGTGATCGTCGAGAACCGATCTGGACGCACCCTGAAATCGATCGTCCAGCGATCACCCGTCAAGAAGTCCAGAGACTTTTTGAGGATCGGCGCTGCTGCATTCCAGCGCACCGGGTCGCTGACTGGCACGATCAACCGCATCTCGCGTGTCCATGAGTCTTGGGACTGCTCCGCACGGGAGATGCGGGTGTCGGCTGCATGGACATGGACGGCCAGTACCAGCAGGTCGATGCCGATTTCCGAAGGAAACACGCCGATCTTCTTCAGACTCGTGAGCGCACCTCCGACACCGTGATTCAATAATTTCTCGCCAGCGACGAGTTGCAGGTAAGTCGTCTGTTCATCGGCGCTCGCCATTGCATCGAAGCGGTCGTCTGGGCCCAAACGGCCCGCCAGAAGTTGTCGCTTCATTGATTGGCCTCCGCGTCACCAAGAGTCTGCAAGATTGCAAATGCGGACTCGTATACGGCATCCACGAAGCCTTGAATCCGTTCAGGAGTGAGATTCGGTGTTTCTGCCCGTGCTCGCGTCAGTGCGTCGCTCACGCCACCTCGGATGAAGTCTCGCAACTGCTGCTCGACGCGATGTGCAGCCTGCGCGTCGGTTGGCATGGTTACGGTTTTGGTTCCGATGTCGTTGCAGATACGTGCTTCGATCGCATGGGTGGCATACAGTTCAAAAACCGTCTGCATTTGGTCGGGGGTAAACGTGGTCAGATCGGTAAGCCCTTCGCTCGCCAGCTCAATGATGGTTTCGATGTAAGCCTCGCGGGCAATGCCTTCATCAACCGTGCCCGCACCTGGGCAGATGTAATCGGCCAAACCCACGAAAATTTCAGTAATTGGGCGACCTGCCAACGATTCTAGGTCCAAGGCACGTAGTGCTTCGCGCACACCTCGCGCTTGTGCATCAGAGAGAAAGCCTAGGAGCCGTACTCCGGCCCCCCGAGAAGCGCCCATGCGTTGGGCAGCTTGGCGTGACCCTCCGGCGGACGTTGATACGTATCTTGAGACGGCACGGCCCAAGCTGGCTCGATCATTGCCGCCAGAGCCAGCAAATCGCGTGAAGCTGCTGCGAGCGCCAGAGAAGCGCTGTGGATCCGCTGTTCTGGGAAGAGATGGGCGGTTTGGAGGCGCCGGTGGCGCAGCACCGTCCGCTGGTGGTTGGCCGTCCGGTCCTGCACCATCGCCTGGAGCGGCAGTTGAATCACCGCCACCTGTGTCGCCCAGCCATGACGGAACCAGTGGTGTCCTACCACCCGGTCCGCCGTAAGCTGTCGAGGTTCCCATCAGCGCCCTCCCTTCAGATCCTTGAGTGCGGCTTCAGCGCTGGCCTTAAGACCGGGGTTACTGGTAACCCTGCTCCAGTCTCCCAGCAGTTTTGTGAGGCGAGTAGCGTATTCGGTATCTTTGATGGCACTTTGCCAGCCACTGACAGCCCAAGGTCCGCACTTGTCACTTGGCAGTGCCTCCAGAAAGTCCATCAATCGGCCCTGGAGGTTGGGCTGTGCCTTCACAAGCACGGCGAGACCATCAACCCCTGTCGGTTTAGTCTCAAAAGAGCCAGTGCTCATGATCTTGCTGCGCATGGCCTCGAACACCTTCTCGGCTTCGGGCTGCACAAGTTGCTTCAACTCAGCTTCGTAGCGTTGGACGGTCATCTTGCCGCCGAACAGCTTCTCGACTACCGCGGCCAAGTGCCCCAACACCGACACCGGGCCGAAGTAGTCCTTTTTGTCCTTTGTCACGAACAGATAGGGGCGTAAATCGAGCCCCGATAGCGTCGGCGAGAGACGCGCCCAGTCGCACACTGTTTCCAACGACTTCCACTCTGCCAATATGGCGTTGTCGGATACAGGAATGGGCTCGGCGACTTTCTTCTTCTCCTTCGGTTCATTAACTTTGTTGTCAGCCGCCGCAAAATTCTGTTCCAGTGCTTCGAGGTCTTCGCACAGTCCTTGCGGATGGACCGCTGCAACGAGCGCAATCTGTTCGAACAATCTTGGAATAAAGCGTTCCGCAAGCATGAGCTTCGCGAGCACGGGCAGCTTGATGTCGTCGCCGAAACCGCGTGCCGCCGCAGTGCGCTCGCGCAACAACAGCGTGTTGAGGAATCGCTTGATCTGGCGCGGGTTTCCTCTCGTGCCGCTCGCCAGGATGGGGCCGATCTGGTCGCTGAGTGCCAATGCGTTGTTCACCTTCTCGGCCTGCTTGCCAAGCATCGTCTTGACTGTCGAGGCATCGAGGCCGCCGCTGGTCCAAGGTCGTTTCAACTTTTCCCGTGCTGCTGCAATCAGCTTTCCATAGTCGGTGTCGTTCTCGCCGACTTCGGCGCCAGCCAGCAACAACGTTACGTAAATACGTGTCTCGGTCTCACCCAGGGCGGGGATGCGAAACGGAACCTGGATGAGCTTTTCGAGATAGTTGCGGGCGTAATCTCGCGGTCCGGTGCTGTCGGGTAGATCGGGGAAATGTTTACGCACCGCGTATTCGATCATCGCCTCGTCAGCCGCAATGACGAACGCTGTCTGTGCGGTGAAGACGAACAGCCGGATCGCTTCGAGCGTTTCAATGGCAGTGTCGGGCAGGCAGCGGTCGAGGTCATCGATCAGGACAACGAGCTGTTTAATACCGGCATCTTTCAGGAGTTGGTCGAATGCCTTGCGAAAGGCTTCCACTTCTTCTGGTACGTTCTTGGACTCGCCCGGCTTCAGTATGGCCTTCGCTTCGTCAATGACCGCCGAGATGTTTTCCTTCGTCACGAGCTTGGCAGGATCTGCCACCAGCGCTTCGAACGAGCCGACGATGGCTCCGATTTGCTCGGGCGTCGGAATGCCGGTAAATGCGGTCAGGGCCAGACCACCGGCTCGCTTGGCGACCTTCAGCCAGTCGATGCGACGGAAAACTTCCTTGATGGCCACTGCTGCCTTTTTCAGCGCCGGACGTTTCTCGACCAAGCCCGTGACGATCCCTTCGATCAAGGCGATCTTTGCGTCCTCGAAACCCTGGAATCGCCATCCATTGAACTTCAGGCACAGGACATCGCTCTGGTCCGCGAACCCAGCCTCGATCATTTCGAGCACGCTGGACTTTCCAGCCCCCCAGTCGCCGTGTACGCCGATCGTCACCGGATGGTCGGGCTTCTCACGAAGCAACCCGATGATCGTGGTGGCAATGGCCTCGTTGTTAAGCAGATCAACTTTGGTTTCGTTGTCGGTCAGAATCATCCGTCACCCCTCTGCTCATCCAGCATTGACAGCGCCGCATCCAATGTATCGGCTTGAGCGGAAAAATCGCGTAGTCGGCGTTGCCGGAAGGTTTCCAGGTTAGCGAGCTTCCATCGTAGCGCCGGGAGTTCACTCGCATGAGGGCATTGCATCAGCGACCATTGCGGTTGTGCGCGGGTCAGGCCGCTCAAAAATTGGCGGTGCGCCGTGGTCAAGCGTCTTGGCAGTTCATGTCTCAGCCGCCGGCGTGTTTCAAGCAACTGCGCCAGCGAGCATTCCATCTGCGTCATGCCGACGAAGGCGCGTTCGTATTCGGCGGCAATGTCTTTGTCATTGCCGAATAGCACTTCATGCGTTGGCCGGTTGTGTCCGGCCAGATAGACGACGAAGCACTCGACCATCGCATCGGTGATGCCGCCAGTCTCAAACAGCCGCCAGACATCGAACAAGTCGCGCGGATGTTGGCGATCCAGCGCCGCGACGAGTTTGCTGGCATAGAGTTCGGCTGTATCCAGCGTCGGCACCGAAAACTCCACGCCGAATAGATCACTGGTTTCAGCACTCAAGGGACGGCGAGTGACCGGCAGTACGCTGCCCCGAAATACGACATTGACCTCGACCTTCACTTGGCTGATTTCGTTTTCGGCAATCAGCTTGGTGTCCCCGAGTTCCTTGCTGCGAACCAGGCGTGTCTGCACGCCGAGCGATGCCACGCGGCCGGCAATTGCAGCCAACTCCTGGTTGATCGTCCGCAGTGCCTGATCCCGTGGAACTTGCCAAGGCAGATAGACCACATCGAGATCGACCGACAGGCGAGGCATGTCCTGCACGAACAGGTTGATGGCCGTGCCGCCTTTCAAGGCAAAAATACCGTTGGCGAACACGTCGGGCGTGATGGCCAGCAACAGGCGAACCGTGTCGGCGTAGTGTTTATCCATAAGGCTTCAGTGTGAGCAAGGTGCCATCATCCAGGCGGCTCATCCAGCGTTTGTCGCTGCCGGTGCGCACCGGGTAGTGTTGGAGCAGGTCATCGACATTGACAACCTCGGTTTCACGCGCCCAGGTCAGAAACAGGCGTACCGCTTTCACGCTGGTACAGCAAGACAGTAGTTGCCCCAGAACCTCTTTGCGGGGCGAGCGCAGGCCATCAAACAGGTTGCGAGATTCTTCCAGACTTTCCCTTGTGCCTGCCTCGTACAGCAGTTCCAGCGTGGCGCGTTCGGGCACGGCTACTCGCAATCCCTGTGGTTGTCCGGGGGGAGTGTGAAGGGTTTTTTCAACCAAGTGGGAATCGGGCCAATTGAACAGTCTGGCATTCACGTAACGCGCCGGGAATCTCTCGGTGAACCAGGAGGGTAACGAGAAGCGTGCCTCACCCCAGAGCACCAGCGTGTCGCGCACGCCCAGGTTGTGACGTACCCCTTGCAGGGCCAGCGCACTCTTGCCGCCGACATGCAGGCTGTCCACTCGTCGTTGCAGGAACAGCAGCGCCCCGTTCACATCGAAAGCATCGTTGGGCCACGCATAGGCTCCGTGCCCCAGGCGCACAAGCCACCCGCTTTCCGCGTAGTGGGCAGCCCGTTGGGGAGAGACGCCAAAGGGTTCGAGCAATGCCAGATCGAACGGCGCTCCACG